>CAWHMU010000037.1:0-22731 GCA_963830365.1 uncultured Chlamydiae bacterium
AGCCCAAAAAAGCTTTGAAATATATTCACAATAAGGTTTATTAATCTAACTTCTCTGCTGCTACATAGGCCATGAGTTCTTTTGAGGTCTTGCAGATTGATCTCTTTGTAGCCCGTAGTTAAGGCTCGCGAGCGAAAGCGAAGACAGCCGCAACTATGGGAAAACGAATAATTGCATTTAACTCCGTAGGAGTTCCTCTCTTTTTGCTTTCTTGACCGAATAGGCGAGGATGGCCCAAAAAATGAATTAAAATATTCGATTGATAGTTATGGGTAACGACAAGCTGATTACCAGAGACAAACTTAAATAGCTTAAACTGAATAGGTCCATAACATGATTTATAAAAATCCACTCATGTATTATTCCAACATTTTTCTTACAATAGTTGCCTTTTTTTTTATTTTGTGTCCAGTTTCGGCATTCGTTCAAGAAGATATGCATCCCATGAAAGAAAAAAAAGAAACTAGCAAAACGACAGACTCTCTACAGCTTCCTGTAAAAATAGATGTTAAGCCCAAAGCTCTCGATTATGAAATTAGCCAACGGCTTGAAAACATATTAAAGTCTACAAACTGGTTTCTTGATCCAATTGTAAACGTAAAAGATGGCGTTGTTTTCTTAGAGGGTAAAACTAAGACTGATGAATTCAAAAAATGGGCTGGAGAGTTGGCTCATAATACGCAAGACACTGTAGCCGTAGTTAATAAAATTCAAGTTATGTCACCTTCCATTTCCGATTTTCAGCCAGTCATTGCTGGATTGCTTGAACAGTGGCGCAGGTTACTGCGGACAATTCCTTCAATTTTTTTTGGCTTACTTATTTTAGTAATTACTTGGTTTGGCGTAAAAGGCATCACGTATTTAGTTCGCTTGATTTTGAAGAATAGGCTCAAAAACCCTCTTCTTCAACGGGTGGTTATCTGGGGTATAGGTTTAGTAATTTCCCTGATTGGGTTATATACTGTTTTTCATTTAATGGGATTAACGGACATTGCGCTGACTGTGATTGGAGGAACTGGTTTGCTGGGCATTATCTTGGGAATTGCTTTTAAAGATATTACAGAAAATCTTTTGGCCAGTATTTTTCTTAGTATTTACAATCCATTTCAAGGAGGGGATTTGATTGAAATTGATGGGATCACAGGATATGTACAAAGTCTTACGGTTCGAAGCACAATTTTAATAACTTTAGATGGAAATTATGTGCAAATACCGAATGCAAAAGTTTATAAAAGTAATATACGCAATTACACTAGCAATCCGAATCGAAGAGAAGATTTTATAATAGGGATCGGCTATGGAAGTGCCATTTCAGGCTCATCGTGCAAATGAGTACCTAACTTTGTGTAAACTATAGAGACGTAATTTAAAATACTCCATATCTCGAAATCCGTAAGCTTGGCGCTTCATTGTTTTAATCTTGTTATTGATCCCCTCAGTCTTTGCATTGGTGATGGGATGTTTAAAATAGTTTACCAATCCTTGCCAATGCCTAAGCAGGGTTTTTCCTGCCTTCTCCAGCTCATGTATCCCTGACTCCATAGTATCCATTATCCACCAAGCAAGAAATCTAGCCCCCTCTTTCACCGTCTGTTTAGACCAAAATTGACGAATTTGCTCCTTCATTGCATGAGCCAAGGCTATCGGTTGATTTACTTCTAAAAGGCATTCCAAACTACTTTTTCTCTTAGAATCAAGTTTTTCATAGTTCCTTAAAAGTAAAAATCTCATTCCTTTAATGACTCTTAAGCCAACTTCATTGCATTTTGCCTGCTGATCTCTCCGGATTTCCTCGATTGCCGTATTCAATAATGCCACGACATGAAATCGATCAAATACTATGTCAACATCCGGTAAATGATTTTGTACAGCTGATGCATAGGCTGCATTCATGTCCATAGCCATCGCTTTGAGCTGTAAAGCCTTTTCCTTCAACTCTAAGAGGAATGGGATTACGCTTCCCATGCTTTTACCTTCTACGGCGTGAATGATTTCTCCTGTCTCAAGGTTGATGAAAATCGTCATGTATTCATGCCCTTTTCGAATACTAAACTCATCGATGCCCACGTATCGAAGGGATGTAAAATCGAAACTCTTATACTCCCTCTGAAGATATGCTTTATGTATACCCTTCACGAGACTCCAAGAAACCCCAAGGAATTTTGCCACATGTTCTATTGTTGCAAACCCCATAAGATTAATGACAAACTTCTCAAAGGAAGTGGTATAACGCTTTCTGGGCTTGACAAAGGGAATCGGGGGCCACCAAACGTGTAGGCAATTGACGCATTGAAGACGATGTAGCCGCAGGTTGAGAAAAGCCATTTTGTTCCCTAGAGGGGCCATGCGAAGCCTACGTAACTTCAGTCCCTTCGATATGGATTCACTGTTCCCACAGCAAGGACAAAGTGTTTTTTTGGGTTGAAGAAGCGCCTCGAAAAGTATTTTGTCTTCATGATATTCACGATTCAGGACTTGAACATCTTCGATCTGATTGGTATGGTAAAGCAGTGAAGCAGGCATATTAAATCTCCTTTTTTGTCGAAGGATTTAATAAATTGTCTGCTTCTCTTTTTCAACTAGTTAAACTAGCCCCATTTCTTCGTTCTCCTCGGCTAGGTACTCATTTGCGCGATGAGCCCCATTTCAGATGCTCAAGAAATTACACTAAAAATTCTCAAGGAACATCCCGCGGTCCTAAGCGATCCTGAGCCATGGGTTTTAGTTGATAGCTTAAGCAGCACTACAGTGAATCTCCGAATCTATTTTTGGCTTGATGGAAAAAAACACAGTTGGTTGAAAGTTAGGTCCTCAGTCATTCGTTTAATCAAACGAGCATTTCAAGTGGGTGGCATTCCAATGCCAGATGAAGGACGTGAACGCGTTTTTCCAGATGGAATTGTCGTTCACATGATTTCACAAAAAGCAGAGAAACTTGAAAACGACAAGACAGCAATCACTAATACGGTCCAAAATACTGAAAAAACAGGAACCGTTGCTACTGAAGCAGAAGGAAAACTCAATTCTGAGGCAGAGGGCATCAAAGAGCAAGCACTTCAATCTCGAACGCCTGAAGAAGGTAGTAATCTTTTAAAAAAATCCACCTAATCTTTCAAAAACCTATTAGGCCTAAAAACAGCAGTTGAAGACGGCAAATTGACACAACCATCTAAGCCATAATCGCTTGTATTAGTGAGCCCTTCACCTTTTGTATATGATCACTCACCACAAGCGATTCTGACTTACGATCTTATATCACTTTGCTGTCTAAAACTGCCGTTTCTAGATTAAACCGTTCATTGCGATGGATGCTAAATCCGAAAAGGGGTCAGAAAAATTCGACCGCACATGTGCGGGATGATTGATGCCCCGACAGGCACAAAGACTAAAAGGTAATCTATAAGTAGACAAAAATACAGATATTTTTTAAAACGCAAGATTCCACACCGCAGCAAAGGGAAAGCTTATGTCTTCAGCCAGTTCAGAATTCAATGATGTATATCTCCCCCCTCCAACCTATGAAGCTTCATATCCTGACATGCTTGCCGCTGCGCATAGTGGGGTCAATCCTACAGTGATCATGATTTCTCCCGTTGGCTCCCGTGCGCGCTTGATTCCAGCTTCAGAATATGGGGACCTTTTTAAAAACTTCAAATCATATCAGTCGTGTTTCATGCAGGAACGTATCGAGCTCAGCAACACCTCTCGTTTAAAAGAAGTTGAAAAGGCGCTGCAAGCAAGGGCATGTATTTCGGGAGAAAATGAATATATTGAACATGCAAAAATCTTTGCCTTCCTGTATGCGATGGCAAACAACGAACCTCTTTTACCTGAACAGATTTTGCCGCTTGAAAAGGTGGTGGGAAATAAAATTGGGCACTTTGCTCTATCTTTAGAGAATTCATCAGATGAAGATCAGAGCACCGCTAGTTGCTGCGTTATAACATGACAGGGACAGGGGTCATGACAGGGGTCAGGCTTGGTATTCAGTTATTTCCATAGTAAGTGCGCCGAAGGTCAAAGGATGCTGGCTGAATAGCTAAAGGGCAGCATACACGAATGCCAAGCCAGATCCACGCCGTTTTGATTAAAAAGATTTGATAGGTAGCACGGATATTGGTTTAACTTCGGCCAGCATGCATTTGCTGCTAAGCCCCGTCAAGGGGCGGCCATATTTGTAGCCCACGGTGTAGCGTCAACAACGCAAACCGTGGGTCACCATCCCAAAGCAATCCAGCCCCAGAGGGGCGTTATAATTCCTTCACTGCTATCAGCAAGGATGAAAATCAAAAAACAATTACAAAGCCCCCTCGGGGCTGTTTTTCTTTCTTATGATAACCATGGTTTGTGCCCTTGGCACTACACCATGGGCTACAAATATGGCCGCTCCTTAACGGGTCTCAGCAAAAAAGACATCATGCCAAATCGGACGCGCGCTCTGGCACGGCGAGTTTATATCACTAAATAGGCTATCAAAACTTTTTAATCAAAAGACCCTGAGCCAGACCCCAATTTTTCCAAGTTTATCGATATCAACGTTTAGAGAAATCAATACAAATCGCTCGAATCGCAGCTCCCTGCCACTTTCATAGATTTTCGGCCGTACGAATTGGGGTCTAATCCCAGCATTTTTTGAGAAGATACATCTTTCTTCTGTATTGCTGTCCACTATATCCCTTTTATCCGCTTCATCTGCAAGCAAAAAAAAGGGAGTCCGTGAGGACTCCCCTGTATTTTCTACGCTGTCATTTGAAGCGACGTTAAGCAGCTGGCGCTGTATCTTCGAAGTCGAAGACGAGTTCGGCTTCCAGTTCGCGGTCGACAAACTTCTTGACGCGCTTATGGCGTTCAAAGCCTGTGCCACCAGGGATGATATGACCCATGATGACGTTTTCTTTGAAGCCGAGCAGGTAGTCTGTCTTACCGGCGCAAGCCGCTTCTGTCAATACGCGTGTCGTATCTTGGAACGAAGCCGCCGAGATGAACGATTCGGTACTGAGAGACGCCTTGGTGATACCGAGCAGGACCGGTGTGGCTTGCGCCGCTTTGCCGCCTTCTCTCGTTACCTTGGCATTCTCCAGTTCGAATTCCTTCTTATCAATCTCTTCGCCAAACAGCAAGCTGGTATCGCCTGGGTCGACGACGCGCACTTTCTTGAGCATCTGACGTACGATGATCTCGATGTGCTTATCGTTGATGTCCACACCCTGCAGACGATATACTTCTTGTACCTGGTTGACCAGGTATTTCTGCAATTCGCGCACACCGCAAATCTCAAGGATTTCGTGCGGGATGACGACGCCATCGGTCAGCTGTTGCCCCTTAATGACATGGTCACCGCGCTGGCAGATTAAGTGCTTGGTATGAGGGATTAGATGTTCCTCTTCCATGCCTGAATCTTCATCATGCACCACGACGATACGCTTGTTCTTCTGGACGCCGCGGAAGTCGACCACACCGTCGATCTTGGCGATTTCAGCCGATTCTTTTGGCTTGCGTGCTTCGAAGAGCTCGGCTACCCGCGGCAGACCGCCCGTGATATCCTTGGTCTTCATGGCCACGCCCGGCAACCTGGCTAGCAACGTACCGGCAGTCGAATAATGACCTTCTTCTACCGAGATGATGGCGCCTGAAGGCAGTGGGTAGGTACCCACCAATTCTTTGCAGGCTTTATCAGAATAGATGACGATCTGAGGATGCAATTCACCGCGGTGTTGTTTAACAATCAGCTCGGTCTGGCCGGTCTGCTTGTTGACGTCACGTTCAGTGGAGATCCCTTCAACTAAGTCTTCATATTTCACATAGCCTGGGCGGTCGCAAATGATCGGGATATTATGTTGTTCCCATTCCGCGACTTTAATGCCGGTCTTGACTTTCGAGCCATCGGCCAGCAAGATCTTGGTGCCGAGTTCGACTTTGAAAGTCTGCAAGGCCTCAATGGACTTAGTGCCGAGGAGTTTTTTGTATTCTTCAAGCGTACGGCCTTCATCGCGGACGATGTTGAGGTAACCGTTTTTATTAAGCGCTACCCACTGACCTTCAGCATTCTGCACGGTACGCAGATCGGTATAGATCAGCAAGCCTTCGACTTCAGAAACGATTTCAGGTGTCAGACCGGCAGAGGCAATACCACCCAAGTGGAAGGTACGCATCGTGAGCTGGGTGCCCGGTTCACCGATCGACTGGGCGGCGATGATACCGACAGCTTCACCCATGCTGACACTGCGGCCATTGGCCAGGTTGACGCCGTAACATTTAGCGCATACCCCGCGGCGTGTTTCACAAGTCAATACCGAGCGGATTTTAACGTTTTCAATACCGGAGTCATCGATGGCTTCAGCTTGTTGGATATTCAGCGTGTCGCCTGATTTGGCCAATACTACGGTGCTATCGCCAGGCAGGAAGATATCGTCGCAAACGGTACGTCCGAAGATACGATCCTTCAATGGCAGGAGTTCTTCCTGGCCTTGTTTGATGGCACATACGTCGATGCCATTCAGCGTGCCGCAATCAGGTTCCGTAATGATCACGTCCTGTGCCACGTCGACCAGACGGCGGGTGAGGTAACCGGAGTCGGCCGTTTTAAGCGCCGTATCCGCCAACCCTTTACGCGCACCGTGGGAGGAGATGGAAAACTCAAGTACCGTCAAGCCTTCACGGAAGTTTGAGGTAATTGGGGATTCAATGATCGCCCCTGATGGTTTCGCCATCAAGCCGCGCAAAGCGCCGAGCTGTTTGATCTGCGATTTGTTACCGCGCGCACCGGAGTCCATCATCAGGTACAATGGATTCTTCTTGCCGTCTTTAACTTCACTGATGAGCTTGAAGAGGTCTTCCGACAAGGTGTCTGAGACTTCGGTCCAGATGCTGATCGTCTTGGAATGGCGCTCACCTTCGGTGATGATACCATCTTCGTATTGCTTCTTAACTTGAGACACACGCTCGTGTGCTTCGTCAATGATCTTCTGCTTATTGACAGGAATGCGTACGTCGCATACACCCATCGACAAGGAAGCCCGGGTGGCTTCAGCGAAGCCTAGCGACTTCAGGTTGTCAAGGAAACGCACAGTAGCTTCAAGACCGACTTTCTTGTAGCACTGCATGATCAATTCGCCCATTTTCTTTTTGGGCATGCTGTAATTCTGGAAGCCGAGCTCTTTTGGCACGATGGTATTGAAGAGCACACGCCCAGGTGTTGTCTCGATGATGCTGCCATCATCGGTACGCAATTTGATCAGCTCGTGGATACGCATACCGCGGTTGTAATACGAATTATCGCCTACGGCTTTTTCATACCAGTTATAGCTGCCACTATTGTATAGCGCTTGCAGCACTTCCTGCGTATCGCGGAACACGCGCGTCTGCTTGCCGTAGTCCTCCGGCATATACATCGGATCGCACATCAGATAATACAAGCCAAGGGTCATATCTTGCGACGGTACGGCCACAGGCTTACCAGAAGATGGCAGGAAGATATTGTCCGGCGCCATCATCAGCAGCTTAGCTTCTAGCTGAGCTTCGACGGATAGCGGCACATAGACGGCCATCTGGTCACCGTCAAAGTCGGCGTTGAAAGCCGCGCATACCAGCGGGTGGATACGGATGGCTTTACCTTCGATGAGCACCGGCTCAAAGGCCTGGATGCCCAAACGGTGCAACGTTGGTGCACGGTTAAGCAGCACAGGATGCCCTTTAATAATATCTTCCAATACGTCCCACACTTCTTCAGCATGGCGCTGGATCATCTTCTTGGCGGAACGGATGGTGTATACATAGCCAAGATCTTTCAAGCGCTTCACGATGAACGGCTCGAATAGTTCAAGCGCCATCAGCTTGGGCAGACCGCACTGGTTGAATTTCAATTCGGGACCGACGATGATGACGGAACGACCGGAGTAGTCAACGCGCTTACCGAGCAGGTTCTGACGGAAACGACCTTGCTTGCCTTTGAGCATCTCAGAAAGGGATTTGAGCGGACGGTTGCCGGCGCCCATGACTGGGTGGCCGTGCCGGCCGTTATCAAACAAGGCATCAACTGCCTCTTGCAGCATGCGCTTTTCGTTGCGGATGATGACTTCTGGGGTTTTTAATCTGAGGATAGCCTTCAAGCGGTTGTTACGATTGATGACACGACGATAGAGGTCGTTCAAATCCGACGTGGCAAAGCGGCCGCCATCTAAAGGCACCAGCGGGCGCAGATCCGGCGGGATGACCGGTACGCAGGACATCACCATCCACTGGGGCTTGTTGGTGGAAGAAACGAAGCTTTCAACAATTTTAAGACGCTTGGCCAGCTTCATACGCGCTTGCATTGATTTTGTCTTGCGCAGTTTCTCTTTGAGGTCAATGAGCTGTGTCTGCAGGTCTTCGGTAGCCAGCAAGTCGCGGATCGCTTCGCCGCCCATCTTAGCCACAAAAGCATCGCGTCCCCATTTCTCCTGAGCTTCGCGGTATTCGATATCATTTAGCAGTTGCTTTTTCTCTAGATCTGTATTGCCCGGATCGATGACCACATATTCTTCGTAGTAGATCACGCGTTCCAGATCGGATGATGTCATGCCCAAAACATTGCCGATGCGCGATGGCATGGTCTTAAAGAACCAGATGTGAACGACGGGCACGGCCAAATCGATATGCGCCATGCGTTCGCGTCTAACTTTGGAAAGGGTAACTTCTACGCCGCAACGGTCGCAAACGATGCCTTTATGCTTAATCTTTTTGTACTTTCCGCAAGCACATTCCCAATCGCGTGTGGGGCCAAAAATTTTTTCGCAGAACAAGCCGCCCTTTTCAGGTTTAAAGGTCCGGTAGTTAATTGTTTCAGGCTTCTTGATTTCACCTCGCGACCAACTATTGCGGATAACGTCATCAGACGCAATCTTGATCGTTAACTTATCAAACTGCGTATCTTGCTGAGTATACTCTGACATGCCTATCCCCTAACTTTTTTTAATTATCTTTTTACCCCGGATGAATACTCTCGGGGCTAATCTATATTTTACCGCTGTGCAGTAGAACAAAAAGATTGGACAACGATTTGCATCGTTGTCCATATAATGGTAATTAGTTCTCGATCACCTTTTCCGTTCTCATATCGAGGCAAAGCCCTTGCATCTCTTTGATCAAGACGTTGAACGACTCCGGTGTGCCGGATCTAAGCAAGTTTTCACCCTTGACAATCGATTCGTAGATGCGGGTACGACCGGCTACGTCATCGGATTTTACTGTCAGTAGCTCTTGCAGCAAGTGGGCCGCGCCATAGGCTTCTGCCGCCCAGACCTCCATCTCCCCGAAACGCTGACCACCCATCTGCGCCTTACCACCCAGCGGCTGCTGAGTGACGAGGGAGTAAGGGCCGACCGCGCGGGCGTGGATTTTGTCTGCAACAAGGTGGCTTAGTTTAAGCAGGTAGATGTATCCGACGACGACAGGATTATCAAAGCGTTCGCCTGAGCAACCGTCAAACAGATAGAATTTACCATCCGCCGACAGCCCCTGTTCCTTCATCATTTCCCAGATGACATGCTCTGGGAAGCCTTCAAAGACCGGACTTTGAGTGTAGATACCGGCGCGTTTGGCGGCAAAGCCTAAGTGTGTTTCAAACAGCTGACCCATGTTCATACGTGAAGGCACGCCGAGCGGGTTAAGGATAACTTCGATAGGCTGTCCGTCTTCCATATATGGCATATCTGCCTCAGGCACAATCTTGGAAACAACCCCTTTGTTACCGTGGCGTCCGGCCATCTTATCGCCGACTTGCAACTTACGCTTGGAAGCTACATAAACCTTAACCTGGCGGATGATGCCCGGATCAAGATCGGTGTCGCCTTTGCGCATGAATTCGACTTCCGACTTATACTGTGTGTCAAGCGTTTGCATCGAGATTTCATAGTCATGCAGCATCTGCTTGAGCGTGTCGTATAGGTCGTTGGCCGGCATGAGCAAGTCTTCGACATTGTCACTTTCGAGCAGGACGAGCAGCTCTTGTGTGATCAGCTCGCCTTCTTCAATGACGACTTCAGCAGTTTTGCGGTGCACAATCGTGCCGGGAGCCAGCTCATTGAGCAGCAACGCACCGATACGTTCGTGACGCTCTCTGCGCACTTCTGTTTGTTTTGTCTTGTATTCGCGTTGGATATCTTTCAGGCGTGAGGCCTCTTCAACAAGTTCATCATCGGTCTTTGATAAACGGTCGCGGCGACTAAACACCTTCACATCCATGACGATCCCTTCAGTGCCCGGAGGCACTGTCAAGGAAGCATCCTTAACATCGGCAGCCTTCTCACCGAAGATGGCGCGCAACAGGCGCTCTTCCGGAGCCAGTTCTGTCTCCGATTTAGGTGTGATTTTACCAACGAGGATATCGCCTGGCTTCACTTCAGCACCGACACGGATGATGCCATCATCGCCGAGGTTGACCAAAGCTTCTTCTGAGACGTTTGGTATATCGCGGGTGATTTCTTCCTTGCCGAGCTTGGTATCGCGGGCTGTCAATTCAAATTCTTCAATATATATCGAAGTGAAAGCATCTTCGCGCAGCATCTTCTCAGAGATGATGATCGCATCCTCGAAGTTATAGCCGAACCATGGCATAAAGGCCACGAGCACGTTTTTGCCGAGGGCGATTTCGCCATTTTCCGTCGCTGGACCGTCAGCAATCACATCGCCGGCTTTAATCTTGTCGCCGATTTGGCAAAGTGGCTGCTGGTTGATGCATGTGCCGGCGTTGGAACGCAGGAACTTCTTCAAGAGGTAGGTCTTCTTCTCCAAACGGTTATCTTTGGGAGAGATGACGATCTTGAAACCATCGACATATTCAACCACACCGTCTTCTGCAGCAATCACCACAGCACCGGAGTCACGGGCGGCGCGTGCTTCAAGGCCTGTACCAACAAGTGGCGCTTCAGGCTTAAGCAAAGGCACACCTTGGCGTTGCATGTTCGAGCCCATCAATGCGCGGTTAGCATCATCGTGCTCGAGGAACGGAATCAAGCCTGTCACGATGGACACTAGCTGCTTAGGCGACACGTCCATATGCGTGACTCTATCCGATTCAACTTCGAAGGGCTCGCCGCGGTAGCGTGCCCAGCAGATTGGATCGGCAAACATACCGTAGTCGTCTAATGGGGCCGAGGCCTGAGCGATCACGCAGCGTTCTTCTTGGTCTGCCGTCATGTATTCGATCTCGTCGGTGACGACGTGATCATTCACAATGCGGTATGGCGTTTCGATAAAGCCGAATTCGTTGATTTTTGCAAAGGATGACAGCGAAGTGATAAGACCGATGTTTGGTCCTTCAGGTGTCTCAATCGGGCAAATCCTGCCATAATGGCTGGCATGCACGTCGCGCACTTCAAAGCCGGCGCGATCGCGGTTTAGGCCGCCCGGTCCGAGGGAGGAAAGACGGCGCTTATGCGTCAATTCAGCGATCGGATTGGTTTGGTCCATGAATTGGGATAGTTGTGAACGTCCGAAGAAATCCTTCAATACGCCTGAAAGGCCCTTGGCAGAAACAATTTTGCCGGGTGTCAGTGTATCCGAAGTGAAGTCGAACAGATTCATGCGTTCGCGAATGATTTTCTCCATCCGTGCCAAGCCGATGCGGCATTGGTTCTGGATAAGCTCTCCCACCGAGCGCACGCGGCGATTGCCAAGATGGTCGATGTCATCCACAGATACATCTTCGGCACCTTCTTTCAGACGGATAAGATATTTCAGCGCACCGATCACATCTTCTTTGGTCAGCGTCACCGTTTGCAGGATTTCGTCGTTGACTTCCAAGCCCAATTTCGAATTTAGCTTGTAACGGCCCACGCGTCCGAGATTGTAGCGCTTAGGATCAAAGAACAAACGCATAATTGCCGAACGCGCATTGGCTAGCGTAGCCGGCTCGCCCGGACGAATTTTGCGGTAGAAGTCTTTAAGAGCCGATTCGTAGGAATCAGTCGGGTCTTTGGCTAGCATTTTGATGATAGGGCTATTTTCATCGGCATCTTCGGCAATGCGGATCGAATCGATGCCGGCATCAACCATGCGTTTCAGCATAGCGGTAGTCAGCTTCTCAGCCGCTTTACCGAATACTAGGCCGCTCTCTTCATCAACCACGTCTTGGGCAAGGATTTTACCGACAAGTTTGGCAAATTCCTTTTCAGATTTAATCTTCAGCTTGCGAGTGGTGAAGAATTCTTCGATGATATCAGCATTGGAAGAAAAACCTAAAGCACGGATAAAGGTTGTCGCTAGAATTTTGCGGCGGCGTTTTTTGCGGTCGATGTAGATATGGATAAGATCGTTAGTATCAAAAGCACCTTCCAGCCAGCTGCCGCGATAAGGGATGACACGGAAGGAGTAGATGACGTTACCGCGCAGATGGCGTTCCTGCTCAAAGCATATCCCAGGTGAACGGTGCAACTGCGAAACAATCACACGCTCAGCACCATTGATGATGAACGTCCCTTTGTCAGTCATCACCGGGATGGTGCCCATGTAGACTTCTTCTTCTTTAATACCCGTCTCATCCGTCAGACGGAATTTGACTTTGAGCGTCACATTGTATGAGATGCCGCGACGAATAGATTCTTCAGGGCTGTACTTCGGCACTCCCAAACTATATGAAATAAACTCAAGAATCGTTTTTTCATCATAGGATTTGATTGGAAAAATTTCATTGAAAACTTCTTGTAAACCAATACTTTCTCTTTCATCAGGAAATTTATTAGCTTGCAGAAATTGATTATACGATTTAATTTGAATCTCGATCAGATTCGGCAAATCGATGATCTCTTTCTTTTCAATGAAGCTGACGCGTTGTGGCGGCCTTTTCAACATCGTGAAGAACTCCCTGGTATAGCTTAAAGACTAAGTTTTGTGAACATCCGTTCATCAACCTATTAAACGCTTAGGTTTGATGCTCTTCTCTAACGTCTGTGAACTTTTGCACCCAAAAATTCAAAGATGGCAGAGAATACTTTAGCAGACCACTTGCGCCAATTGTCATTTTTTTTAAAAATGCATAATCCCAGGAACAAACAGCATATGCTGTTTGCCTGGGTCAAAAGTAAGCAGGACTAAAGACTACAGACCTTTTAGGGTCACTTTAGCGCCAACTTCTTCTAGTTTTTTCTTGATCTCGTCAGCTTCAGCTTTTGGAGCTGTCTCTTTCAAGACTTTTGGTGCGCTGTCTACGAGTTCTTTGGCTTCTTTTAAGCCTAGACCTGTAATTTCACGCACAATTTTAATAACGCCGATTTTCTTGTCGGCTGGGGAATCAACCAATGTTATTTGGAAATCGGAAGACTCAACAGCTGCTGCTGCTGGTGCTCCAACGGGTGCAGCAGCAACTACGGTTGCAGCAGCCGCGGCTTTAACGCCCCATTTATCTTCCAATGCAGTTTTTAATTCTGACATTTCCAAAACGCTCAATTTGCTGAGAGCGTCGACTAGATCTTCAGTTTTGTTACTCACAGTAGTACCTCACTAATTTACTTGGCTTGTGTTACAATATTTATTGATCAGAGCTTTCTTCTTGCTCTAGTTGGCACTTGTTTTTCAAGCAGTGGACAACGCTGGTTAACAGCGCATCCATAACTGCCAATGTCTGTGCCATCGGTGCTTCGAATGTGCTAAGCAGCTGAGCGCGCATTTCGTCTTTACCGGGCAATTTAGACAGTTTTTCAACATCAGCACCATTATAAATCACACCTTCAAAACGCCCGCCAACCACATCAATTGCTTTGTTAGTGTCTTGGCTAAATTTGAAGACTAATTTTGTCATCTCAATCGGATCGTTGACTGCATAGATCAATCCAATGTGACCTGGCAGTTCTTTCAGATTGAGAGATACACCGGCAGATTCAGCAGCCTTGATCAAAACGCGCTTACGCATGACCTCAACTGTACCACCTAGCTTAGCGACTTCTCTGCGAAATTCATTGGCTTTGTTAGCATTGAGCTTAAAATAACGCATTACCACAAAGGAGCCATATTCATGGATCTGGTCTTTGATTTCGTTGAGAAGGAGTTGCTTTTCTTGTCTCATATTCTCTGACCTCCTTAGGCGATATCCAGGTCACGTGCATCGATCTTTAGGCCTGGTCCCATTGTCGAAGAGAGATACATTGACTTTAGGTAGTGCCCTCTGGCGCTGGCCGGCTTGGCGCGTTGTACTGCATGCAAAAATGCACCAATATTTTCGACCAGCTGTTCATCAGCAAAGGATAACTTACCAGCAGCAACGTTGATCATACCGTGTCTATCGAGTTTAAATTCGATTTTACCGGCCTTCAACTCCTGAATTGCCTTGACGACATCTGTGGTTACAGTGCCCGCTTTTGGCGTTGGCATTAAACCACGAGGTCCTAGGACTTTACCTAGTTTACCTACATCGCGCATCATGTCGGGGGTAGCTATGACAGCATCAAAATCTGTCCACCCCGCATTAACTTTTTCAAAAAGTTCATCGTTGCCCGCGTAGTCGGCACCAGCAGTTAAAGCTTCCTTAACTTTGTCTCCTCTTGCGAAGACAAGGATTCTGATCGTTTTACCTGTGCCATTCGGTAATGACACGGTACCACGAACATGCTGATCTGATCTACGAGGGTCAACACCAATCTTTAAAGAAACATCCACGGACTGGTCAAATTTGACAGCCGTGCAGTTCTTTAATATAGCGACAGCCTCTGCGATGCTATAAATTTTTAGAGCATCCAGTCCTTTGGCTATCTCCCGAGTTCTTTTACTTGGTCGACCCATATACTTTTTTTTCTACGTTAAATAATGGTACTGAAGCTTGCACTTCAGCCAAGCGCCTCATAGCAGGCCGCCTGTGGTTTAATAACGCTGCCACAGCTGGCAGCGTGAATTTTAGGAACTGCCGGTTGTGACAACCGGGCTATCCCCTATTCTTCGATAAGATCAATACCCATCGACCGCGCTGTTCCCAATACGCAGTTAACAGCCGCATCTAAATTCGTAGCATTCATATCTTGAATTTTATCTTCAGCAATCTTTCTTGCTTGGCTACGAGTAATTTTGCCGACTTTATCGCGGTTTGGCACAGCAGAGCCTTTTTCTACACCTAAAGCTTTTTTAATCATTTGCGCCATAGGAGGCTTTTTGGTGATGAATGTAAATGACTTATCCACAAAAACAGTGATGACGACAGGTAAAATGTCGCCAATCATGCCTTGCGTTTTAGCATTAAATTCTTTGCAGAAAGCCATGATATTAACGCCAGCAGAACCCAACGCAGGTCCGATTGGTGGGGCTGGGTTGGCTTTACCAGCAGGAATTTGCAACTTTATTAACTTAACAATTTTTTTGGACATAATCTCCTCTTGAATCAGCTAAGGACGATTACGAATTCGCAATCTTAGAGGCGTTGAAATTGAATTACGTAACAGTTTAGATTAATGCTGATTAAAGCACAATCTGTTTTAGGTATGGTTTACTATAAACTTTCTGCTCCCTCAGCAATCTCTTCGACCTGCGAAAACTCCAGATCGTCGACACGTGTCTCACGACCGAAAATGGAGACCAGCAGGCTCAGACGACCTTTGTCGTGGAATACGTCGGTGACAGTACCAATAAAGTTAACAAACACGCCGTCGATGATCTTAACGCGATCGCCGACATTGATTTTATGTTTTTGCGTGACTTTTTGCTTTTTATCTTCAAGGTCTTTCAGGATTTCGTCTACTTCATATTCTGACAGAGCCGTCGGTTTCTCGCCACCTAAGAAGTCGATTACTCCAGGGGTGTTTTTTACATAGTGCCAGGAATCGTCTGTCAGGTGCATTTTTACGAGCAAATATCCGGGCCAAAGGCGCTTTTCAACGACTTTTTGTTGACCCTTCTTAACTTCAGAAACGTTTTCGACAGGCAGCAAGACTTTTTCGATAAAATCTTCCACACCTTTGAGGTCGCGTTGCTCTTCTAAAGCTTTCTTAACTTTTTTTTCGTGCGTCGAGAGGACCTGCACGACATACCAATTATGCATGTGCTCCACCGTTATTTCATGGCAAGCTGGCTATGGTTAGCATTTCGACACTTATCGCCGCTATTTTCCAGCTTATCCTTCATCGATTCAACACTCACCCAAGATTATATCGAGGGTTTCATCCCGCCAGGCTATCAGCTGGTAAGACACATCAGCCAGCAAATCCAATCACCCGATGAGACGCATCATGAATTCCAAACCACCCAACACGAGTTGAATCATCAGATCCATGACGTAAATCCCCATACCTAAGAAGAAAGTTGTCGCCACGACAATTTTCGTATAGGTGCTTAACTCTTCGGGACTTGTCCAACTGATTTTCTTAAATTCATCTTTAATATCGCCGAGAAAGTTTTTCCATTGGCCTGCCTTCAGCGAGGCCTCTTTGGCGCTAATACTGGTTGTTTTTGTGACTGGCTGGTCTTTCTTTAATTCCATTGTCTTCACTTCCACTACCACTTTGACACCTCACTATGTGCTAGACTTAATCGCATGACACATCTGTATTACTTCATCGAGTGCGGAGGGGATCGAACCCCCGACCGGCGGCTTTGGAGACCGCTGCTCTACCAGCTGAGCTACACACCCAGGAAAACGGTAAATAATTTACCTTTTTGCCTTCTAAAAAGGGCACGCTATCAGCGTGCCCTTAAAATTTTCGGCGCGACGTTTGCTTTACCAGCTCACATCACTATTTGATGATCTCGGAAACAGTACCGGCACCGATAGTACGGCCGCCTTCACGAATCGCAAAACGCATCCCTTTTTCCATGGCTACCGGAGAAATCAACTTCACAGTGATTTCAACGTTATCGCCAGGCATAACCATCTCAACGCTAGCTGGCAACTCTACTGTGCCAGTTACGTCTGTCGTTCTGAAATAGAGCTGTGGACGGTAGCCAGTGAAGAATGGCTTATGACGGCCACCCTCTTCTTTTGTCAACACGTATACAGGACCTTTGAACTCGGTATGTGGCGTGCATGTACCTGGAGCTGCCAATACCATGCCGCGTTCGATTTGAGTTTTGTCGATGCTGCGCAGCAGGATACCGACGTTCTCACCCGCACGGGCTTCGTCTAGGACCTTGTTAAACATTTCAAGGCCGGTAGCTACTGTATCGCGTGTATCGCCGAGACCCACAATTTGGATCTTATCGTTGATACGCACAATACCGCGCTCTACCCGGCCGGTAGCTACTGTGCCACGACCTGAAATGGAGAACACGTCTTCGACAGGCATTAGGAATGGCTTATCGATTTCACGGGCTGGCTGTGGGATATACTCATCAACAGTTTTCATCAGTTCTTTGATGCTTTCAACGTACTTTGGATCCCCTTCGAGAGCCTTCAACGCAGATCCTCTGATGATCGGCGCGTTAGGGTAGCCTTTAGCTTCCAACAGTTCGTGCATTTCCATTT
Source organism: uncultured Chlamydiae bacterium (assembly GCA_963830365.1). Classification (GTDB taxonomy): domain Bacteria; phylum Chlamydiota; class Chlamydiia; order Chlamydiales; family Parachlamydiaceae; genus CAWHMU01. Next base: position 17,417 of record CAWHMU010000037.1, read on the forward strand.
CGACCAGGTCGAGCAATTCCGCATCTTGCTCACCGAGCATGTCGACTTTGTTCAAGAAGACGACGATGGCAGGCACTTGCATTTGACGGGCCAACAGGATGTGTTCGCGCGTTTGCGGCATCGCACCGTCTGTAGCAGCCACAACCAGGATTGCGCCGTCCATCTGGGCAGCACCTGTGATCATGTTCTTTACATAGTCGGCGTGACCTGGGCAGTCAACGTGCGCATAGTGACGATTTGCTGTTTCGTATTCAACGTGGGTTGAGTTGATAGTAATCCCACGCGCTTTTTCTTCTGGTGTGTTATCGATCGATGCATAATCACGGAATTTAGCGCCGCCAGATTCAGCCAGCACTTTTGTAATTGCTGCTGTCAGTGTGGTTTTGCCGTGGTCGACGTGACCAATCGTACCGATATTTACGTGAGGCTTCTTCCGCTGAAAAGTTTCTTTTGCCATTTTATCTCCTCCGGACTCCTGTAACCATTTTTGTTTGTTGTTTTATATAAAGTGTTCTGCCCAGAATAGGAATTGAACCTACGACCTTTTGCTTACCATGCAAATGCACTACCACTGTGCTATCTGGGCAATCTGTATTTCTACCTGTGTAAAAGCGTACTTCGACTCAAATATCGCATAAGTCTAAAGAGTTCGCTAAAAAAAATCAACCCCATTTACGGAAATTGCTATCTTTGACGGAAAATAATGCGCGCTTTGGTCAGGTCATATGGTGACATTTCAACTGTTACGTTATCACCTACCAACACCCTGATATTCTTCATGCGCATTTTACCGCAAAGATGAGCCATGACCATCATGCCATTTTGCAATTTCACTCTAAATGTCATGTTTGGTAGCAACTCTTCGACAGAGCCTTCAAACTTAATCGTGTCTTCTTTTGTCATTCTTTCTTGCAGTGTGATTGGAGAGTAAGGAACATTATTATGAATATAATAAGGTAACATGTTACCGCTAAAAGTCAAGATAAAAAGCTACCGACCGCTAAAAAACCGGCAGCGACTGGGCTTGATATAATCAAAATATGCCGCTGAAGATATATTGAAAGCAAATTATGCCAAAACTGTTGCGACTCATTTATTTTTTTGGAAACCACGGAATAAAAATGCTGGTCGTGCGCTGATAATCGCGGTATAGCTCCCCCTTACTACGCAGCCCTTGCGCTTCGGTCAGCGGAATGCCCGAAACTTTGCACAGCAGGATCAACATTAAGACCGGCGCGGTCAGTGCCAGCCACCCCCAGGCTGCAGGCAGCGCAAACAGCGCAAAACCAACCCACACGATAGCTTCAAAGAAATAATTCGGATGGCGACTATAGTGCCACAAGCCCCGCCGGCAGACGTTTCCCTGATTTGCCACATCTTTGCGGAAATCGGCCAGCTGCCTGTCGGCCAGCGTTTCTCCGCCCACGCCAATCAGCCAGATGACAATCGCCCAGACTTCAAGCTGGGACCACTCGGCCTCAGACCCCAAGCTCACCAAGAAAAATGGCAGTGATAGGATCACGACCAGCACCCCCTGAAAGATAAACAGCATCAGGTAAAAGAGCCTGGCCGAATCGGGATCCCACTTGTCGAGGATATCCTGATAACGCGGATCTTCCTGTTTACTGCCACGATAACGCTGCCAAAGATGATATGACAAGCGCCCCGCCCAAATGGTTGCCATCGAAGTCATCACCAGCATCTTTAGGAAATCGCCGCTACCTAAAACAAAATATATCCAAGCCGCCAAGATGAACCCGAGCCCCCAGCCGACATCCACCACGCTGGCACGATTTTGGAAGAGATAAACAATCCAGCAAGCCAGCATCAGCAGCATGACAAGCGAAAAGCTCGCGCCCAATAAAGTGAAAACCTGCATCATCGCGGCATCCTCGTATCTTTGATGTTCTCATAATTCATGGCGGGTATGACCCCAAGCCTCTCAGCCGAAACCTCGCCCATATGTTTTTGAGAACATGCGTTTCCTGCAATCTACATATATAATTTTCTTTTTTCACCATTGCGCAAACGGAATTTGCATTCCACAGAAAAAAACCATTCCGTTATAATAGCTAGATAGAGCCATGTCACTTAATCTACTTAAGGATAAAAAATGCTCTTCACTTTAGGACTTTATGCTTGAATCATGTGAAAAAAAACAAATGCAGGTCAAAGCTCTCTTCGATGCATGCACCAGCGAAGAACTTAAATACCATAAGATCATCGAACTCGGCAAGCAGCAGCCCCACCTGCCAGACAGCGAAAAGACCCCAGAAAACATCGTCAAAGGCTGCCAGAGCACGATGTACCTTACCGCAAGCTTTAAAGACGGCTGCGTCTTTTTCGCCGCCGACTCTGACGCCCTCATCTCGGCAGGCCTAGCCGCCATCCTGATCAAAGTCTATAGTGGTGAAACGCCAGAAGCTATCTTAAAATGCCCTCCAAAATACCTGGAAGAACTCGGCATCGGTGCCAGCCTGACACCCAGCCGCGCCAACGGCCTCTACAGCATCCACCTGCGCATGAAGCAGGACGCCCTAAAATTCTACATGCAAAGCCGGCCGTCCAAGGAATAAAGCTTTACTTTCCCCTTTGCTGTTTCGCCTTTGCGCCCCTCTGCGTCTCTGCGTTAAATCGCATTCACAGACTATTCAAAATGAATAATTATACAAAACTATACTGTCTCCTAAAATTTTAACGCAGAGGCGCAGAGGCGCAGCGGAACGCAAAGTCGCCACAACAGAGGCACTGAAGGAAACTACCCAAAGACATATTCACTGACGGGGTTTCCGCCGATGAGGTGCTGCTGGATGATTTTCTCCAGTACCGCCGGACTGCAGGATTGATACCAGATTCCTTCGGGATAGACCACGGCAATGGGCCCATGGCAGCAGACGCGCAGGCAGCTGGCTTTGGTGCGGTAAATGCCCGCTTGGCCGTCGAGCTGCAGCTCTTTTAGACGTCTTTTAAGGAATTCCCAGGCTTCAGTCCCCTCTTCCTGGCTGCAGCATTTCGGATTGGTTTCGGGACAGCATAGAAAGATATGGCGTTTGATCTTGCCGATGCCAAGCTCAGGCGCTTTCTTGCCCAATTCGGGTATATGCGGCATGGTAATCCTTATATTGAGAGAACATTCAGTGTAAATTTTTAGGGAAGATTGCCATTTTTCCTTGTTAAATTCCACAAAAGTTCTCTTCCCGAACCGACAAAGCCAAGGAAGTGGACAATATGGACGAAGCGGACGTTTATGGACGACAAGGCGCAGGCTTAAGGCAGCTGTCTGCCGCGTCAGCTGGTACTGTCCGCCGCGTCCGCTTTGTCCATTTGAGTACGACCACCCATGTGCCTACTCTGCAGGGCGCCATCTGGCCGTGTCGCCCACAATCGGCACACTGGCGTAATAGTTGAATTCGCCGGCTTTCATCTCATCGGCATAGTTGTATACACGGCTTAATTCCGCTGGAAAATAATTTCTGAAATCCGGAAATTCTTTCTCAAAATGCTCCTGCGAGGCTTTCTCCAATTCTCTTACCGGAATGCCATAATGCACTTCCATGGCCTGGGCCAATTTATCCAAATTCATGCGGCCGATGGACTTGTCAAAGATGATGCTTTGTTTGCTGCCGGCTATCTCATCCACATCCCTCCGGCTGAGGCATTCCTTCTGATAAAACCCGTCCAGCCCTAATTGCTTTTCTTGCCTAATGTCCACATCCACCGCATCGTCCAGATCCCTATGCACGATACGCTTAGGCAGCCCTGCAGCATCCAATTCGATCAGCGTGTTCTGCCCATGCAACTCCAGTAAAATTCCCTTTTCCCGGTAGGCCACTACAAAAAAATCTATCAATGGCAGGATGATCTCATCCAACACAAACTGCCTGGCAAATTGAGTTTTGTCGGCGGCTGAATTCCCCTCCCCGCTTTTCTTCCCGAAGGCTCTATGATAGGCTCTATCGATCATCTGCATGATCAGCAGCGGCGCCTTTGCATCCAGGGTATCTGTCCCATACAGCGAAAACATGGGAATCATCGTCCGGTTGGCACCATCCGCCACCAAAGGGAAAGGTGCTGATTCGCGCACAAGATAGCCCCATCCTTTATCGCCATTAAAGGTCACCCCAATGGACTCTGGCAAAATGGCGAATTTAGGATAGCGGCCAGAGCCCAGCAAGTCCTTTAACTCCCTTGTGACCGCCACGCAATGCTGAATCGTCCCTTTCTCCAAACGGCGATCAAAGCGCGAGATGAAATACGGGCAATGCATTTTAAACATGGCTTTAGAGCCCACATCCAGCACCGTCCGGCAGGATGAGGTGGGAATAACTTTGAAGTTTTTACTAAAGATAGCCTTGTTTTTCAGCGCGTTTAGATAACGATCGTCATCCCCTTGTTCATAAAACTGCGGGAAGACGCTCATCCACACTTCATTCCCTTTTTGAACTAGCGCTAACAGTTCTATCGGTGGGTTGCTCTGATAAATGGTGATGTCGCCAGGGCTATTATCAACTAAAATCCTGGGGACGGCATACCCATTTCCATGTGGATTTCCCGGCTGATACTGTGCATCAATTTCCGTTCTTTGTGCAATGGCGCTGTAATTGCGCGTGCCCCCATTTCCATATCTTTCATAATAGGCTAGCTGCCGGTCGGCTGGATTAGACAGTTCTTTGCTGTTTTTATCTGTATGCTTATACAGTGTCATCTCGGCACCAGCCAGGATGACCGCCAATAAACAACTAGTACCCATAAATCCCCCAATTCAATTTGTTTTTAAAATTAATCACTCTTAAAACTAATTAAAAAGCTTTTATAGAATGCTTAAAAAAGCACATTGATGATAAATTCCAGCGCCATGTCTATACATCTATATCTTTAACATGACCAACTCTTTATCTACACAATAAAACAAATTATTATACATAATATTCATCATATAAATGAGGGAATTGAAAAAATTGTGTTCATCAGGTTTTTTAGGACTCACCTAGAGAAGGTGCATAGAAATGGGGGAATTTCAGGTAATACACCGGAGGAATAATAACAGGATATTAGGATGGACAGGATGGCTGATTTATCCTGACCATCCTAATATCCTGTTATTATTGTTCTTAAATTTTGACCGAACAGGTAAACACCACCGCTCTTTTAACCATCTAAGCCTAAAATACCGGATGAACAAAAAATTGCGCCTGATGAGTTTCCGGCATTTTTTATCCAAATTAGGCACTCCTTGCAAAACTACATACTCCTAAGCGCAGGTGATTTACGGCAAGCGCCAAATTTCGATAAAAGTGCCAAAAATCATCGGTGGT
>CAWHMU010000038.1:0-51234 GCA_963830365.1 uncultured Chlamydiae bacterium
AACTCGAGCTTTACTTCAAGAATTCACAATAACTTCAATTTAGAACAATTTATTGTCACTTCTGCAATTGTCTCGTAGGGGTTCTTCTCTTTAGATACTTCCACCTTAATAGATTATAAAGAGAAGAACCCCTACGGGGTAGAGCACTTTTCTTGCTGTCCCGTAGCTGCGGCTGCATTCGCTGCGCTCGCAAGCCTTAGCTGACGGGCTTCCGAGTAACAATAGGTTGAATGCTTACGAAACTTATGCCTGCGTTATTGGTGGATATTTCATCATTTCTCCTGCTTTTGGAGTCGAAGAGCATTAATCATTAAAAAGGCGGAGGAAAGAACATAATGCCAGGCGATCTTCCGAACGGGATAGCTATGCTTCCCAATGATATTATCGCGATTCTTTCCGACCAAGCTACAAAACGGGCACTTAGCACCAGTGCTCGATGGGTCAATTTTTTCCACGAATTTTTGATTACTGCTATTCAACCGGTCTTGCTTTTCTTGTCTTCTTTACGCTGTTACGGCAACTAGTTTATAACCTAATTTTTCAGCTTTTTTGTGCAATCCGATCAGGCTTTTCATTGCATGCATTTTTTCATTATATTCTGCTCCTTTTTCATAATATTGCCAGCCTTCCTTACACATGTGATATACCATAGTCGCTAGCTTATGCGCGCCGGCCTTAATCCCTTTAGAGTTGTCCGTTCGGCCGCATATGCGCCTGATATGTGCTCCTAATGCAGCATCTGATTTTTTAGCTGCCACTGCAGACATTCTTAAAGCCTGTGAAATATAATTGGCACTTGGTTTTTGCCTTTTGCTTTTACGTCGTTTACCTCCTGAAACATTATTGCCGGGGGACAGTTTTAGCCAGGACGAAAATGCTTTTTCGCTATTCCAGGCGCTTACGTCAGTCCCTCCAAGTTCTGAATAAATGAGTAGTGCAGTACTATCTGCTATGCCTGGCAGCGCTGTCAGGTCTATTCCTGTTTTTCTCCAGAGAATGGCTCTGACATCAAAACAAAGATCATTTTTCTTAGGTTTTTTGAATTTAGAAAACTGAGGACGCTTTTTTATATCTTTATGGTTCTTTGGTGGAGGCGTATTGACTACATCTGGAAATCGCTCAAGCTCCTTCTGAATGCACTCGTCACACTCGTCCAGCTGTTTATGTGCAAAATCGTATTGATCTAGGGCTTGCTTTAGCGAAAAAATATGTTCTTCTTGATAATTCCCTGTCAGGGCTGCTACAAATAGGCTCTCTTCCTTTTTGCAAAGCTTATTCCTCATTGCAGCTAACTTATATGGATCTCTTTCACCGGCTGCTATTGCTCGTGTTATATTTAATCCGGAGACTCCCGCTATATCGCTTACAGCGGTGCTCAGCTTGATATTCATTAACTGCAAGGCTTTTTCCATATGCAGAAGTGCATATTGCTTTGTTTTGATGACATTCATGCGCTGCCTTACATATGCCCGCAATTTTAAGCGATCGCGTGGTGGGCGATAAGCAGCTCTTAATAGACCACTAGAATATAATGTTTGAATCCACTGAGCATCCACCACATCAGTTTTTCTGCCAGGTGGATTTTTGACATTTTTAGCATCGACCAAGACTGGTTTTAAGCCTGATTCTTCCATAATTTCATACAGGGGAATCCAATAAACACCCGTAGCTTCCATAACACCAATTTCCACATTAGCCTCTTTAAGAACTTTGACTATTTCACGGAGTTCAGGTGTCGTTGTACCAAATTCCCTCACGTAAGAACCACCTTTACCATCGGGAATAGCTATATGGATTCCCTTATCTCCTATATCGATGCCAGCAACAGTAGGATCGATGTATCCAAGTTTGTTTTTATGTTGTTGTTTTTTGAAATGATTGGAATTGCTACTATTAGACATGAACGATCTCCTTATTAGCTTTTGTTTTGGTAAAAAGAAAGCTTATAAGAGATCGTTCTTTTTTCTGAAGATGGCATCTAATGACACCGTTACTTTTCAGATATCAGCGGTAAACCGCTTGGGCGCTACAAAGAGATGGGCTTCGCCTATGTCATGCTATGCATCTTTGTCCTGCATAACTGGATGAACCCTAAGTCAACCACTCATTTGTGTGATGAGCCAATCTTGACAAATCAGCCATGTAAATTTTATTATTGAAATCTGAACTAACTTCGTGCTATTACGGATCTGAATAAGCTACGCTCAAATGGTATAATTATTTGCCACATAATTTCGAAAATTCTTTAGCCAAAGTCCCTGAAATAACTCTGTTATTCTGGATTATCAAAATTGCAGCAACAACCCTTGGTGAGACAGGTGGTGACTCAGTATCTATGTCTTTGGGAGTTGGATACCTTGTTGGGACAGCTATATTTGCATTGATATTTCTTATTGCTGTTTTTATCCAAATAAAGGCTTCGAAATTCTACCCGTCCATTTACTGGGTTACAATTATAGCTACCACAACTGTCGGAACAACATTGGCTGACTTCGCAGATCGCTCACTTGGCATGGGCTACTTAGGAGGAACCATACTTTTTACTTAGCTTCTTAATGGCCGCCCTTGTAATTTGGTATCGCCAACTAGGATCAATTTCCATTAATACAGTTGCCTCACCAAAGCAGGAAATATTTTACTGGATCACAATCATGTTTTCTCAAACTTTAGGCACCGCCTTGGGGGATTAGACAGCAGATTCAACCGGTTTTGGTTATGGTTTTGCTGCGATTATCTTCGGCGCTTGTCTAACCATATTAGCCTTAGTATATTATCTGACAAATATCTCAAGAACCCTGTTATTTTGGGCAGCTTTTATATTGACCCGCCCCTTGGGTGCAGTTGTTGGTGATCTTCTGGATAAACCTTTAGCTGCGGGCGGTTTAGCGCTAAGTCGGTATACGACCTCACTGATCTTAATAATTTTTATATCTTTATGTATTAAATTAATCCTCAACAGGCAGCCCAAAATTCACACTGAAACTTTTGGTTCTTCCGGTTTTGCAGGACTTGTAAAGAGAAAAGGGCAAGCAAAAATAACACGATATTACGATGGTCAGGATATGAAAAATAGAATGATCACCCAAGGCTTTCGTAAATCGCAAAGTTGGCAAACTAAAGTTTAAATCTTTCATCCTGTCTCTCCTAATATCCTGTTATTTTTGCTCCTATGTGTTACTTACATTTCCCCATTTCTACGCATGCTTATCTAGGTGGGTCCTATAAAACCGGATGAACCTCAAAAAATTATAAAGTAGGCTTTGGCTGAACGGATTGGGGTGATGATCCCGAATTTATGCAATTAGATACTAGTATGGCAGCATTAACTTAAATCCCGCTGCACAGGCGCTAACATGTGCTTACAAAATGGTCTGGAGCAAAAGTTAGAGGCGGCAGTTCTGGATCATCTCTTAAATGTGCGTGAAAGCAACGCAGACAGGCGCCTTTGCAGGAGCGCCTGCTGCTGGGATCGTTTAGCGCCGCATCTGCGATGCTAAAGACTGATATTACTTGGAAGAGCTTTTAACCGGATCTTTAAGGTACACGTCAACATGGCCACGCACTTCCTGATAACCGACCGGCAAGCCGCCTTTGCCAGCGCTTAGGTGGCGCATCAATTCAAGGCTGTTTTCGCAGGGCTTCAGGGTAGCAACCTTTTTGGTCAGGTCCCTTAGGTGATGATCTTGCATCCAACCGCATTGGACCTTGGCCAGTCCATTCTTGTAGGCGTCTGAAATTTTATCATGGCATTGCTGCCAATTTTTTTGGCTGACAGCATGGTCTTGCTCAGCAACACTTCTAGGATCTACTTGATAGGGCTTCACTGAATCGCTTATACCGCTCATGAGTTTTCTCCTCATTAGTTTATCAAAGATGGAAGCTTAAATACGAATGATGAAAGCTCAAGTATATGGTCTGCTGACATCGTTTAGCTTTAAAAAAGAGAGGAAGCTAACACTTCCCCTCTAATTATAGTACTATCGGTCTGTGTTTTCTTTGTCGGCGTCTGTCTTCACCGTATCATCGGCTTTGTCACTGTCGTCGCTGTCATCGGCATCGGCATCGTCATCAGATTCATCTGAATCGTCATCGGAGTCTTCATCACCTGAGGCGGCGCCGGTTTTATCATCGCTGTGTTGCTGCATGTGGGCTTTTTGTTTTTCCATGCACATAGCGAATTTTTTGGCTTTCTGCTGTTGAATATCATCCAGCATGGCTTGGAATTGGCTTGCATCTTGCATGCCGTTGTCCTTCATGGCATCAGAGAACACTTGCAGCAGAGTTTCGCGGAAGAGCTTGACAGCCGCTTGACGCTGCTGAGGATCTTTCAATGGGTTTGGATGCATCGCGGCGGCTTTTTCTTCGACGATTTTGACAACTTCTTTGTCTTTGGATGACAACGACTTGTTGATGCCTGCCCATTTGTCTTGCGCCACATTGAAGCGTTTTAATGTTTCGATCACAATCGGCTCAGGAAAATATGAAAGCAACAATTCCTTGGCACATTCATCAGTTGCCGCCGGAGCTGCAGCAGGAGCTTCAGCTGATAGGCCGCATGGAACTACAAAAGCACCAAAGCCGACGATAAAGCCAGCGATAGAGTCTCTCAATACGTTTTTCTTCACAATTCCTCCTCAAGAAGGTTTATTTGAACTCGGTTAATTGCCAGTGCTGAAAGGCTTCAAGGAACAACCGTTAGCAAGGTTTATTCCTGCCCATGCAGCAGTTTGCGATTGGATAAAACCGACATTACACGAGCATAAGATTTTTTGCACTCATTTGTGTGCTTCTTTGTGCTCATCTTTAGGAAAACAGGCCGTCCACTTTTTTATCTGCTGGGCTTGGATATATAAAAATATCTCCCTGACTACGCCTGGGTGGGTAATATTATACTGGACCAGGGTCTTGGCCAGAACTTCTACCAGCGCCTGGGTAAGCAGCTGCTCGGCAATTTCGGCATCAAAGGGGGTATCGAAAGGATTTGGATGCAGCTTGGCGGCGCGTTCACGCACTATTTTTGGCACCTGGCCGGCATTTCTGCCCAGGGCTGTATTGATTGGTGTCCATGTGTTTTGCGGGATGGAGATCTGAAAGGACAGAGCCTGGCTGACAAGCTCTGGCCGAAAAAAACTGCGCTCAATATCGCGGTAGCAGGCGGGGGCCTCCGACCGCAAGGCCGGCGGCAAAAATAGCACCAGCGCAGCTATCCACAGAACATTTAAGCGGGTGAGCATAGCCAGCCTATTTCTTGCATACTGCCGAAGGGTCTGGCGTCAGGCGCAGATAGGGCGTTATTTCACGATAGCCTTGAGGAAAGAGGCGTTGAATTTCATTGGCATCGGTGATGCTTGGCAGGATGACACACTCTTCGCCTTTAACCCAGTTTACGGGCGTTGCGACTTTGTATTTGTCTGTCAGTTGAAGCGAGTCGATGACGCGCAAAAGCTCATTGAAATTCCGGCCGGTGGAAGCGGGATAGGTCAGCATCAAACGCACATTTTTCTTGTTATCAATGATGAATACCGTCCGTACCGTGGCGCTATCGGAAGCTTGGGGATGGATCATGCCATAAAGCTCTGACACATGGTGGTCCTCATCGCCGATAATGGGGAAGTTAACCTTTGCATGTTGCGTCTTATCGATATCGGGAATCCATTTCTTATGCGATTCGACACTACCCACGCTGAGACCAAGCAATTTGATGCCTCGCTTGCTGAAGTCATCGCTCATGCGTGCGGCACAGCCAAGTTCGGTTGTGCATACCGGCGTAAAATCTTTTGGATGTGAAAACAGGATGCACCAGGCATCACCCAGCCACTGATGGAAGGATATTTTTCCCATCGTGGTCTCGGCGCTAAAGTCGGGCGCTTGCGCCCCGAGCAGGATCGACTGATGTTTGATCGACGGTTGTTGGACGGCTGGCATGTGCTACCTCGGGGTTAAAGTGTAATAGCCTATTTTTGATTGATAATACACCTGCGGTATAAAATCAATTAAATCCTTTAAGCCAAACCCAAACTAAAATGACGTGCCCGATCCTGAGTCCTGTGCCCGTGCCCGATTCCCAATAGTGAATGGTTATGCCATGTTTCTTTAATGGCCTAACAATTTTGGAATGCGGGCACGGGTGTAAAAGTGAGAAAAGGGATGAATAAAAAGGCGTATCTAGATACCTTGTTGATAACGAATATCTTACCCATAACAGTCCAACCCATTTGTCAAGCTATGCTCATCGACGGAAAATTCATTGCCAACCAGATCCAACAAGAGATTAAACAAACGATAGCCAAAATGCCTGGCCGCAGGCCCTGCCTGGCAGTCATCATCGTCGGCGATAATCCCGCCTCGCAAATCTACGTACAAAGAAAGACCCAAGCCTGCGCGGATGTCGGCATGACCTCATCAAAAATACAGCTGCCCGCCACGGCTTCTGAAGATGAACTATTGGCTGAAATCGGCAAACTCAATGCCAATCCTTTGGTCGACGGCATACTCGTACAATTGCCTTTGCCGCCGCATATGAACACCATCAAAATCATCAATCATATCTCGCCAGCCAAAGATGTGGATGGGCTGCACCCATTGAATGTGGGGAAGATGCTGATCGGCGACCCTAAAGCCTTTTTTCCATGTACCCCATTGGGAATCAAGGAGTTGCTTATTCGCGCTGAAGTTGAAGTCGCCGGCAAGCACGTGCTGATCTTAGGTCGCAGCAACCTGGTTGGCAAGCCGATGGCCGCCATTCTGATGCAGAACATTCAGGGCGGCAATGCTACCGTGACGCTGGCGCATAGCCGAACCACCAACCTCAAAGGCTTGTGCGCCACTGCCGATATCCTGATTGCCGCCATCGGCCGGCCGCGTTTTGTCACCGCCGACATGGTGAAGGCAGGCGCCGTCGTCATTGATGTCGGCATCAATAAAATCGAAGCTGCCAACAAGCTGGGCTATAAACTCGTTGGCGATGTGGATTTCGAACAGGTGCAAGCCAAATGCGCGCTGATCACGCCTGTGCCGGGCGGCGTCGGTCCGATGACGATTGTCATGCTGCTTAGCAATACCCTCAAAAGCTACAATTCCAATCTCGAGCTATGACGATACTTTTTAATTTCCTGCTCTGCCTGCACAGCCTGCTCTTGCTATGTGCCTGTCATAACCAGCCGCAAGCGCAGGTTGAAGAGAGGGACGACCTGACGACAATATTTGCCGGCCAGGCCATGACCATGCAGTACAGAGTCATTGTCGGCGCCCGGCTTTCCACACCATCCATTGAAAAGATCTCCCGCTTGATGGCCGACACCTTCAGCGAAGTCGACCGGGTATATAACAAATGGAACCCTCATTCCGAGCTGTCGCGCCTCAATAGCCTAAAGGGAGGCCTCAAAACTCCCCTCTCCCCTGCCTTAGCCCGCCTACTGCAAGAGACCGACCGCATCGTGCAACTCAGTGGCGGACGTTTCGACCCCACCATTGAACCGCTGCAGCAGCTGTGGAAACAGAAGTTGCAAGAGGGCATCCTCCCAAACGCGGCCGAACTTGCGGCTGTAGCTCCCACCATCGGCTGGCAGAAAATCCATTTCGATGCCGATTCATTTTACAAAGATCATGACAACATTCAGCTGGATCTCGGCGGCATTGCCAAAGGGCTGTGCATCGACCTGCTCGTCGAGCGCCTAAATGCCGCCGGCTATCCCAATCTCTATGTGGAATGGGGCGGAGAAATCCGTGCCAGCGGACGCCATCCTGAAAATCGTCCGTGGACGGTCTTTATCAGCCGCATGGGTGATAGCGATCCCAAACAAGCCCTGGCAACGCTGTACTTGCAAGACCAAGCCATCGCCACAAGCGGCGACTACCAGCAAAATTGGTCGCTGCGCTTGGAAAATAGTGATGGCAGCCGGAAAACGACCACCTTTTTTCATATCTATGACCCTCAGACGTTACGTCCGCTAGAGACCACTCGCACTTCGATAGCCAGTGCAAGTGTGGTGGCAAAGACATGTGTCTTTGCCGATGGACTGGCCACCACCGCCATGCTCTTTCCATCCCTGGCAGCTGCCGAACAGTGGCTTGAGCAGGTTAAGGATAGTTATCCGGAAATATCCTGCTGGCTCATATCGCGCGAGCAGGCCGCTAAAGCCCCATGACAGAAAACTTATAATGGAAAACAATCAAACACAGCGACGCAGAGACGCAGCGGCGCAGAGCAATCAAACAGCAAAACAGCAGTCAACTTCTTAAGAGTGTTCGCGTCTCTGCGTCTCTGCGTTAAAATGCATTCACAGGATATTACCGGATGACATGCTGCAAATTTTATGGCACTATTTAATGGGTCATCCGACAAATGAGTACCTAGACTCGAGTTGGTGGTAAAGTTGCGATTTAAAATATTTCATATCTAGTAAGTCGCCTGTCTTTTCCTCGCAGGTTTACAAATAGGCTTAAACGTGCGCTTACCGCGGTAGCGGTCAACAGCTTTCAGCCCCGCGCGCAGGCACTTCCTGGGCCGGAACGTGGGGTCCTGCATAATTTAAAAAGACAACCGCGGCAGCGGTGCTAGCGGCCTAATAAGCTCTTGCACCGCTACCGCGGTTTTGATATTTTTTGTATTTTGACCCCACAGGAAGTGCCTGCTCGCGGGTGTGAAAGCTGTTGACCGCTACCGCGGTATGAGGCTCTATCCAATATCTTCTTAACTGAGAATGGGGTTAGACGCATTCATTCCTTTACCCGCAGCTGCGGCTGTCTTCGCTTTCGCTCGCAAGCCTTTCTACGGGCTACAAAGAGATGGCGCCAACAAAAAAACATTCTTAAAACACATCCAAAACAAGGTTTTCTAGAGACATCCTCTGCCGCCAAGCGAGGTCATCAGTTTTTTTAAGGACTGCGGAGCCAATCTCTTTGTAGCCCGTAGTTAAGGCGGCGAGCGAAAGCGAAGACCGCTGCAACTGCGGGAAAGCAGATACTGCGTTTAACTCCGTAGGAGTTCTTCTCTTTCGTTTTATTCTATAAATTACATTATTTTGATGACATTGGGTTAAACCCTGAGCAAACAAGCGCAGGCTAAAAAGCCTACGCTACATCATGAGAGGCTAAATCCTCCGCACCATTATTCTTTAATCAAGAGTGGTATTGGCGCTACGGTCACCGGCCTCAGATTTTAGTGGATTGGATACAATAAGCTGCGCGCCGCCGCCCTGTGCCTGGCGGCTAGCTGAGCTTTCACTAGACAATTCCCTAATCGGGCCGTCCGATTTGCTTTCATTGGAGTCATTTAGTGGGGGCGTGTCACTTTTCCTTTCATCATCTGCATCTCTAGCGCCGTCAGCAAAGACTTTATTTGTGCTGACGCCTGCCAATTTAAGCACTTCATCCTTGCTTAGATATACTTCACGGCCTGTGCGTTCGGCGAGATTGTCCAATCCCTGAAGCGAAGCATCGAATTTTTGTTTTAAAGCTGCACCTTCGGCAGGACGATGGTCAGGATATGAAACACCCAAGACTTACGTAAATCGCAAAGTTGGTAAACTAAAGTGGTTCATCCGACAAATCAGGACCTTTAGCAGGGGAAAGTATTAAGTCTTCAGATTTATTAGAGTCTTAATTAGCAGTATGTTGTGATCTACAGAAAATCTTGGTTCATCCGACAAATGCGTACCTTAGCACAGTAGAAATAATTTAGGTTCATCACAGAAATTCGTACAGACTCTCAAGGTTTGGGGTCGAGCCTGTGATTTGTGATTTGAGCCCTAAAATCTAAAATTAATACAGATACTCTCAAATCGCAAATCGCAGGCTTGACCTCAGTCAGGGCTCTCGGTAACAGACCGATAGCACTATCGCGCTGGCATAAACCACAACGAATTTAACCAGAACCTCTTCTCTTGTTTCATATCTCTAGTTTGCTTAAAACCTGCTTGAGGTCAAGCCTGCGATTTGCGATTTGAAAACGTCCACCTTATTTGGCGTTGTTCACCCAACCGGTCAATTTCTTGCTCCGTGCTCTCTGTGCCTCTGTGTTTGATTTTTTGAAACACAGAGGCACAGAGAGCACGGAGAGAGCAGCATCATCGTGACCGAAAGTTTCCCTGTGAAGGTAGACACGGCCCCTTATTTTAGCTCTCTCTAATTTCAAATCACAAATCACAGGCTCGACCCCACTCCTCGAGAGTCAGGTACGCATTTGTCGGATGAACCACTAAAATTTAAATCTTTCATCCTGTCCATCCTAATATCCTGTTATTTTTGCTCCGATGTGTTACCAACATTTCCCCATTTCTACGCCTCCTTTTCTAGGTGGGTCCTATTAAACCGGATGAACCTCAAAAACTCATCATGTAGGCTTTGGCTTAACGGGTTGGGGTCAGGCTTGCGATTTGCGATTTGAAACGAGTCGGGCTTTCTAATGTATTTAGGACTTTCAAATCACAAATCACAAGGCTGACCCCAACCCTCAAAGTCCTTTCACGTCATAAATTCTTGAGTAGTCATCTCTGTCAACCCCTCATTTGTGTGATGACCCCATTCTAGCTCAGAAGGTCTAGTTTGCCTCGATAGAGAAGGAAGGATGTAGTCATAGGTGTCAACCTATGGCATAAAATATAGCATGCATAGAGCCGCTATCACGGCTTGGTGTCTTTGGTGGTACAGTAACAGACTTTAAGCCTGTGGCTACATGCTGCCACCGCTATTGGCGGCTAACAACCAGGCTTCAACGAAAGAGGCTATCATTTGCATAAGACGAGGTGGTCATTTGTCGGCAGAATCAAAAATGTTCGCATGGCATGCGCCCTGTCGCGTATATGGCAGCACTAGCTCAACTCCTGTCTTTACAGGCACGCACGTGCAATTTGCCATTTATATGGTATATTTTGAGTGAACCGCCACTTCTTATTTTTGTTAGAAGCTGGCATAGAGACGCTCAACCAACCAAGTTCCATGGAACTCATAGGGCGTGTCGCTGCGGATTTCAGCAAAAGCCATTTCCGAAACCCTGGCGATTTTCTTTACAAAATTCGCCCCCTTGGCAAGTAGGCCGCGGCCGCCACAGCCGAAGGTGAAGGCGCCCAGCTTCTTGCTCATATTGGCTCCTACGACCATGCCATCATGGGCGAGCACCACAGATCCTGTCGTAGATATAAGCAAGCAGACGGCTGAAAATGGCGCGCCGGCAACCATTAGCATGCTGGCCAGAAATGTGCCGGCTGCAAATAAACCAAGGACCATGCCGCCGATACGCAAGGCCAGGGCGGTGAGGCGTTGGCTTCTCTGCTGCTGGCTGGCATCAGCATGGGTATAAAGCAGATCAAAATCGGATGTTATACCTTTGAAAAACTGATCAATGGGAATCATAATCCACCTGTAATGTACACGCTAAATTAATTTTTCCCACGCTGCTCCAAAGAGAGCGTCATGGAGATTGTGTCCGTAAGCTCTGCCGGACCGAAGAACTGGATGGGCCCTGGAGCTAGGTAGACATCCTGCAAGGCCCATTGCGCGCGCTGCTGTTTGAAAAGCGCAAAAGGTTTCCCGTCGAGATCGACCAGCGCTTTTTTGATGACGGGTTTAGGTTTCCCATGGCGCTCTTCGATGGTCATCAGGGCTGTCAGCGGATAGGCGCCGCCCTGCCATTGGTCTACAGGCGCAGCCAGGTTTTTAATGGCGCAGATATAGCCGCTGGCTTTACCGTTGATGAGCAACGCCGCTACATGACCCAGCGCATAGCAATATTGGCAATCGAAATTTGACGGTAGGCAGGATCTGCCTTCATAACCCAGAAAGAGAGGTTGCGGGGAGAAACTGCCGCTATAGGCGCCGGCTTTGGCGCGCTTTTGGAGGTCATTTTTAACCATCGCGATGAGCAGGCGTTCGGTCTCAATTTTCGATACCTGCACATTGCCGTGGGCATCCCTGCCGAGCAGCAGCTGGGCTTTAATATCTTTTGGAAGGGATTGAAAGCAAGGCAAAGCCTTTTTAGATAGCAGTTTGGCCATGTAGTCGATTTTTTCCTCATCATGCCCTAAAGCTGCCATCGCAGTGGCATGGGGCTTATCGCCGGCTAGCAGGCTGTTGAGTTCCCCGATGAGGGCATTGACTTCCGGGATGAATTCGATAAGCCCTTCAGGAATGAGGATGACGCCATAATCTTTGCCGGCTGCCGCCCGCGCAGAGATCAGGTCGCTGATGTTGGTGACGATAGCAGACAGCGTCAGCTGCTTTTCAGCAACCTCCTCGCCGATAAGAGTCAGATTGGGATGGGTCTGCAGAGCACATTCCAGGGCGATATGCGAGGCGGCGCGGCCCATCAGCTTGACAAAGAAGTAGTACTTCTTGGCCGACAGGGCATCGCGCATCAGGTTGCCGATGGTATCGGCATAGACTTTACAGGCGCTATCAAAACCGAACGAGATTTCGATGTGCTGATTTTTCAGGTCGCCATCGATGGTCTTCGGCACGCCCACCACGCTTGTTTTGCAGCCGCTAGCAGCAAAGCGTTCTGCCAGCACGGCGGCATTGGTATTGGAGTCATCGCCGCCAACGATAATGAGTCCATCCAGACGCAAACTATTGACTGTCGCCTCGGCGGCAACCAGCTGCTCTGCGGTCTCAATTTTGGTCCTGCCCGAACCGAGCAGATCAAAGCCCCCCTGATTGCGGTAGGAAGACAAAAGAGCGGCGGTAATTTCGACATGATTATTTTTAATGATGCCGCCTGGGCCATCGCAAAAGCCATATAGCAGACTGTCGGGATGCAATGCTTTCAGCGCATCGAATAAACCGGCGATCACATTATGTCCTCCGGGGGCCTGTCCGCCGGAAAAAACCACGCCCACGCGCAATGGGGCATGGGCGGCTTTATCGCTAGTATTGGTCGTTAGCGGCAGATGAGCACTCGTATGTGGGAAAGCTTTGGCAATCAGGGGATCGATAGGCGCTATTTTGGCGGTATTGTCGACGGTAACAACGGTGTGGGACAAGCTCTGCAAAGATTTGGGTAGCTGGGGAAGGTATTTTAAACGTGCCTCAGAAAGGGAACTTTGTGCACACATAGTCATCTCCTTAACAAAAATATAGCTCCAAAGCTGAGATTATCTATGATGGGATTGGAATTATCAAACAAAAATTAAAATAATTTACGTGTGTCAGCCGATATATGCGTCATCAACAAATGCAGACCAAGACCTGTTAATCGCGTCAATCCGTGAACGAAAGTTTCCTCTGTAAGGGTGAACATAGCCGATAAGAACGGGTTTTACCGAAAGCCATCTGTTTTTTATCTGTTTTTATTGAAGTTAAGAAGTAAATATGCTACAATTCTTTTTCATTAGCAATAGATGTTATGTTTTTAAACTAATCATGAATTTACTTTCATTTAAACATCTAAAAAGGATTTATTTTGATTTATTTACAAACAAATAACATGGTCGTAAATACTATTATTCAGCCAAAAATCATGGCTACAAATCAATCAATCGAAGAACAGAAAACACCGGTTATGCGTAGTGCTACTAGTCCAGGATCTCCCTTATCATCGACAGATGATGTGGTCTCTAATGTGACAAAAGGCCGCCTGCCTTCAAACCCGACCGAAGTTAAACCAACGCCTGTGATAACGGAAGCTGGTAAACTGAATGCATTAACGGAAATAGACCAGGTGAAGGATTTTGCAGCTAAAGTGGCAATTTTAGGATTTTGCGCGAAGCATGGGCTAACTAAATTTAAATTTTGTCTTAATGAAATTGTTCCAGCTGGTATACAAAACATAATCAGAACAAGTAATCGTTTTATTAGTAAACTTGCTAGTTTGCCTATCGCTTCACTACCAGATCCAGTAAGAGGTCATGCCTATACTATTATTACTTCTCCCATCGTTGAGGAAATTGAACATCGTTTTCTACTTCAAGAAGTTTTATTGCGAAGGCTGCCAAAAATGATTTTAGACAAATGCGCTCCAAAATACACCTCTTTGATCGAATCTCGAGCAGCAAAAATTGGCCGCGTAGCCTTGAGTACGCTGGTATTTGGATTATGTCATATCACCCGTGATCAAGATCACGCCGATAAGTGCTTAGGTTCAAATTATGGCATTTCAGTGCTAGGGGGTGGAATTTTACTCGGATATTTAACCGAAAAGTCTGGAAATATAGGCGGCGCTATTATTGCCCACATGGCACATAATTTTTGGGCTACAGTACATTCTTTTAATTACTTCAAATAGCAAGCGATCACTCCTCTACATACCCCTCTGCAGAATTTCCGGCTATGTTCACCCACTCGGTCACGTTTTGTGAGAAATCATGCCGTCCTTTCAGGACTCTGCCTTAAAATTGGATTTCCCCAGGCCTGCGCTTCGCTCCGACCTAGGTTAAGCAAAAACAACATTTGAATCCTGAAAGGACGGCATAAAACTTGACCGAGTGTGCTCCAAGGAAGGTGAGCATAGCAGAATTTCCTTGCTTTGCTCTTGCGGCGCTGTTCTGGCATAGGGTAATAAAAATACCCGGTCCATTAAACAACAGCCCCATGACTTGTTTTATAGCTATGTGCCGCGGCGGTGCAGCCTTGCAAAGTGTCGGCAAACCAGCGGCAGGTTTTGTTTATGGCCAGCTGCTGTTCCTGCGGGTGAGAGAAATCGTGATCCGTATTAGGCAAACGGATAAATTCGCTTATGCCTGTGGCTTGTTCTCTACTTCTCATATAGCGGTTGGCATGCTCGATGGCGACGACATTGTCCTTTTCGCCGTGGATATGTAAAAGCGGAATCTGCGTCAGTGCCGTCAGCTCATCATCCATGCGGCTATCGAAGAGCTGTTTGAAAAAAGTGTAGCTGGGCAGCTGGCCATTGAAGCGCATCATATTCAGGCGTTGCTCCTGGCTGATTTGCGGCGCATGCGCCAGCTGCCATTGCTGCTGCCATTGGTGGGTGTCGAAGGGCGAAGCCCAGATAGCCAAACTTTTTATCTCCCCATAGCAGCGCGCGGCCTTCAGGGCCACCATGCCGCCGACAGAGCGGCCGAAGAGCCCGATGCGCTGTGTGTAGATATCGGGGATGGTCTTTAAGAATTCAAGGGCCAGCAAGGCGTCACTGACTTCACTTTCTAGCGTCATTTCAGAAAATTCGCCTTCACTGTCGCCTGAGCCGCGGAAATCGATGCGCAGCGAGGCGATCCCCTGCTCGGCAAGTTTCTGTGATAGAGCGACATAAAGTCGCGATTTGCCGCTCTTGTTTCCGGCCAGACCATGGCATAGCAGGATGGCTGGGCAAGGGTCTGGCGAGAGGGGGCGATGGAAGATGCCGAAAATCTTTTGTCCTTGGTTTTCAATGACCACAGATTCTCTTACTTCGACTTTAGGCATCGTCATTTCCTAATGTTAGTTAGCAATATAAAGTTGCATGTTTAACATTCCGGCACGTTTACTGCAAGCCCCCCTTGCGAAGTTTCTTTGTAAATTGATTTCATATCATTGCCAGTCTGACGCATGGTGGCGATCACCTGGTCCAGCGAAACGCGGTGGATGCCATCTCCCTGCAGTGCCAGCATGGCAGCATTGATGGCTTTGATGGCTCCCATGGTGTTGCGTTCGATGCACGGGATTTGCACAAGTCCCATGATAGGATCGCATGTCAGGCCCAGGTTATGCTCCATGCCGATTTCGGCGGCATTTTCGATCTGCTCATTGGTGGCTCCCAAGGTGGCGGCAAGTCCGGCGGCGGCCATGGAGCAGGCCACGCCGACTTCACCCATGCAGCCCATTTCAGCGGCGGATATCGAAGCGCCTTCTTTATACAGGATGCCCATGGCACCGGCGGTAAGCATAAAGGTGATGATGCCTTGATCGCTTGCGCCTTCGATTAGCTTTTCGTAATAATGCATCACGGCAGGAATCACGCCGGCCGCGCCATTGGTGGGGGCCGTCACGACCCTGCCGCCGGCGGCATTTTCTTCATTGACGGCCAGGGCCCATAGGCTGACCCATTCCATCACTTCGGCCGGGGATTTTTTGCGCTGTGGATCGCTGAGCAGGCGCAGTAAGCTGGCGGCGCGGCGGCGCACGTTGAGTCCGCCGGGCAGAATGCCCTCTTGGTGGCAGCCGCGTTCAACACAAGCCTTCATGACATGCCAGATATTGAGCAGGCCTTGATGCACTTCTTCCTCGCTGCGCCAGGAAAGTTCATTGGCCATCATCACATCTTCGATGCGCAGCTTGTGCTTGCGGCAGATGACCAGCAGCTCTTCGGCGGTTTTAAAGGGGTGTGGCAGCTGATGGGCTTCTTCGCCCAGATGTTTGTCTTTGCTGGCAGCGGCATGATCGACGATGAAGCCGCCGCCGACAGAATAGAAGACCTCGCTTTTCACTTCCTTACCATTGGCATCATAAACATTAAAACGCATGCCGTTGGGATGGTAAGGCAGCTGTTTGTCGCAATGGAAAAGCATTTGGCTGAATTCATCGAAGGGAATGATCTTTTGGCCGGCGAGATTAAGCATATGATGCGCGCGGATATGGGCGACTTTAGTTTGCACCGCGTTGGGATCGATCCCTTCGGGCGCCTCCCCTTCCAGTCCGAGCAGAATGGCAAGGTCTGTGCCATGTCCTTTGCCGGTAAGCGCCAACGAACCATAAAGATCGACTTTGACAGCCTGCACCAGGGATAACAACCCATCTTTCTGCAAGTTGAGTACAAACTGGCGGGCTGCTCGCATCGGACCTACGGTATGTGAACTTGATGGCCCGATGCCGATTGAGAACAAGTTAAACACGCTAATGGCCATGTGATATTGCCTCTTTCTTAGGTAATGTGTAAATCAAGGACTAAATTATTTAGGCTTTGCCATTAAGAATCAAGGGTTTTGTACTTTAATATACGATAAATGGATTTATTTTGAATTGACTAACATTGAAAACACACAGAAAACACACAGAAAACCACAGAGGCACAGAGGCACAGAGAAACAAAACGACATATATTCAATCGCCGAACAGTCCTTATTTCTTTTCTGTGTCTCTGTGCCTCTGTGCCTCTGTGGTAAAGATTTTACTATCCTTCTAAGCTCATTAGGCGGCTCGCGCAGCTTTGATGTCTGGTCCCTGCGCCGTCTCTTCAGCGGCCGCGCAGCTGGACTTTGCCGGCTGCAGGATTTCCGCCAGCACGTTGGCGAGCTTGGCTGTGATGGCCTTTGGATCTTGCAGCTCGTTGATGGCACCAAGCTTAGCTTGTGCCAGCGGCAGCTTATCCAGAAGGTTGCGCGCCTGCTTTTGCAGCTTGGACATCAAGGCGGAATCGTTGGCGGCAGCCTTGCGCTGACTGCTAAAATAGTCGGCGACGCCATGGTAGAGATTGCATAGATTTGTACTGGCCAGTTCTAGTTCCTGCTCTACGCGGTCGTCATGTTCTTTGCGCTCATGGCGGTAGCTAGTGAAAATGTTTTTGGCAACTTTATATACGACTGGAGCGGCAAGCGTTAGCGATGTTAAGGCTATGGCAGGCTGCAGCTCTTTTTGCGTCAGATAATCGTAAGTAACGGGGTGTGCGTATGAGGCTGCGCCCAGGGCAACAGCAGGCAGCGACACCGCAGCGATGGCGCCGGCGGCAAGGCCGCCACTGACAGTGTGGATATATTTTTTCAGGGTATGCACGCAGCCTAGCTGATTTTGACGGGCCACGCTTAGATGGTTGGCAGCATCTTTTGGCAGGCAATGTTCACCAAATGCTTTAGCCGATAAGACACACATCAGATTGGCATTGAATTTTTTATCTTCAGCAGCACTGCCATTTTTGAATTTGAATTTAAAATTCTCAATCTGTCCCATCACAAGTGCCACATCGTCCAGAATCTGGCCGCTCTCTGAAGGCGACAGGCCCAATTTGGCAAAGGCTTGCATGGCCAAGGACAACTTGCCTTCCAAATCTGTGACAAACTGCTTCAATTTGTACATCTGTTCCGGTGATTTCTGGGCATCGACAAAACGCATATTCAGCTCGTCGGCCACACCGGTATAGTTTTGTTTCAGATGCTGCACCATGACGACATGGCGGTCTTTCTTAAAAGCTTCCTGCGCGGCTTCCTTCTGCGTATAGCTGTTATGCACCATATCGGAAGCTTTATGCGCCAGATATATAATCGACAGACCAACCATATCGACCAGTTTCTTTATAGGCTTGAATCCAAAAGCCGCATCACAGGCCCTATTGGCACCAATCACCCCGGCGGCCGCACCGACTATATAAGGGGCATTGTCCATGGTCACCGACTGATAAGCATAATAAGCTCCGCCCACCAGCGCGGCGGTAGGCACAGCCAGGGCCGTAGCAAAAGCCGAAGAGATGCAGGCGAATTTTTTAGTATGGTAGCAGCATCCCTGGCGGGTATTTTGGATATCTTCAAAACAATTGCGAGCAAATGGTGTGATGGCACTGTCCGTCGTATATTCATCCATGGCAAAAAGTGTGTCAAGCCTCTCTGCCGCCGCACCTAGCTGCGCTTGTTCACGGGCATGTTGAATGTGGCCGGTCATAAAAACCCCTTATTGATTTAATATTATATTTGAAATAATAACGACAATACGGTAAATCTTATTTTATTACAATACATAAATACGTAAACAAATAAATTAAACAGCTAGGGATGTAGTACTTACATGCTTGACACACCGGAACATCAGCGCCTTGAACAGCACAAAAAAAGGCTCGCCAATTGGCGCAATTGGGGCCCCTACCTTAGCGACAGAGCCTGGGGAACGGTGCGTGAAGACTACAGCAATGATGGCGAAGCATGGAATTATTTCACGCACGACCAAGCCCGCAGCCGGGCCTACCGCTGGAATGAGGACGGGCTGGGCGGCATTTCGGATCGGAGCCAATATTTATGCTTTGCTCCCGCCTTTTGGAATGGCAAAGACCCCATTCTCAAAGAGCGCTTCTTCGGCTTGACCAATACCGAAGGCAACCATGGTGAAGATGTCAAAGAGTATTATTTTCACATCGACAATACCCCCACCCACAGCTACATGAAGATGCTTTACAAGTATCCTCAAGCCGCATACCCTTATTTACAGCTCATCGAGGAAAATCATAAACGCGGCGTCCAGCATAAGGAATTTGAGCTGCTGGACACCGCTATCTTCAACGACAACCGCTATTTCGATATCTTCATCGAATATGCCAAGGCGGATGAAGACGATATCCTGATTAAAATCACGGCGTATAACCGCGCCAAGCACGACGCCGAGCTGCATATCCTGCCAAACCTCTGGTTCCGCAATACCTGGAGCTGGGGCTATCTCGCAGGCCCTATGGGAGATGTCCCTGAAATGCCATGCATGCAGCTCGATCCCCTGCCGCCTAAAAACACTTTGGCCATCAAAGCCACCCACTGCGCTTTGGGAAACTATACCCTCTATGCCGAAGATGCCAAAGCTGCCATCTTCACCAATAATGATACCAACAATGAAGCAGTCTTTGCCACACCCAACCTGCAGCCATATGTCAAGGATGCTTTCCACCGCTACCTCATCCATGCGCAAAAAGATGCTGTCGACCCCTGGCAAAAAGGCACTAAAGCCGCTTTCACATACTCCTCATCAGTCCCTGCCGAAAGCAGCTGGACGGTGCGGTTGCGCCTCAGCAAAGGGCAGTTGAACGCTCCATTTAAAGACTTTGACGATATTTTTGCGGCGCGCAAAAGCGAAGCCGACACCTTTTACAATTCGTTGCAAAACAGTAAAACTTCGCCCGAGGAAAATAATATCCAGCGCCAGGCCTTTGCCGGACTGTTATGGAACAAGCAATTGTATTACTATGATGTAGACCAGTGGTGCAAAGGCGATCCCATCCCCCCCTGCCAGCGCAAGCTGCCTATCGAACGCAATAACGAGTGGAACCACCTGGTGAATTTCGATGTGCTTTCCATGCCCGACAAATGGGAATTCCCTTGGTATGCCAGCTGGGATTTGGCCTTCCATTGCGTCTCTTTAGTATTGATCGATCCCGACTTCGCCAAGCGCCAGCTCATTTTGATGACGCGGGAGTGGTATCTGCATCCCAACGGCCAGCTGCCGGCCTATGAATGGGGCTTTGGCGATGCCAACCCACCCGTATTGGCATGGGCGGCCTGGCGCGTGTACAAGATCGATGCCCATATCAACGGGGTTGTCGATAGGGAATTCCTAGGGGCCATCTTCCACAAACTGCTCATCAATTTTACCTGGTGGGTCAACCGCAAAGATAGCGCCGGCCACAACGTTTTCCAAGGGGGCTTCTTAGGGCTGGACAACATCAGCATCTTCAACCGCAGCGATCCTTTGCCTGATGGCGGCAATATCGTGCAGTCCGATGCCACAGCCTGGATGGCCTTTTATTGCATCACCATGATCAAAACCGCCATGGAGCTGTCACGGGACCGCCCCGTCTATGAAGATATGGCCACCAAATTCTTTGAGCACTTTTTGCGCATTGGCGCCGCCATGATCAACCTCGGCGGCATGGGCTTTAGCCTGTGGGATGCCGAAGATGGCTTCTTTTATGATGTCATCACCACACCTGACGGCCGCATCACGCCTTTAAAGGTGCGCTCGATGGTAGGCTTGCTCCCCCTGCTGGCAGTAGAGACCGCCAACAAGGAATTTTCCGATGCCTATCCGCTCTTCAGATCGCGCGTGGCTTGGTTTTTGAAGCATCATCCCGAATATCGACAGACAATGGCGCCGATGAAAATGGAAGGGGGCGATGAACAAAATCTGCTGGCTATCCTGACAAAAGACAGGTTGCTCAGCGTGCTGCGCTATATGCTTGATGAAAAGGAATTCCTTTCTCCATATGGTATCCGTTCGATTTCCAAATTTCATGAGGAGCATCCCTACCAGCTGACAATTGGTGGCAGGACTTATACCATCGCCTACGAACCTGCCGAATCAAAAAGCTACCTGTTCGGCGGCAATTCCAATTGGCGCGGTCCGATCTGGTTTCCATTGAACTTCCTGATCATCGAATCGCTACAAAAATTTCACCACTATTATGGCGACAGCTTGAAAGTGGAGTGCCCGACGGGTTCTGGCAATATGATGACGCTGTGGGAAGTGGCCACCGATCTCTCGCGCCGCCTGATCAGCATGTTTTTGGCAGATAGCGAAGGCAAACGCCCCATTTTTGGAGACGAGCCCCATTATGCCAAGGACCCCAACTGGCAAGAGCTGCTGCTCTTCAACGAGTATTTCAATGGGGATACCGGCGAAGGCTTGGGGGCAAGCCACCAGACGGGCTGGACGGGCCTCATTGCCAAGCTGATCCAGCAGTCGGGCAGACCGGCCGAACGCACCTGGCGGGCGACTTCAGAACACTACAAATCAAAGATTTAAGGTTCATCGCACAATCGCGTACCTCCCAATATGTAAACTAATGGAGGATGTTAAATAAATCATACATAATGGCAAATTGCGCGTTCGATCCTGTGAAGGAAGGATTTGAGTTGGCATTGCCATACAAGAGATAGAGCACAAGCCAT
This sequence comes from uncultured Chlamydiae bacterium, assembly GCA_963830365.1. Taxonomy (GTDB): domain Bacteria; phylum Chlamydiota; class Chlamydiia; order Chlamydiales; family Parachlamydiaceae; genus CAWHMU01. The sequence continues at coordinate 21,504 of CAWHMU010000038.1, forward strand.
GAGAACATTTTTGCAGCCTCGATAGAGGCGGCAGCAATGACTAAAGGATAGTATATACTATAATAATTGCATCTAATTCTGCTTCCATCGAAATTGCTGTCGCCGTATTCACGGCTCTCTTTATACTACATTTTATTCCATAGGTTGACACCTATGGCTACATGCTTCCGCCTCTATCGAGGCTAACTAGACCTTCTGTGCTAGAATGCCGATTTGTTTCAAAGAGAACATTACAAATAGATCATTACTTCTCATATTTCAACCATCAATTACTAAGGCTTTTTGATGAATCATCATGGGCAGGTACTCATTTGTGTGATGACCCAGATTTAATATCTATGTCGAAGAATATGCGTAGTTTTGGCTAGGCCGTCAATTGCAGCATATCTGTCTCGGCTGCTGATTGATCGGCACCCTGGGGTGCCCAGCAGGCAAAGAGTCGGTTAATTTTTCTTTCCAATGCACTAAGGTATTTGATGAATAGCTCAAAATCGTGCCGATAAACGTCTCGTACAGTATTGCCAGCTTCAAAAATCGCTTCATCCGGTTTTGTTAGCCCCCTAGAAAAGGGTGCATAGAAGCAAACACTCCGGCGCAAACATAGCGGATGTTAGATTGGACAGGATGAAAGATTTAGATTTTAGTTTCTAATCACTGTGATTTAGGTAAGTCCGGCTGATAAGCCAATTTTAATGGTTAATCGCACAAATGCGTACTTAATTAACAAAACCCAAAGAGCAAGCTCCATTTTTCTTCTCTATGCCGCTTTATCTCGGTGGAGAAGCTTTTCGTAACACATTGATTAGTAATATTGATTAGTAATATTACACCACCAGCCGGCAGATTTTACCACCGAGACAAAGAGTCATCGCGAAGGTCGGGAAAACCTCATAATGTATGCATTTGTCGTAGGAACCTTAAATAAAATACGGATTTATAAAAAAGTATGCTATAATAATAATAAATTGCATTTATTAGTTTTGACGTTTTCATGAGGCTTTTCATGAATACAGATTACAACATGCCGCTTATGGGAGGCTCTGTTGATGTTTTAAACAAAACTGACACGGCCCCGACGACGACCCAGCCCACAAAACTGCAGGAAACGCTGGCAAAGGTAGCGCCAGCCACCACGGCAAAGACCGGCTTGGTAAGTCAATTAATATTGAAATTTAAAAATCCACCACCAGCTGAGCTTCCAACCAAAGCCCTATTCACAGCGGGTTCTAATAGTCGAACGGCAAATACCACCAACAAAACAGCGATCACAGGGCCACTAGCTTCTGCGGAATCTCATGCGCCTAAAATGCCTACGACAAGCAGGACTGGTAGTGTGATAACAGTAGGCCCTGCTACGGCTGAATTTAAAATGTCCACGCATACCATGGATGGCGTATCCGAGACAGCTCCCATCACACAAGCCCAGTCAAAGGCAAAGATCCCAGGCGATGCGTTTAAAGTGCTTTCAGACTGGCATGAAAAAATAAAAGACAATGCTCAATTTTCACCCTATCATGCCAAAGGCACAGAGCTTGGCAAGCGCATCGACTATGCAAAGGACGAAAAAACATTTAAAGCTTTTGAGGCCACCTTTAAAGAAATGGGCTGCAATTTTCACAAAATGAAAGCTGCCTATCAGTCCGGCGATGCCAAAGTGGGCAAGCCGGAAATGCAGATGCTATGCGATCTGCGCGCCGCCTATTTCGAGACAAAGTTATTTCCGGCTGTCATGAAGGAGTTTCCCGGTTTGAAAGACCCTAGTACCAACTCCAGCGGCAGCGTCGAGATCACCTCTGACTGGGATCCCCCCTTTAAAATCGGCGAAGACAGCCAGGTACGCGAAACGAAGGCCGTGAAATTTTTCAATGAAGAGTTCCGCAAATCTTTTGGTGAAGAAGCGGGGCTTGTTTTCGATACCAATGCCTATTCGAATCAGTATACGCGGGAAGCTTCGACTTCTGACTGGCAAATGAAATATGCCAATCTGCAAGAGAAAATCAGCACCACCATGGCAGCCATGACGATGCCTAAAGAAATTTTTGACGACCTGCACAGTAAGATTGCCGAAAAAATTACCGATCCCAACGCAAAGACTGCCTTTAATGAAAAATTAGATAGCGTGCGCGCCGATGCCGACAACCTGAAGGCGCGGCTTAATAAAGAAATGATAAAAGTCGCCGTGGATGCCGGCATTCCATTGGGAGACCTTGAAAAGGATTATAATGCTAATATCGGCACAAAAGAGAATCAATGGTGTCTAGAGCCGGCGGTAGAAAAATTCTTCCACAAAATTGAAAACAACGGCACAGATCAATTCGAACACATGAAGCGGCTGGCTAAAAACCAACTGCATGAAACTATCAAAACCAGTTATGAAGATCTGGAATTACAAAGATCTGCCTTAATGAATAAAATCAGCGGCTTAAAAACCCTCGCCACCAACCCCCCTTCGGCCGGCAATGCGGTGCTTTTTTCTTTCAAACTAAATGCCACGTTCTTAAACCATATTGAAATCTTAAATCAAAAGAAAATCGAAAATGAAAAGTATGGGGTCGCTGATACGGCCATTGATACCTTTATAGGAAAGCTGAAGGGGGCTGCCGAACGCGTCACCAATACCAAAGACCCACAGAAATTGGTGGAGGCTTTTATCACCAAACAGAAATTTGACACCACGATCAAAGATCTCGAAAAGCAACGCGCTTTCCTGGAATCTGCTCCCGCCGTATATAAACAGTTGGAGGGGAAAATCACTAAATTGAACCAGCAGACGAATATCGCGGATTTACAGAAAAATCTTGGTCAACTGGGAGAGTTGGAGAAAGAAAAGGCCGCCTTAGAAGGGAAATATGGCAAAGGACTTGCAACTCTGACTGATGCCAAGCGCGAGGTTGAAAATCAATTAACGAAACAACAAGCAGCCAGGAAAGATGCCAACAATGCTAATTTCTCGCTGGTGGGACTGCTAGATCATGAAGCAGACCGCTTAATGGTCTCCATGGACCAGGTGCAAACTACGGGCATGATCTTTGCCGATGAAGCGCACGCCAGTGCCGATGCCTTTAACCGCGTCGTTTTGGGGATCCAAGTCGGACAAAAGACCGTTTTTCCAATTCAGAAGGAAATGAATGCTTTGCGCGAGATCTTATCCTTCGGCTTCGATCACATGCATCACCACTCGCATGGCCCGCATGGAGAATCCATGCTGGCAAATGGCGCCAAATATATGGATCGCGTCTTTACCGTGCTGGATATTGTAAATGAACGGGCAGGGGCATTAGGGCTGAAACCTGTTGAATTCAACAAAGAAATCAATGCGGCAGGTCTTAGGACCTTTATGACAAAACTTGCACCTGACAGAGCCAAAACACCTAAGGAACTGGCTCCCATATGCCTAAACCTGGCCAAACAGGCGGGCTTTGAAACGTTTGATAAAGCCACGGCCGATAGCATCGTTGGCAAATTAAAGGATTTGTGTGCTACAATGTTGGCATGGGGCGAAGGGTTGCCGGACGATAAAAAGAATGCTGTCTACGCGGCGGTAACCTAAAAATACATAATTAATCCACAGGAGCTATTTTATGGCATCATCAATTAGCGACAACTCTGCAAAAGGAACTCCCGCTATGCAATTGCATAATGACACAAAGCAGGCTATTTCCAGATTCTTTGATGGTGAGTCTGATGACATTAAGCAGGCCAGCGAGGTAATTGACAAGGCAGTCATGGACATTCTAAAGCAGTCAAAAGAAAAAGGAAATGCCGAGTTTAAGGAAGTAAGTAATAAGTTATGGGTCGATTTTGATACCCAAATGGATTGGATTACTTCGGATTTAAAATCAAAAGGCTTCGAAGTTGAATGTAAAACAGAATATGCCTCAGTAGGTAAACCCTTTGCAGGCGATAAAGTTAATACGAACATTCAACAGATTGCAAAAATCACCTTGAAAAAGAAAGAATAACCAGCAAAACGCTAGTTTTGCAAGTCCTTGCAAAAGTAGCAAATTCATTTACATTTTAAAGCTTTTTTACTAGACGGATGCCTCATCATTTTTGGTTCATCACGCAAATGAGTACCTGTCCTAGAGAATGGGGGAAATGGCTTAGTTTAAAATGGTTGAAAAAAGAGAAGCAGACATCTATTAGATCTCTGGCAGTAAAAATGAATTTAACATGCCTGTTTCACTGTTGCTCCATACAGGGCTTTTTCATTAAAGAAATTTAACACCAAAAATTCCACTCACAGCCTATAATGGTCCCGGAAATTTGGACAATGGTCTAAGCTAATACCCTCTTTAAGAAAAGAGGTGAAAATGAGCCGAACAAGAAAAAAATATCCCCCAGAATTTAAAGTCAAAGCCGTGCTTGAGATTTTGAAGGGAGAAAAGACTGCAAGTCAATTATCCGGTGAACTGGGAGTGCATCCTATCGTGTTGTCGGAGTGGAAAAAACACTTTTTATCAACTGCCACAACTGTATTTGAAAAACCGAGCAAGATGACTGGGACAGCACAGGAAGTTAAAGAAAAGGCAGAACTTTTCGAGCAAATCGGACGTCTTAAAATGGAGGTGGAGTGGCTTAAAAAAAAGTTAGGATGTTTGACTTAAATTCTCGACGACTTCTAATAGAGCCAGATCATAAGAAGTTGTCGCTATCAAGTCAGTGTCATTTGCTTGGAATGTCACGATCTGGGTTGTATTATAAGGCCAAACAGCCCAACGAGGAAGATTTGGCACTCATGCGGGCTATTGATGAACAATATCTTCAAACTCCCTTCTATGGAAGAAGACGGATGACGATAGCAATGAGAGCTCAAGGTTTTTTTGTAGGAGGAAAAAGGATTCGAACGGCGATGCAGACAATGGGTTTAGAAGCAATCTATCCCAAGCCCAATCTGAGTGCGGCAAATAAGGAGCATAAAAAGTTTCCTTACCTACTAAGAGGGATTGTAGTAGATAAACCCGATTTGGCATGGGCTGCAGATATCACCTACGTTCCTTTGTTGAAAGGATTTGGATACCTTTTTGCGATCATCGATTGGTTTAGCAGGTATGTGATCGAATGGGAACTTTCGAATCTGCTGGATGCGGAATTTTGCATTAATGCATTAGAAAGAGGGCTTTCTCGAGCTAGTCCTGAGATATTCAACACAGACCAAGGAGTTCAATTCACCTGCTGTCGGTTTGTAGAGAGATTAGAAGCAGGCGGAGTCAGAATCAGTATGGATGGAAAAGGCAGAGCCCTTGATAATGTGTTTATTGAAAGGCTCTGGAGAAGCGTGAAGTATGAAGAGATTTATCCAAAAGGGTATGAAAGCTTAAAAGATGTCCGTAATGGACTTAAGAGTTATTTTAAGTTTTACAACGAGAGCAGGCCACACCAAGGACTGGGTTATAAAACGCCTGCGGAGGTGTATTTTTCTAGGCAGAGCCTTTAGGAAAAGGGGGCAAGCCCCCTTACCCCCCTTCCGCCTTCGTTGGACTTGGATTACCTTGATTTTTAAAGGAACTTGAGGGGGCAAGCCCCCTCAAACTCCCCCTTTAGCTGCAAGAACAACAAAAACTTGAGGTTATTAGCTTAACTTTTCCCATTTTTTGTCTAGACAAAGGGGACCACTTTAGCCAGCTCTAAGGCGATTTCGCCATTTTTATTCTCATATATCTAGCCTAATATATAAAAAAACAATTGACTTTATTTATCACGTATATTACAAGGTGTTTTAAATAAATATCTGGTCTAATATGTCGATGAATCTGGTAGATCTACATCTAAACTGGGGTGCATTTACCTCTAAGGGCAAGAAGTATGTCTCCTATAGCCTTGCTAGATCCATTTGGACAAACGGCTCATGCCGGAAAGAAATCGTACTTAAATTGGGTAAACTCACTAATGAGGAAGTCGTATTCTGGCGTCAGACGCTGAAAGACGCAAAAAAACGGCGCAAGGCAATTTCTCAGACAGCCCCTAATCCTTCAGGTGACTCCAGTCCTTCACTTGTCGAAGCTAATAAGTTGACAGCGAATTCTCAGGATCCCGATACTGGAGATCTTCAAATTGCTACGGGGGATTTTGAGGGCGAAAACATGTCAGTAAGAAAGAAATTCATCTACGACGAACACGATCAAAATGTCGATATTCACTCTTACGAGGATGCTGTAAAACATGCTTTTGCGGACGTTCAGGATCCGCGCGTCGCAGATAATCTGCAATATCCATTCTATGGACTTCTGCTAACGATTCTGGCGGGTATTCTTGCAGGCGCAAAGTCCATCAGTGGTATTTACGAGTATGGAAAGGAAAAAGCTGCCATGTTATGCCCTTTACTTAATCTCGAACGACACCCTTCCTATACCGCCTTTTGGTGGATCCTGACGCGAACAAACCCTGAAATCTTGAACCAGGCATTCATTAAATGGATTAAGTTGGTGGCTGACACCTTGGGCGGCACTGAGAAAAAAATCTCTATCGACGGGAAAACTCTGAGAGGTGCCAAAAAGGATCTTGTTCATTACGTGAGCGGATACGAGTCTGGAAGTGGGCTTCTGCTTGGTCAAGTGAAAACAGAGGAAAAATCCAATGAGATCACGGCAATTCCAGAGTTGCTAAAGGTAATCGATGTCAAGGATGCGACGGTCACAATTGATGCGATGGGGTGCCAAAAAGGCATTGTAAATGACATCAGGGAGCGCGGAGGGCATTATGTGATTGCCTTAAAAGGAAACCAAGACACTCTACATGCTGAGGCCCAGAATTTTTTTGATCAAGCCAGAGCAGCTGATTATAAGGGGGCTAAGTGTAAAAAGTATGAAGCGACCAATGAAGGACACGGCAGGCTAGAGAAGCGAGAGGTGACAATCACCAAAAATCTCAATTGGCTGGATTGTCGAAGTGATTGGCGGGATCTTAAGATGCTGATAGAAGTGAAATCCACTAGGACGATCAAGGGTAAATCTACAGAAGAACTTCGCTACTACATTTCCAGCAAGGATATGACTGCGAAGATGGCGAACAGCACTGTTCGCTCACACTGGGGGATTGAGAATAATCTTCATTGGGTTTTAGATGTGTTATTCGGTGATGATATCTCCCGGGCCAATACTGGCCATGCAGCGGAGAATCTAGGTCTCTTTAGACGGATGGCCTATTGCATTTTAAAACAGGAAACAGTGCAAGGACGCGGTTTGGCATCAAAACAACGCAAGGCAATGTGGAATGATCACTATGTGCTTGAACTGTTAAACAAGTTTATCAAGGAAGTGAGCAGCGGGAGCGAGGTTTACCAGCTCGAGTAGACGACTGCCGGCCTAGAGCATCAAGCGCAGCTTGTACCCGCAGGGGCGGCATGAAGAGTGTAAAGTATTTTTAATGAAAAAGCCCTGTGCTCCATACCAATCAAATCGAGAATATACAAATCAAAACTGGTTCATCAAACTGCGTACCTATGAGGTTTTCCCCAGGGTCTTTTGATTAAAAAGTTTTGATAGGCTATTCAGTGATATAAACTCGCCGTGCCAGAGCGCGCGTCCGATTTGGCATGATGTCTTTTTTGCTGAGCCCCGTCAAGGGGCGGCCATATTTGTAGCCCATGGTGTAGTGCCAAGGGCACAAACCATGGTTATCATAAGAAAGAAAAACAGCCCCGAGGGGGCGTTATCATTGTTTTTTGATTTTCATCCTTGCTGATAGCAGTTAAGGAATTATAACGCCCCTCTGGGGCTGGATTGCTTTGGGATGGTGACCCACGGTTTGCGTCGTTGACGCTGCACCGTGGGCTACAAATATGGCCACCCCTTGACGGGGCTTAACAGCAAATGCATGCTGGCCGAAGTTAAACCAATACCCGTGCTACCTATCAAATCTTTTTAATCAAAACGGCGTGGGTTTTCCCGACCTTCTCTGTGACTCTGTGCTTTGTGGTGAAATCTGCTTGCTGGTGGCATAGCATTATTAATCAAAGTGTTACAAAAAGCTTCACCACCGAGACAAAGAGGCTCAGAGAAGGAAAATGGAAATTGCTCTTAGGGTTTTGTTAATTAGGTACTCATTTGCGTGATGAACCTTTTTTTGCTCTTTTTCTATCATTCTATAGCCCACTCCTAACCTCATTTCCCGTAAGAATTATAACTAGGTACAATACAAGTCATTAAACAACAATGCTTTGACACTTAACTTTAAAACTTCTTTCCTTTTTTCATGGTTATAATTATAACCATGAAAAAAGGAAATCATATGACCTATCGAGTACATCAGATAAACAAGAAAACTGGCATTACATATGTTTATGAGGCTGTTTCATGCTGGGATAAGAAAAAAAAACAAGCGCGCAATAAACAGGTGTGCATTGGCAAACTTGATCCTGCCAACGGAGAATTCGTTCCGGCTAAGCGTCTTGCGCCTGAACAAGCTGCTGTTAGAGATCCGATTGTCACAGCATCTGCCGAGATAGTAGGATCTTCGATTATTCTCGACACCATCACCGACCAGTTAGGTCTGGAAGGGCTGCTAAAATCCAGCTTTCCTAAGGAGTACCGACAGATTCTAACAATGGCTTACTATCTCGTTTCCCAAGGTGGTCCTTTGAGCCATTGTGGGGCGTGGTGCAAAAGTCATGCACATCCTTTTGGAACACCATTAACGAGCCAGTGCATCACTGAGATCCTTCGTGCAATTAGCATCGACAAGAAACAAACTTTTTTCACGAAATGGATGAATAAGGTTTTGGAGGATGATTACCTTTGTTACGATATCACTTCCATCTCATCATACTCAGAACTCAATGAATACATCAAATACGGCCACAACCGTGACTTAGACAAGTTACCGCAGCTGAATCTTGCCATACTCTTCGGCCAAAAGGGACGCTTGCCCGTGTATTTCGAACGGATTCCAGGAAACATCACCGATGTCACTACATTACACAACCTTCTAAAGACCTTCAAAGCTTTGGAGACAAAGACCCTTCACTATGTGATGGACAAGGGGTTCTACAGCAAGAAAAACGTTGATGAACTGCTTGCTTCTAGAGACAAGTTCATGCTATCGGTTCCTCTGAACAATAAATGGGTACAGCACGCTATTGATGATATCTATGAGGTCATTCACGGGCCTGAGGGATACCAAAAGCTTGATGATGAAATCCTTTATGTCCACTCTCGCCTCTACCCATGGGGAAAGGACAACCGTCGCTGCTACCTACATCTTTACTACAATGCACATGCACGGGCTAATGCAGTCGATCGGTTTAGCGAGGAACTGGTTGGATACAAGAAGGAACTGGAATCAGGAAAAGCCATAAATGAGCACCAAGAAGCATATGATACATTTTTTGTGGTGAAGACAACCCCTAAACGGGGAATTCAAGTTTCGTACAACACCCAGGCTGTAAACCAGTACATTAATCGCTATGCTGGATTCCAAGCATTGCTGACCAATAGCATCAAAAGCCCAACGGAATCTCTACAGATCTATCGAGACAAAGACATCGTGGAAAAGTGCTTCGATGATCTTAAAAATCAGTTAGACATGAAGCGTCTGCGTATGCACAGCTCTGCAACTGTTGATGGCAGGCTCTTCGTTCAGTTCATTGCTCTTATCTATGTAAGCGCTTTACGTAGAGAGATGAGAAAGTCTACGCTTATTGAGCGCTACACAGTTCGCGAGCTTCTGCAAGAAATGGACACGCTAACCAAAGTGAAGTATTCCGGCAAGTACGGGCACATTCTCACAGAGATGACGAAACCACAGCGAGATATTTTGAAAGACCTGAACATTACCCTGCCTAGCAAGACCTAGTTATAATTTTTACGGGAAATGAGGTCCTAAGCACTGCACTTAGGTGTGGGCTACAGAATAAGAGAAAAAAGGGCAAAAATGACATTCCATTTGCCACTCATAATTATCCTAGAAGCGGCAGTTATTCAGGACAACTGCCGCTTCTAGGTTCATTTTGTAAGTGGGATATGCTCTTTCAGCCTATTGAAGGCTTTTTGCACGGCTTGAAATTTAGCGGCCGCCTGCGGATCGTTAGGATTTTTATCGGGATGGACTTTCAATACGGCCTGGCGGTAGGCGGCTTTAATTTGCCCCCAGCCGGCTTGCCGGCTGATGGCAAGGATTTCATAGGGATCAAATCTTTCATGGTCTACTGACGGTTGGCTGGCTGGTTTAGCTTGGGCAGGGCTCCCTTGTGGTGTGAAGGATGCAGAATTCGCAAAGAAGGCTTTTCCCCCTTCATCGGCTTTGAAGAGAAAATCGTCGGTCCTTAGAAACGCAGGGATGATATTTAAATATCTTTCATCGGCATTGAGATTGTTCTCCAGCCAAAAGAGCTCGTAACGCCATTGGTTGTCCAGTTTATTAAATATGTGCTGATAAATCCAAGCCACGCAGTTAATCGTCTGTCGCTGCCGGTTGGCTTGTTCAGAAAGTTTAGCAAGCGCTGCCACTGCCTGTTTGGCGTAGCTTAGCTGCTGGCGATAGCCAAACAGTGCTTTAAGGGATAAACGAGCGAAATTCTTGGTGAGGTCCTGCATGGCGGCTGCATAGGCCAGCGACACCCGTTTGGCAATTTGCGCAAGGCTTAATGAACCCTGATACGGGCTGAAGCTGAAGGTGCGGGCGCCGATGCTAAAGTAGCCAAAGCTGATTTTGGCAGGCTGCTGCAACAGCTCATGTAGCTGCACGAGGGTCATTTCCTGTATCGCTGCTTCAATCTGCATAAAAACGCTCTGCATAAAAATGCTTGGGTGCAAACATATCAACCTCTCAACGCAGCGGCTTTTGCTTGATATGGCGGTTGAGCGCCTCCCACTCAGGATGCCTGCCCAAAAGTTCCAAGATATCCTGCATGCCAAACCCTGGATTTTCGGGATACAGTGCTGTAATGATGTGCCCAATCAAAAGGAAATCCTCTGCCGTATCGACCGTCCAGCGCTGATCCGACGCATCGGTTGCGTTAGCGATGTTTTTTAAGGCAAAGAGTTCGGGATGCTCATAAAAATAAGGCGTGACATGCTCCCGCTCCTCCGGCCGCCTCGCTTGGCTTGCCGCAATTTCGAGGCTTTTGAACGAAAACACTTCCACATCCAGACCGCGCGGATAGGTCCGCACGATGGCATTGCTGATATAGTCATAGGCTGGAAAATGTTCGATATAGTCGCTGACCAGGCGATCGAGCACGGCTGGATCGATCAACGGACAGTCGCCGGTAACACGCACGATGACATCGGCTTGAAACAGCTTTGCCGCCTGGTAATAGCGGTCAAGCACGTCCTGCTCGCTGCCACGATACACCGAAACCCCCTCTGCAAGACATAAATCTACTATTGCCTGGTCGGCGGCAGCCGTGGTGGTAGCCACCACAACCTCAGCCACCGTTTGCGCCCGCCGCAGCCTTTCCAGCTGGTAGCTTAGCAATGGCCTGTGCATGATCTGCTTCAAGGGCTTTTCCGGCAGGCGCGTAGCGCCCATGCGTGCCTGGACGATGACAACGATGCGTAGTTTTTTCATGATTTATCCGAAAGCAATCTCTGTTAATATTTAGAATAAGTCGGAATGGGAACCGGTGCGAGCAAAGAATATGTGCGTTTCTGTCTTCTTGTAGACTAATAGCCAATCAGGCTCAATATGGCATTCCCAATAGCCAATGTAATCGCCTTTAAGCTTATGATTGCGATTTTTTTGCGGTAACAGCATTTCTTGAGTTAAGCATCTTAAAACTCCCTTTAATTTTTCGATATCTTTGCCACGCTTCTTAGCTTTAACGACGTCCTTTTCGAATTGGCGTAGATGGACAGGTTTGAGCATTTATATTCCCAGCTTTTTGAAAAGCTCGTCTATATTATCGCTTTCAACCAAATTTTCTCCGCGTTCAAGCTGCTTAATAGCTTCTAATGTTTCAGCATTTGGCGTATTGGTACTGTAAAGATGTTCCTTTATCCATTCGATGATAAGTTCACGCATGCTCTTTCCTAATACAGCAGCAAGCGCCTTGAGCCTTTTGTGATCTTCTTCCGGAACATCTATCGTCATTCGGGACAGGTGGCTTTTTGTTGTCATAGTATAACCCTTATTTTCCTTAACCTCATTGTACCAGAAATAAAGAAATAAAGAAAACAGAAACTGTTTTGGCTCATCACGCAAATGAGTACCTGTCTTAGAGAATGGGGGAAATGGCTTAGTTTGAAATGGTTGAAAAAAGAGAAGCAGACATCTATTAGGTCTCTTGAAGTAAAAATGAATTTAACATGCCAGCTTTACTGTTGCACGATACCAATCAAATTGAGAATATACAAATCAAAACTGGTTCATCAAACAAAGGCGTACCTATGAGGTTTTCCCCACCTTCTCTGTGACGCTGTGCCTCTGTGGTGAAGTGGTATAGCATTATTAATCAAAGTGTTACAAAAAGCTTCACCAAAGAGACACAGAGGCACAGAAAAGGAAAATGGAGATTGCTCTTGGGTTTTGTTAATTAGGTACTCATTTGCGTGATGAACCACTGTTTTTCGTTTCCGTTCGCACTCAAGAGCTATAGCTGAGAAGAGCGTCAGAGCTCTTGGCGGCTTGGCTAAGGCCGGGATTGATTTTGAGCTGCCGCCCTGCCATCTCGCCAAGCGCGGCAGAGGTTTGGCAGTGGTGGCCTTGGCTCTTTGCATATGATAAGCGCTTGTACACGGCGGCTTTTATCTCGCACAGTTTCTTCTCGATGACCATTAACGCATTAGCCGTATCGCTATTGTGCTCTCGCTTGAGGAAATCGATTTTAGTGCAGTACCCTTTGGCTATACCTGAAAAGAAAGAATTTTTGGCCACCTGTCCCTTCAATCCCGCATACTGCTGCTTGGCATGTTCCCACAGTCTATCCAGCTCGCCATCAAGAATGGCGGCCACATATTCGGCAATCTCGATATTGACCGCGCTGCCCAAAATCTCAAGATGAATGAAGCCTTCAGTGCGCGCATAAACCGTGGACACAAAAAAGGTTTCCAAAATTCTGGCGATGGCGCGCAGCTTGGCATTTTCTTTCTTTTGCCGCATGATACGCTTTAGAAACATCTTTTCATCGTTTTCGTCGCCGATATATTCCGCTTCGATATTGTGCGTTAATAGCAGCTGCTGCGATTTGATCATGGCCTGTTCGGCTTCATGGCTGTTGCTGCTGGTCGACAGCGCCATCAGTTTCTTGACCTTTCGCAAAATGGCGTTCTCTTCACCACCGCAGTCATCATGAGTGGCATCCAGCTCCATCTTGGCGCTATAGACATCCTCCCCCCAGCCCATGCGCCGGCAAAAGTCCCTAAATTCAGCCCCATGAAACATCGTATAAGGTCCATGATTGATAAATGTGAGGTAATGTGCCAGCTCATGCTTGATAATATTGCGCTGCTGCTGCTTGTTGACATGCATCAGACGCTCATGGAAACCGAGCTCGTAGAATTCGGCGTTGAAATACCCCAGCAAGCTTTTGTTGTTGAATATCACCACTTTCAATGGATAGGAACTCTGCTGGCGCAAATCATAAAATCTGTCGCCGGCCACCTTGACGCCAACCTCTTTGGCTAAAATAAACTTTAGCTCGCTTAGAATATCGTTTCTGAATTTTATGATATTATTGGAATAAATATGCATGCTAACGTTTGCGCTCCTTACCTAATCGTCACTCACGAAGTGCACCATAGCAAAAACTTGCTTATTTTTCGAGGGTTATGACATAGCGAGCGTGAATTTGCAGGTTACAATTAGCATTTGATGTTGTTTAGATTATGTTCAACTTTTGTCGCGACTCTGCGATTGCTCTGCGTCTCTTGCGTTGAGGTGCACTCATTGGTCATCAAGCCAAGTACAATGTTTCAATTTTTTTTTGTCATCTATGTTTTCAAGAAATTTCAACGCAGAGACGCAGAGGAATCGCAGAGACGCCACGAAAATCGAAAAAATTGGTGCTTAACTGGTGCTTAAATTTGGTGCTTAACTGGTGCTTAAATACTGAAGTATTCCAGTGGCCTAAATCATGCCGATATCATCTACTATTTTTCGGATTTACTGGTCTTTTTTGGCGGATGCTGCTGCAGCACGCTGCGCTTCCACCCCTCAGCGGTTTGTACCTTGACTGCCACGCGCAAACTTTTGACCGGCTGAACTTTAGCTGGCCTGGGTTTATCAATGCTCTTAGCCAACGGAGGCGCAGCCTTGACAACTTTTCTGAGGCTGACTGTTTCCGGCGTTGCTTTTTTGGTAATTATTTTTTTTGTAGTCATATTACCCTCCTACAAAACTTCTGTGTCCATAGCTACTACCATTAATGATAGCTATTCAAGTTTCATGCCAATTAAAAATATTTACAAAACTAAAACTTATATATACTAGCAATCATTTATTATACAAACAATCAAAATACTTGTAAATACATGTTAAAATAACACTAATTACGGTTCATCGCACAATCGCGTACCTCCCCATATGTAAACTAATGGAGGATGTTAAATAAATCATACATAATGGCAAATTGCGCGTTCGACCCTGTGAAGGAAGGATTTGAGTTGGCACTGCCATACAAGAGATAGGGCACAAGCCATGAGAACATTTTTACAGCCTCGATAGAGGCGGCAGCATGTAGCCACATGCGTCAGCGTGTGGTCATCGCATGTTTAGAAACAAAGCCGTGAATACGGCGGCAGCAATGACTAAAGGATAGTATATACTATAATAATTGCATCTAATTCAGCTTCCATCGAAATTGCTGTCGCCGTATTCACGGCTCTCTTTATACTACATTTTATTCCATAGATTGACACTTATGGCTACATGCTGCCGCCTCTATCGAGGCTAATTAGACCTTCTGTGCTAGAATGCCGATTTGTTTCAAAAAGAACATTACAAATAGATCATTACTTCTCATATTTCAACAATCAATTACTAAGGCTTTTTGACGAATCATCATGGGCAGGTACTCATTTGTGCGATGAACCCTAATTATCTTGATGGCTGCGGTTCATCCGGTTTTGTAGGACCCAACTGGAAACAGGTGCATAGGTGGTAAAACGCACCGGAGCAAAAATACCACTTGCTCTGTTTTCTATGTAAGTGCGGCAAAACCGGATGAACCAGGACTTAGCTAAATATATTGCCGAAACAGGCTGTGATAAATAACTTTATAAAATGAAACAACTATGTTAAAGTAACCTGAAACATTTCTAGAACTTAGGATTCTTATGCAGCCTGTTGCATCCAACTCACTCCCCGCTGCTATTGATCAAACCTCTCAGATAGCGCGGCCATCCAAACTGAAACTGCTATGCCAAAAAATTGTGCAGGCCGTGGCCTCTGTTTTCACCTGCCTTGCCTCTTTTTTCAAGCGCCTTTTTTGCTGTGGCGAGATCGCTACCTTATTCAGTCCCAATGAGACAAAACTGCTGCGCGATGACCGAAATATCCCGCACACGCCACCGTTGCTTAGCGATAGGAAAATTTCTGTGCCGGCAGAGAGCAAGCATGATACTGCCGCTGAAGGTGACAAGCAAACCAAAACCCAAATCACCTATAGCGTTTTTGATGATTCACTGGAAAGCCTGCGCGAATTCCTGCGCGATTTCACCAGCCTCACGGTTGATATCGTTTATGAAAACACGCTGGAACCTAAACTCCAGAAGCTGCAAAGCGATGCGCCTACGATATCCTCCAGCCTTAAGTCGGTGACCAAGCTGCTTATCGAAGTCGGTGACAAAGCTGCCAAACCGATCTTCCAGAAGTTTGCCCAGCAGAAAGCTCAGGTCATAGATCCCACGCTGCAGAAAATCTTCAAGATCCTTTTAAAAGAGGATCATATCGCCTCGTGCGCTTGCCTGCGCCAGGAATTGCAAAAGACGTTGGACCATGCCAAGCTTACAGCTGAAAATATACAGATGGATTATATAAATCCCATTATCTCCTGGATTGCAAAAGGCGCGCAGAATGATCGTTTGCCGCTGTTCTATCCTAAAGGGCATCATTTAGACCATTCCATCATTTCCCTATTGCAAAGCCATGCCAAAAACTTCGATGATCTGCAGCAAAGCAAAGAGAAAGAAGCGCTGTTCCATTCCCTGGCAGGCAACATCCACCAAGAGTTGAAAGACTCCAAAATCGCGGTCGGACAAAACCTCGATAACGACTACGTCCGTCCTATCCTCAACTGGCTGCTGCTGTCCGACCATACCTCCCCGCTCACCGATCTCTTTAAACCCTCAGATCAGTATCGCGAAGATCTGATCGACAAGGTTTTTGAAAAAGCCATCTCATTGCTGGTTGAACGGAAAATCGATCTTTATGGCGGCCTGCTAGAAACCAAGCTTCAGCACGGCTTAGGACCTATCGTCCTGCAAGCTGTAACTACCAATGCCTGCCGCTTTGCCGATTTCTTCTCTGAACGCTTTGCCGAACTTGTGGCCACAGTCTCATTCCCCCAGACATTCGACGCCCTCGTCCATGATGTCATCGCTACGCAAATCCAAGGCTATCTGGCGGCAGAAAGTTCTTTGCAGGCCCATCGAGCTGTCCTTGAAAAGGCCAAGCTGGCCGCTCAATCCCTGCCGAAAACTGCAGAAGAGCTGGAAACCAAAATCCGCGCTCAAAACCATCTGGCATCGGTGGCCAGATGTGGCGGTGAGAAACAATTTTTTGAACGCGTATTGATCGAAGAGTTCAGTGGACATGCCGCCTGCAGTCCCTCTATGCAGCAGATTATTAGAGAAGAGATCAACCTGACGATGCAAGGAAAAGACCCTAGCCTCGTGAAGCAGGCCAGGCAGAAAGCCATCTTCGCAGCCATGGCTGAAAATGTGCTGGCAATGATGCTGCCGACGCATAAAATCGTCGGCAAAAATGGCCAGATCGAGGAGATTGAGCCTTTCATGCAGCTGTGGGAAAAGCTCTTTCTCCCAAAAGAATTCCATGAACTTATCGGCCATGTCGATGAACTAGTCAGCGAATTCATCACGCCAGAAACGGCGACCTTATTTGCCAGCATCAAACAGCCGGCCCTCAATTTCATGCAGAACATGTTCAAAACCGCGGTACAGGATCTGCTGAAAAAACAAGTCGGGCAATTAGTCCAAAAAGGCTTTGAAAGCCTGACAGTGCCGGCAAATCTCGACGAAATCAACGCCACTGTCACTATACCGTCTCTTAATAGCCAGCTGATCAAAATCCTTATCTCCCAGCAGCTGACCATCAATGTTAAAACTACGGCCCCGCTTTTCAAATCCCTGCTGATGGGGAAATCCTCATCCCGTCAGGCCAATATCCGGGCTATTCAGGACGCGCTGATAAAGCTGACCAAGGAGAAATTCAGCCAATTCACCGAAAGTGATTTCTTCGTCAAAGAAACAAGTGCCGGGGGCGCTGCACAGCTCATCTACAGCGATTTGACTGATGGCGATTGGCTGCGGCTGACACTGCCGCTCATCAAGCAAACCGAACAACAGCTCTTGGCTGTGCTGATGGCCGATGGCAAACCGCTGGATACCTCGCTCATCACCTTGGATGGGATTACTGATATCTTAACAGCCACCTCCAAAACATCGGGCCAACCAAATGACCCTATCTTCGGACAGATCGTCATGGATCTCATTTTTAAACTCGGAGAATGGCCTTACGAAGGATTGATCGGCTTTTTCGTTAAAGATAGCTTAAGCAGCCAGCTCACCGAGCAAACGCGCGAAATGCGCGCTTCGCATACCTGGCTGATGACGACCCTGGCCGAAAATTTGAAAGAAACGTTTCTCGACCGCAAGTCCATTGAAAAAATGCTGTTAAGTGATTCAACGCCAGTACAACCGCCTCAATGCACTGCCCAAAAGCTTACACATCAGATCAGCATCTTAGCAAGGCTAGCTCACGATCTGATCTGCCATTTTGCCGGCCAGAAAGGGGTGGTCAGCAAATTTGCCATCAAACGAATCATCACCAATGACTCAAATACACTCGCCTGCCTCATCCAGACAATCTACAAAAAGATCTTTGGCAATCAGACAATGAACGAGAATCTGGTGCTGCGTACCTGCGAAGAGATCTTTCGCTCCATATCCGATGCTGCCGTCACATTGCGCGATCTGGAAAATCACAGGATTCACCAAGCCTTAGCCAAAAACAAGTCCAACCCGCATCCTGCCGTTAGCATGCTATGACGCTATTATTAATCGCTAAAACAGCAACCTGTGCGATCTAATTTTTTCGGAGATGGTGAGCGTTGTAGCGGAAGCGGTGAATTTCGCTGGCCGCCCACAGGGTGGAATTGCCCTTCCTCTATCGGCCGCACGAACACTATTTCATCCAGATCAAGGTCGATATCTTTTTCGTCTACCTGTTCAGCATAAATGGCAGCTTGAGCGCTTCTGCTTGGGCTGTGTGAGCGATCTAGCGCAGCTTTGCTCTCATCGGCTACAGCGCGGGGATGCATCGCTCCCGCGCGTGCAATGCGCAGCCGAAACACCTCATCAAACAGATTGATCACCTCTTGTTCACTTATTTTGTCTGGATCAGAAAGCACTCTGACAAGGTAGTGTGAATGGCTGTTTGCATTTGACGGTAGAATATGCTGGTGTGGAAATTGAAATTCCTCCACGGCATCGCTTTCTACCTGTGGCAATCTTTCCCGTCTAGTAGGTGATCGATAATACCCCCCTTCAACATCGGTATATGGTGGCGGAGCGTCATAATTGATATCCGTGGTCATATAATCTCCTTATGACTTTGTTTTTTCTGTTTTTTACATATACGATTAAAACAAGAAAAATAAAAAGACAATTTATATTTTTACACATACACTTTAAACCTTCGCTGATGAATTGCCGGCAAGCTTGTGAAATATATGCTGGCGCTCAACTACGGTTTTTTGGATAATAGGATGATTAAAGCAAGGACTGCCATATGAACAAAGCACATTCCAAAGATTTAGTATCGAACAAACGCGCCACCTTTAATTTTGAAATCCTGGATACCTTTGAAACAGGTATTGTACTGCAAGGCACTGAAATCAAATCACTGCGCGATAATGGCGGCAGCCTGCAGGAAGCGTACGTAAAGATCATCAACAATGAGTTGTGGCTGGTAAACTGCAGCATCTCCCCGTACCGCTTTGGCAATGTGCATAACCATGAAGACCGCCGCGACCGCAAACTGCTGATGCACAAGCGTGAAATCAGCAAAATTCGCATCGCCGCTCAAGAAAAGGGGCTCACCATCATCCCTTTGGCATTCTATCTTAAAGACGGCCGCGTCAAAGTAAAAATAGCCACCGCCAAAGGCAAGAAAAATGTCGATAAGCGCGAAGCTATTAAAACGCGTGATGAAAAACGCCATATGGACAAGATGATGAAACACCACACCCAAAATTGACCTTAGCTAACGCTTATGTACCGTCTGCGCATACTCTCAGTAAATAAAACTAAAGAAATCTGGCTGGAAGACGCCTTGGCAGAATATGTCAAGCGCCTGCAACATCAGCTGTCGATTGAATTTGTCTTTTGTAAAACGGACGAACAGTTGCTGGCGCTGGCTGCTAAAGAGTCGCGCTTGATCTGCCTTGATGCCGCTGGGGAAACGATGGACAGCGAACTTTTTTCAACATTTCTCATGAAGGAATTTGAAGAAGGCGGCGCACGCCTTGCTATCGCAATCGGCGGCGCCGAGGGTCTGCCGGCATCAATGAAAACCAAACACCGGCTCATCAGCCTATCGCCAATGACCTTTACCCACCAGGTGGTGCGTCTTATTTTAGTCGAGCAGCTTTATCGCGCCTTTGAAATTGCCAAAGGCTCGCGCTACCACAAATAAGCTTTAGCAGCAGCCTGTCTTTACACTTTGCGCTAATCTGAAGTAGATCATGGCTCCGTTGATAAGGGCTGCGCCGATGACAGTGTCAACCAGGCCGCGGACATCATTGCTGACGCCGAAATACTTTATCGACATGCCCAAAGCCATCATCAGGCCGAGCAGGATATAATATTTAGGACTATATATGCGCGAAAGCGGAGCTGGATCCGGAAACGAACGGATGCGTTCTACCCCCTTATGAGCGGACTTTCCAAGCACATATCGGCCTTTGAAATACCCAATAAACAATGCTATAAACACAAGCAGCAAAGCCACGCTTTGTCCATCTCCCATATAAGGGATCAGGGTTTTCATGAGCGGATAGTGTTCACTCAAAGACTCTGCAGATGCGCTGTCGACCAACAAGTTGAGTCCGAGCTGCAGCAAATAAAACCCCACTGCAAACCAAACCAATCCTGAAATCACAATAAGCTTCGTATGACTTAATTTCATTTTTTATTTCCTCAAGAATATGTTAAAGAGAAAGTTTACTTTCTTTGCCCAATTTGATAAAAGCGAAATCACAAAAAAATCTACCGCGAGAGCATAAGTTTCCACATGGACAAAAAAAAACGATTCTCGTATAAACCATGCAGCGCAGCCACATTAACACTAAAGCGGTAATTCATGTGTATTTTTGCACATGCCTAATTTCTGACAACTTGCGCTCTTTAAAATGTCTCGATACATCAATAGGCGACTTTTTAAATTTAGGACTGTAAATACTATGCAACCTTCGCTATCACTCATCCGCGTTATTTTCCTCGGACTCTGCCTTCTGTTTTCAATTGCTTACGCTACCGCCGAAGCTCCTTTTGAAGCTTATTATATAAACGTTGCCATCGGCATTATTTCAGGGCTGGCATGTTGGGCCTTGATGATCAGTTTGGATACCCTTCTCAAGCGCATCGATCTGTGCGCCTTTAATATCGCTACGTTCGGACTGCTGTGTGGCTATCTCATGGGTAAAATGTTGCTGGCAATCTCCCAATCAGTTCTCGATGTAAGCATGATACAGTTCTCGCCACCCGCCATGACCTTATTGCAAATGACCGTTTATCTTTGCACCTGCTACCTCGGCATGATCATGGCCGCACGGGCAGCCGATGAAATTTACATCAGCATCCCTTTAATCAGATTCAAGCAAAATGCCCAAAAGAAAAAAGATCTGCTGCTCGATCCAGCCGCCTTGGCTGATCCACGTATCATCGATCTGGCCACCTCAGGATTGCTCGATCACCATCTCGTGTTGCCCAGATTTCTCATCAAAGAAAATAATGAACAGCTGGAAAATATTGATGAAACATTGCGCGCAAAAGCCCGCCGCAGCGTTGACACCATAAAAAAACTGGAAAGCATCCCCACGCTTGAGTTGCGCTATACCGAATCAGACTTTAACGATACCAAAGATCCTATGGTCAAGCTATTGCGCCTGGCGCGCTCATTAGACGCCCATATCCTCACCGGCGATGCCAACCGGCTGCAGCAGACATCGATCGAAGGCATCCGCCTGATCAACATTTTTGCCCTGTCAAGCGCCCTCAAGCCCCTCGTACAGACCGGTGAATATATCACCATTAAAATTCAACGCTATGGCAAAGAACCGCGCCAAGGCATCGGCTATATGGATGACGGCACTATGGTCGTCGTCAATGGCGGCGCTGAATTCATCGGCGAAAGCATCCGCGCCCAAGTGCTGTCTGCCAAGCATACTGCCTCTGGCCGCATGATATTCTGCAATGCACTGGAAGATGCCCTAATGCTGGAATCTCAGCTCTCCACAGCCGGTATCGGCGATGGCGAGACTTCGGCAAAAAACTATTTTGCCCTTTAAAACTAAACAGTGATTGAGTTTGTGATTCAAGGCATCGGCACAGATATTATCGAAGTAAAGCGCATTGAAGCCTCCATTGCACGCTTCGGCCAGCGCTTCCTGGACAGGCTTTTCAGTCCCAAAGAACAGGCTTACTGCCTGCGCCATCGAGATTCCGGCCGCCACTTTGCCGGCCGCTTTGCCGCAAAGGAAGCCATCGCCAAAGCCATCGGTACTGGTTTCATTGAAGGCATCGGCTGGGCCGATATTGAAATTGCCAACGACGAGCACGGCAAACCCGAAGTACTGGTCAGCCCACGCCTTAAAGAGCGACTTGGCGCTCTTGAATTGCTCGTCTCAATCAGCCACAGCCACGATTACGCCACCGCCTTTGCCGTCTGCCAGTCCGTCCCCTAGGAGCATTATCTCACCATAAAGGCTTCACCACAGAGACACCGAGGCACAGAGAAACAAAAATGCAGGATAGGCTGGTATACGCTTATCTTTCAGCTATTATTCCACACCGCCTAAACGATGTCTACTTTACTCTGCGTCACCGCGTCTCTGCGTTGAGGTGTTTGTATTTAATATAAGATTACCAAAACAAATTGATCCATAGTGTCTGATAAATAGTCTGTGAACTCATTTTGACGTAGAGACGCGGCTACACAGATAGCGACAAAAAATCATTGTGAATGAAGTATTATGATAACCTTTTAGCCATTGTGTATCCGGCCTATCTGGCATTTTTGATTCTCTGTGCCTCTGTGCCCCTGTGCCTCTGTGGTGAATGTGCTTGCGCTGGCTTTGAATCGCTATAAACCAAAGGCGTAGCGCAGCTCGAAGATGGCAAAGTTGACTCTTTGCGGGCAATTTTTGGCAAAGACGCGTCGGGCATAGACGACACTGGCCGTGAAGCCGCTTTCAAAATAATAGCTATAGCGCAGGCCTGCATCGACAGATTGATGCCGGATCGGACCGTAACCGCGGAAAGGCACGGCCAGATTGAGGGTATCGCCCCCCATCCCCCATAAAGAGTGGACAAAGAGGCGCACTTGCTGCCGGTCCCACCAATTGTGTTCCCAAAAGAGATCTCCGCGCAACCAGGGCGAACCTATATCACCCACGCCGGCAGCCGCCACCGCCCACACCCGGTTGGTCCAAAACTGGCGGCACGAAAATTCCTTGCCGGCGGCTACATGCGCTTCGCAAGCGATGCCGCCATGGTGGAAAACTGCCAAGTCATGCCAAGCGGGCTTAAAGACTTTGATGACCGTCAATCCGGTGGATAACGATACAGGGTCGCCGACGATGTCGTTAAGCCAGCGGTAGCGCCCTGTCAGCAATAGCGAATCCATGCCGAAACTGCGGTGGCGCGTATCTGCCGCCACGGCTTCAATTTCGGCCGACCATTCTTCAGTGGGGGCTAGCGAAGCACTAACATCCACAAAGACATTACAAGCTGACTGGATGTCTTTGACGTGATGTTCATCGACAGGGAAATAGCCATAAGGGCTCCTTACACGACCATCGATTGCGGAATATTGCTCCACCAGGCAGTTTACCCGCCCTTCGATTTCCAGCACCGGACCAAACCAGGGGCTGAATTCTGTCGCCGAAAGGCAAGTGCACCCAGAAATGATTGCATAGATAAATAAATTTAATTTATTTAACACCATCATTCGACAAGTCCTCTGGCTGACAGCTCCCGTTCGGCTTCAATCGCCGCCATGCATCCGGATCCTGCCGCCGTAATGGCCTGGCGGTAGACGTGATCTTGCGCATCTCCTGAAGCATATACCAAAGGGACATTCGTTTGCGATGTACCCGGCACAACTTTGATATAGCCGTTGTCATGCAGATCAATTTGTCCCTTCAAAAAAGCCGTGTTCGGCGTGTGTCCTACGGCAAAAAATACGCCCCCGGCCTCGTGCACGGTTTCATGATTGGTCTTAATATTTTGAATCTTCACTTGACGCACGACGCTATCCCCCGTCACGTCTGTAATGACGCTGTCCCAAAGGATTTCCACTTTGGGATGGTTGAGGGCGCGCTGCTGCATGATCTTTGAAGCGCGCAGCTTATCACGGCGATGCACTATATAGACTTTGCTGCCGAATTTAGTCAGGAAGGTGGCTTCCTCAACGGCTGAGTCGCCGCCGCCAATAACAAAAAGGGGCTTGTTGCGGAAAATAGGCATCGCGCCATCGCATACGGCACACGCCGTCACCCCTTTCTGCCAAAATTCCCCTTCCCGTGTGCCGGGAATATCAAGCAGATTTGCCGTCGCACCAGTAGAAATGATCACTGCCATTGCTTCATGAGAATGCTTCTTGCCCCTGACGACAAAAGGATGCTGGCTAAAGTCAACCTCCACCACATCGTCCTGCAGCATCGTGCTGCCAAAACGCAACGCCTGTTTACGGAAGTTATCCATCAATTGCGGACCGCTTACACCTTCAGGAAAGCCCGGATAGTTATCCACTTCCGTTGTCGTCATCAGCTGGCCGCCGGCAGGCCCGCTATAGAATCCTTCATAAACCACAGGTTCAAGGTTAGCTCTTGCAGCATAGATGGCGGCGGTATAGCCGGCGGGCCCTGATCCGATAATCACTAATTTAGCTTTTTGCATATGCATCTCTCAAATGATGATAAAACCTCTACGTGCAAATGGTTAGGTGCTTTGCAAGGTATATGTGAGGTTGATTTCTGTTCCGATAATTTATATGACATTTTATAATACACTACCTTTTAACAAGAAAAAAGCAAAATTCGCCGCGCCATCCTAAATCACTTGACATATCATTAAAAATCTTTGATACTTCGTTTTTTATGAAAAGAAAAAGATATAGAGCTACAGTCATCATACAAAATACAAATTATACGGATTACAGATGAATCATACACATCTTTTGCTTCCCTTTGCAGCCTACTTCTGCATCCTGCTGGCTATAGGACTTATTTCCCATCGCAAGCAGTCGTCTGCAGCTGATTTCATTGTTGGCAACCGCTCTTTAAATTTCTGGGTGACAGCTCTTTCCGCCCATGCCAGCGATATGAGTTCATGGCTTTTCATGGCTTTTCCCGCCGCCATCTATATTGGAGGTTTATCACAGGCTTGGATCGCCGTCGGCCTTTTGACCGGGATGTTTCTAAACTGGCAACTTGTGGCCACCAAGCTGCGTACCGCCACGGAAAAGAATGACAGCTATACCTTATCAACCTTCTTTGAAAGGCGCTTTAAAGACAATTCAGGTGCTATCCGCGTCGTGACTGCGCTGATGTCGATCTTCTTCCTCACCTGCTACATCTCTGCCGGTTTGATTGCCATGGGCGGCATATTTGAATCGGTATTCGGCATTAACTTTTATGTCGGACTGACAATTTCAAGTGTAGTTATCCTGGTCTATACTTTTGTCGGCGGCTTCATCACCGTGGCCTGGACAGATCTATTTCAAGCGCTTTTCCTTATCTGCATGATCATCATGGTGCCTTTCCTGGCCTACACAACGCTTGACGATGGTTGGAACACCATCTTGGCGGTTGCTCAAAGCAAAAAAATCTCGCTAAGCTTTGTACCCGACTTGTCATTCACTTCAGTACTTGCAATCATCTTCCTGATCATGCAGTGGGGTCTTGGCTATTTTGGCCAGCCGCACATCGTTACAAAGTTCATGGGTATCAAAGAAACTTCCGAGTTGAATAAGTCCAAATATGTAGGTATGGCCTGGCAGCTGATAGCATTATCGGCCGCCGCCTGTATCGGTTTAGTCGGCATGGCCTATTTCAAAGAAGGTCTTGCAAACCCTGAACTTATTTTTGTAGAGATGGTAAAATCCTTGTTCCATCCGTTAGCAGGAGGTTTCGTGCTCTGCGGCGTACTCGCGGCTAGTATGTCGACCATGGATTCGCAAATCCTTGTTTGTGCTGCTGTACTGAGCGAAGATTTCTATAAACACCTGTTTAAAAAAGAGGCTTCGCCTAAAGAGCTTCTGGTAACTTCGCGTATCGGCGTGGTACTTGTTTCTGCCCTATCGCTGTTTCTGGCATTGAATAGAAATTCAACAATCCTGGAAGCTGTGCTGTATGCATGGTCAGGATTGGGCTGCGCTTTCGGTCCGCTTATGCTGATGTCGTTATACTCCAAGCGCGCCAACAAATATGGCGCCATCACCGGCGTCTTTACCGGCGGCCTGATCGCCGGCACATGGGACTTGGTAAATCCCTACATCACAGATCTTGTCATACCCGCCATGATTCCCGGTTTCTTCATCAGTCTGTTCAGCATCTATATCGTATCGCTTTTGACCAGGCAACCGGCACACAGCCTGGCGCCAAAAAAAATATAATGGTGCTGCCGACAAATGAGTAGCTCGTCTTATGAAGATTATCGATTAGATATTCGAAGTATGGTTGTTAACCGTGGATAGCTGCAGCAGTCTGCAGCCACGGGCGTAAGCCCAATGGTGTTAAGTTAGTACGTATATGGTTGATTATAAATCACTTGAAATAGAATGAAAATTCATGATATCTCATTAGGTTCGCAAAAACACTTAAGAGGAGATATCATGAAAAAGTCGGCTCGTATTATTGGATTTCTAAAAGCTAAAATCCACACAAAAGAATTCATCGTAGAGTGCAGGCTATCACCTAAAGCCTTTCTCAGATGTCGCTTATTGCCCTTCCCAATTATCTTTTTGTTTATTTTGAATCTCTTACGCAAGAGTATACCAAAAGAGCTAAATTCTTTCAGCAAAGATTTGAAGACAGGAAAAACTACTCGGTCTGCAGTGACTCAAGCAAGAGCCAAATTTTCTGCTCTAGCATTTATTAAATTGAATAATATTTTTATTGAGGAATTTTATAAAAATGATGATTACTTAACTTATCAAAATTTTATTCTTTTAGCTATAGATGGTTCAACCCTCCAACTACCTAATTCACCCGAGGTGTTAGAAAAATATGGATGCATGACTAATAATACAGCCGAAGTAATGCCTGGAGCTCGAATTTCAATTTTATATGACGTTTTAAATAAGATTATCCTCCATGCATGTTTAAAGCCTTTTACATCATGCGAAAGAGAAATGGCTATCGAACATATCGAATCTCTTAAGGCTTTAAATGTAGATTTTAGCAGGTTTTTGGTGATTTTTGATCGAGGTTATCCATCAATAGCTTTGATGTATTACTTATCTAAAAACGGAATTAATTTTTTAATTAGGTCTGGGACTGGATTCATAAAAGAAGTTAGCGAAGTTTTAAAGTCAGACAGAAAAGATCAAATAGTAACAATAACACCTAAAAGATTTAAAAGAATTCATAAATCAAAGTTGGAGTTAGATCGTTTAGGTTTAAAAGTGGAAATGGATATTGTTTTTCGAGTTGTGATAGTCGAATTAAAAACAGGAGAAAAAGAAATTCTCTTAACGTCTTTCTTATGTAAAAAAGCCTATCCCTATAGTATTTTTCAAAAACTATATTTTAAAAGATGGGGAATAGAAGAAAGTTATAAGTTTATCAAGGCAATAGAAATTGAAAATTTTAGTGGAAAATCTACACTATCGGTTGAGCAAGATTTTCATGCAACTATACTGACAGCTAATTCTCATGCCCTTTTAACGTTAGAAGCTGAAGAAGAGATGTCAGAAAGGTGGGGATCAGAAAAAAAATATAAAGCACCTTTAGATGAAAAAGATTTCTTCTCAACCCCTAGAAAATATGAATATTGCATCAATAAAAAAGTTTCTTTAGAAGCCTTGAAAAATGAGTTTGTAGGGGTCTTATTAGATCCACATTCAGATGTGGAGTGGTTTTGTAAAAAAATAAAAAAAACAATGAAATACGATCTTATTCCTAAAAGACCTGGCAGAAGTTTCAAGCGCATTAGGAGATACACCCGTAGAAAGTATAATATGAATCAACGATGAGTGAGAAACTATATAAAAATAATGTTAACTTAATACCATTGGGCGTAAGCCTGTGGTTGTGCCACCAAAGACGCCAAGCCGTGCTAACGGCGACAGCATCTCCATGTAACTGTCGCCATTATCACGGTTCAATGTCATAATTCTTGTGCCACAGGCTTACGCCCAATGGTGTTAAGTTAGTACGTATATGGTTGATTATAAATCACTTGAAATAGAATGAAAATTCATGATATCTCATTAGGTTCGCAAAAACACTTAAGAGGAGATATCATGAAAAAGTCGGCTCGTATTATTGGATTTCTAAAAGCTAAAATCCACACAAAAGAATTCATCGTAGAGTGCAGGCTATCACCTAAAGCCTTTCTCAGATGTCGCTTATTGCCCTTCCCAATTATCTTTTTGTTTATTTTGAATCTCTTACGCAAGAGTATACCAAAAGAGCTAAATTCTTTCAGCAAAGATTTGAAGACAGGAAAAACTACTCGGTCTGCAGTGACTCAAGCAAGAGCCAAATTTTCTGCTCTAGCATTTATTAAATTGAATAATATTTTTATTGAGGAATTTTATAAAAATGATGATTACTTAACTTATCAAAATTTTATTCTTTTAGCTATAGATGGTTCAACCCTCCAACTACCTAATTCACCCGAGGTGTTAGAAAAATATGGATGCATGACTAATAATACAGCCGAAGTAATGCCTGGAGCTCGAATTTCAATTTTATATGACGTTTTAAATAAGATTATCCTCCATGCATGTTTAAAGCCTTTTACATCATGCGAAAGAGAAATGGCTATCGAACATATCGAATCTCTTAAGGCTTTAAATGTAGATTTTAGCAGGTTTTTGGTGATTTTTGATCGAGGTTATCCATCAATAGCTTTGATGTATTACTTATCTAAAAACGGAATTAATTTTTTATTAGGTCTGGGACTGGATTCATAAAAGAAGTTAGCGAAGTTTTAAAGTCAGACAGAAAAGATCAAATAGTAACAATAACACCTAAAAGATTTAAAAGAATTCATAAATCAAAGTTGGAGTTAGATCGTTTAGGTTTAAAAGTGGAAATGGATATTGTTTTTCGAGTTGTGATAGTCGAATTAAAAACAGGAGAAAAAGAAATTCTCTTAACGTCTTTCTTATGTAAAAAAGCCTATCCCTATAGTATTTTTCAAAAACTATATTTTAAAAGATGGGGAATAGAAGAAAGTTATAAGTTTATCAAGGCAATAGAAATTGAAAATTTTAGTGGAAAATCTACACTATCGGTTGAGCAAGATTTTCATGCAACTATACTGACAGCTAATTCTCATGCCCTTTTAACGTTAGAAGCTGAAGAAGAGATGTCAGAAAGATGGGGATCAGAAAAAAAATATAAAGCACCTTTAGATGAAAAAGATTTCTTCTCAACCCCTAGAAAATATGAATATTGCATCAATAAAAAAGTTTCTTTAGAAGCCTTGAAAAATGAGTTTGTAGGGGTCTTATTAGATCCACATTCAGATGTGGAGTGGTTTTGTAAAAAAATAAAAAAAACAATGAAATACGATCTTATTCCTAAAAGACCTGGCAGAAGTTTCAAGCGCATTAGGAGATACACCCGTAGAAAGTATAATATGAATCAACGATGAGTGAGAAACTATATAAAAATAATGTTAACTTAATACCATTGGGCGTACGCCTGTGGCTGTCCACAAAGACGCCAAGCCGTGAGATCGGCGACGGCATCTCCATGAAACTGTCGCCGATCTCACGGCTGTAAAGCTCGCACCTACATGCTTACCCCGACATAATCAAAATATAGCCATTTATATGCGTGTCTATGAATGCCAATTTCGATGGCATTGCTTTTCATCGCGCTAGGCAAAGTGCCGTTAATGGCGTAAAATTAACCGCAAAGACCTGCTAAAAGGCGTAAAATGCACATCCTGTAAAATAAAAGGTTCATCACACAAATGCGTACCTCCCCATATGTAAACTAATGAAGGGTGTTAAATTAATCATACATAATGGCAAATTGCGCGTTCGATCCTGTGAAGGAAGGATTTGAGTTGGCACTGCCATATAAGAGATAGGGCACAAGCCATGAGAACATTTTTAAAGCCTCGATAGAGGCGGAAGCATGTAGCCACATGCG
>CAWHMU010000039.1:0-84840 GCA_963830365.1 uncultured Chlamydiae bacterium
CATTTGCACGATGAGCCTCCATTTTCTGATTTAAAAAGGCCAGCTCCTCCTTTATCGAAGAAAAACCAAAACCAGGAGTTAACTCTTCCTTTATTGGATGGGCGGATGCAAACACTAGGCACTCCTTAAACTCTTTGCGTATATCACCGGATTTTAAGAGTTTGTTTGGAAATGGGGGTATATCCTCTGCAAAAAAACTATCCTGGATGTTTTCTATGCGGCTGCCATAGAGAGAATTCTGCACTCCATAACCCAACAAAATTCCAATCAGCACACGGTCATTACTCAAGACCGAATGCCAGCTAGCCTTTGGATTGGTTAATTGATCCAGCAGTTTTTGAGGAGTTATTTCTGGTCCAAGGACATACTGGAATAAAGCTAAGTTATCCTTGACAACCGCCAGAAAAAGCTTTTTATTAATGAAAAGCACATGAACATAATCCACTGATTCGTCTTTTTCACTATAAACATGTATTACAATATTATTATTAGACACCGGCAACGTTGAAATTACATGCGCCCCCTCACGCAAGAAAACAAAGCTTTTATGGGAAGGGTACTCCCTCAAAAAAAAGTCTTCAGGAGGATATCCATGAATACATATTGGCTTCGCATCAAAAAGAACGTAGCCCATTTCAAATTCTTCAAGCATTTCACGAAAGAAGGTGTTTAGGATCTTAGCATCCTGACCGCTTATCTCCAGCGCGAAACACCTCGAAGCCAATAGAAATAAAAAACAAGCGAAAAATCGTTTAAATATCATGTATTTAATCATTAGGTAATGGGAAAACATCTTGTTAATTTACCCATGGAGAGTAACACTTACATCTAGAATTACACCACCAATTTGCACATCCACCACACTCATGGTAAATTTCGTGACCATTTACACATGTATTGGATTTTTTTTCCTCGATATGGGTAGGCCGGTTGTCCCAATGCTCCTCTGTATCCTTTTTCTTATTTTTATCAGTTTTCTTTGGAGATGGTCGCTCAAAACCATCGATCACAACATGATCAAATTTAATATAAAAACCTCTTCTATCCGTGTAAAGAGTCTTTACGGGAAGAACATCACTACCATTTAGGAGAAACATAGCTGTTGGAGTAAACGAAAGATTTTCAAGATTTATATAAATCCTCTCTTCCTCTCGCTCATTCCCCTCTATCGGATTAAAAGAAAAGAGGCCTAAACAAGCGATTAAAGAAAATGCATGCATTATATTTATTTTAAATTCATTTTATTTCCTTCTTTTTTCTTATCTTGTGTTTGGTTTGGGACGATTTGAAATTTTTGAACACAATGCGAGCGAGGCAAGTCTAACCACCTACTAAATATTTGTAGTATCAAATATTTCTGTTGTCTCAACGTATTGTCGAACCTTATAAAAATCAAGACTTATTTTTTAAGTGGCTTAATCGCCAATCAATCTCAAGGGAACACTGTTGCAATACATCCTGCAAACTTGGACCCTATTCAGTAAAACATCACAAATCGACGATCCCCAGAGCCTTTTGCTTTCAAGCAGGACAGCTGAAATCCTCTCCAGACTAGAAGTTGCCCTCCCTCTAAAAATAGAGTAAGGTCTGGGATGTTACATGTTAAAATAAAAACATTGTTTTGATGGTTGCGCTTTTATCACGCACATACCTCAGAGGTACCGCAACATAGAGAAGGATAGGAAGAACAAGCGGTGTTAGGGTCTTTTCCTTAGGAAGAAGGCCCCAACACTGCTTGTTATTCCTATCCTTAAACAATTCAGCTTTCATCGCTCTCTCTCCAGCTGAGTTTTCCGCGGGCATAGCAGGCCACAAGCTTTAAATCATCATCCAAAATCACCAGATCGGCATCGGCGCCGACAGCAAGCGTTCCTTTTCGCGACTCTATACCGAGCAGCTGTGCCGGCTTTAGCGATGCGGCTTCCAGGGCGTCGACGAGGGTGGCATCGGTGAAATCTTTTAAATTTGCTACTAGACGGTCCATGCCGACGACAGTGCCTGCAAGCATATTTGTGCCGGCAAGTGTGGCTTTTGATCCTCTCACGATCACTTCGCGCCCCCCCAGTTGATAAGATCCGTCTGCTAAGCCAAGCCCCGCCATGCCATCGCTGACTAACAGCAGTCCCTCAGGCTGGCAGCGCCAGGCCAATGATAAGGCTATAGGATCAACATGCTCACCATCGGCGATGATGCTATAGAAAAAGCCTGGTGCATTCAATACTGAGCCAGCCAGCCCGGGATCGCGATGGTGAAACGGGCGCATGGCATTGAACAGATGCGTAGCCATGCCGACACCGGCTTTAATGGCGGTTTCCATTTCTGCGGCCGTGCCCATAGAATGGCCGGCGGCTACCACTATTCCCTGCTGTTTCAACCACGAAATCCAGTCGTGCGCGCCAGCAATTTCTGGCGCCAACGTCACCAGCTTAACGCCCTCCATATTGCCATAACAGGCTAATGGGGAAGCAAAATCGGCGCAGGCCTTGAGCCTGTCAGAGCGGTGAGCGCCGGCTTGCAACGGATTAAAACAGGGCCCTTCCAGATGGATGCCGAACAGTTCGGCGCCCTGTGTCTTGCCCACCTGCTGGCTAAGGACTGGCAGGATGCGCCGGTATTCTTCAGGAGATGATGCTACGACGGTGGCCAGAAATGAGGTAACGCCATGTTGTCCAAGCCGCTTAGCGATGGCTCCGACTTGTTCTGGATTGGTGGTGATGTCAATGCCAAAGGCGCCGTTTAGCTGCAGATCAATGAAGCCTGGCGCAAGCAGCTTGCCCTGTAAATCGATCGTTTGGTCGGCTGTGGACAGCGCAGGCACGATTTTGCCATCCGCCACCCAAAGTTCGCCGCTTTCAATGCGATGGTTGCGCAGGATGTGGGCGTTGTAGAAATGTATCGACACAGGAAATCCTGGCTTGAAGTGTTTTGGGATGTCTGTTAGGTTATACATAGCATACCATGAGGTCTTATGTCGACATTACTTCTTACCTTAGCGCTGGCCTTTGTCTTCATCGTCATTGCCATCGCCCTGTTAGCCATGAGCTGGCTGATTACTGGCAAATCAAAGATGCGCCCCGGCGCCTGCGGCCGCGACCCCACCAAGAAACAGGAAAAAGACGATAGCTGCGGCACCGATAGCTCATGCGGACTTTGCAAAAAAGGGGAAGACCCAAAGAAATGACAGCCTACAATAAAAACGATCCCGCCACCATCCAGGCGCTTTTTGACAGCATCGCCAAACAATACGATAAGACCAACGGCGTGCTATCCTTCCAGATGCATAAAAAATGGAATAAAGCCCTGATCGAGCAAGCCGTGCTGCCATGCCAGCCGACGGTGCTGCTCGACATCTGCTGCGGCACAGGCGCCATCGCCTTCGAATATTTGCAGCACACTAAAATGCCTGTGAAAGCCTATATGCTAGATTTCTCCGCAGGGATGCTGGCGCATGCCCAAAAGCTGGCTACAGCTTTGCATCTACAACGGCATGACATTAACTATCTAAAGGCCGATGCCCAAGTTATCCCACTGGAAGATGATAGCGTCGACTGCGCCACCATGGCCTATGGCATACGCAACGTCAGCCAACCCCAAACTTGTATCCATGATGTCTATCGCGTCCTTAAACCAGGCGCAGCGTTCGGCATTCTCGAGCTTACCCAGCCCCAAAACCCCTTGCTGCGGTTTGGCCATAATATCTACTTGCGCACGCTCCTGCCGGTAATGGGGAAATTCCTCACCTCAAACCGCGAAGCCTATCAATATCTATGCAATAGCATCAATACCTTTATCCCGCCAGAGCAACTGGAACACCTCATGCGCGCTGCCAATTTCATGCAGATCCGTCGCCAGCCACTGCTTGGCGGCGTAGCAACATTGCTCATCGGCAGAAAAACCAAAGAATAAAAGATGAAAAACAAGTTCAGCATGTTAGCTTTGCTCATCATCATCTGCCTCACGGTTGAAGCCCTAGGCGGTTTTTTCACGGCGGCGGGTGTACATGATTGGTATCTGACACTGAAGAAGCCTTCCTTTAATCCCCCATCATATGCCTTTGCGCCGGTATGGACCTCCCTTTATCTCTTTATGGCCTTTGCCATGTGGCTGGTATGGCTTACCCCAGCGGCTAAATCCAAAACGCCGGCCTATGCATGCTTCAGCATCCAACTACTGCTGAACCTTGCCTGGTCAGCCTTATTTTTTACATTTAGATGCCCCTTATGCGCCCTCATCGATATCGGTTTGTTGCTGATTTCCATTCTCGCTACCATGCGCTGTTTCCAGTTAATCCGGCCGCTGGCGGCTTATTTAATGCTCCCCTATTTCCTGTGGGTGGTTTTCGCCGCCTACTTAAACGCTACCATCTGGTGGTTAAATTCCTAGCATTTAATCATTTAATTTCATAGACTACCCCTTATCATTTACCATTGCAGAAGCATTTTAAATAAGGAGACGTAATGTCTATTAAAAATCTGACCATTACTTTTTTATGCCTAATGTCTATCACTTTTACTTCAGTTTTACCGGCTGAGGAGGCATGCACCAATAGCGATATTTCTTCACCTGGCCACATCGAAAAATTAGATCGGAAGATCTCCAAATTATTCTCGAAAAAGAAGAAGAAACTAAAGAAAATCAAAGAACAGCTTACGTCTGAAAAGCTGGCCGAGTTAAAAGATTCGATTCACGACAGCGCCATGACTGAAATCCAAAAGCTCGGCTTGATTGAAATGCTCGAGGATGCAAAGGCCGAACTGGAAAACGTCATCGGCAAAGATGCTGCCGAATAAGCTTTCGTAACCAACCAATGCAGCAGACGAAGCGGACAAAATAAGAGTGTCCGCCTTGTCTGCTATCTACGCAAACTTCCATATTGTAAATAAATTTCCGATAAATTAGTTTCGACTACAAGATTCTTTTACCGCGCGTGGTATGTAAGTTACATTCTTTTGGATCCGCATGCCCGTTAACCAACTATGATAAGGATGCCATGTCATCACCTCTCAAGCCTACACAGCCGGCACCATCATCCCCCTCTCTATGGCAGCGTTTGACCGCCTTTTTTAAAGGCTGCGGCGGGACATGCACCAGCACAGAGACAGCCGGCCAAAAAGCCGGAGCCGTCACGCAAAGGATAAAATCCGGCTTCGATCTCGTCATATCAAATATCGCCGAATTAGATCGCTTTAAGAGTCAATCCGGCGCTTTAGGGCATCCTGAAGGGCGTCTAAAATGCAAGCAACAGATCAGTGCTTTGCTAGATACCTATGAAGCATATTTAGGCACGGTTTCGACTGGATTTCTTAATGCCGATTTCATTGGCAGCAGGGGTGAAAACAAATTAAAAGTCGTCGAAGATCTGATCGATCATTTCAACTCTTCAGCAAAATCCGTTATTGAAGGCACTTTCAATATCGACAAACTTTTCTCGAAAACTTCCGAAAGCATAACGAACAGCCTCTCTGATATGGAAAATGCCATCCAAAATGACGATGTGTTAAGTCGGGATCAAGCCAAGACAGAACTTGAACAAATCAAGCAGGATAAAGAAAATTTCCTCGGACGATTGGATGGCATAAAAAAAACGCGGGATCGAATTAAAGCCATCGTGGCTAAGGATGTGTTCCCGGGATTATTTGGTGATGCGTAAGCGAAATAAGTAGCTGTTGCAATTCGGTTCTTAATATCTTCTTTAAGGGCGAACGCGGAATTTGAGCCACGCAATGTACTTGCCTGATCCTCTCAAAAGGGAAGACGCGGGAGGCGAAGCTGGCGATTAATGCTTGTGCCTGCCCGACATCAAAGCTTGCAATGGCAAGATGGACGGCATGGCCAAGACGGCCATCAGGCAGGGCGACTAATGCCGCGTCAAAGCATATCCCATTAACCAGTTTCAGCTCCTCCAAGAGCATCTCAAGCCTTAGCATATCGACGCTTTCGCCGCCGATTTTGACAAACAGCTCGCCCCGGCTGACATGTTTAAGCCAGCCATGGTCGAATACACCCTTATCTTCGGTGGTGAACCACCCATCGGCTTTTGGATCGACCAGCCTATTATCGGCCCCATCGACATGAAGATAGGCTGTCAAGAGGGCTGCGCTTTTGATGCGCAGGAATCCATCGTCAGTCAAGGCCAGCTGCACATGGGAGAGCGGCTGCAGCATGGGATATCCTTTATTACTCAAAGAGTCCAAGGCCGCTGTCGCCACTTGCGAGGAGCATTCGGTAAGTCCGTAGCTTGGTAAAAGCCTCCAGCCCAACTTGACAGCCTGCGTATATAAGCTTTCGCTTAGCGCTCCGCCGCCGACAACGACAGCGCGCAAGGCAGGCGGCGCCTGCCATTGAGCTTGCACCAGATCATACACTTGCGCTGGCACAAGCGCGGTCAAAGTTGCTTTTGCCTGGCTTAGCTGTTCCATAAAGCGTGCTGCCCGCCACAGTCCATCCTCCGCCATATAAGGCACCACAGCTGCGCCGCTCAAGGCACTTCTTGCATGGATGGCGAGCCCTCCCACGTGGAAGACTGGCAAGGGGTTCAGCCAGATATCGGCATTATCGCTGTGCAGGTGGCGGTTTACGGCTGCGGCGGAAACCAGCAGGCCTTGTTTTGGCAGGGCCACGAGCTTAAGCTTGCCACTTGATCCCGATGTTGCCAGCCAGACGGTTGATTTCAGATTATCAGCGGCCTGTAGAGATTGCAGCAGGCGGCTTTTGTCGTCGGGCGGCATGCGCGGATTAAGCAATACCTCGTTTGCGCTGGCGTGCCAAGCAACTACATGAGAGGTTGCCATGCCAGCTCCTTAAGCAAAGTATCATATCCCCAGCCACAACCCTCGGTGGAAGGGCGTAGCTGTGTCTCATGCTGATCAAGAGCTGCGCTAAAAGGTGTTGTCTCATAGGCATGGTGCGTCAGCAATCCACATAGGCCGAGGGCCTGGGGATGGCTCTTGGCAGCGCAAGCTGCCACATAGGCCGCTGCCAGCTGACCGATAGGATGGTCGGCATAGGTGGTGATGACAAGTATACGCTGGGCGCGTTGGGCCGTGAGGAATGGGAATATTTCCTGCACAGCGGGTTTGACGACCAGTACATCGCAAGAGGCGGGAAATGACAAAGCATGCAAAGACTCTCGGTCGCAGGCTAAAGAAATGCGCAGCTCTTCCCTAACCTTTTGCCAGCGCTGAGGCTGATAGTGAAAAGGGTCTTCATAGAAATCGATGCCTTCGCGCAAATCGCCAAGCTCACTTAAATAGTGGATGAAAGCCTCTTCTTTAAGGCGGCAATTAAAATCCAGCCGCAGGCGGCAGCCAGCCGCACGCAGCTCATGGCTCCACTTCTTCAGCACCGCACATTCCGCTGGCGGGTCGATGCCCACCTTGATTTTTATGGTGGCAGGACCATGTTGCAAAAACTTTTCGAAATCCGGCTTATGGC
The DNA here is from genome assembly GCA_963830365.1 of uncultured Chlamydiae bacterium. Lineage (GTDB taxonomy): Bacteria > Chlamydiota > Chlamydiia > Chlamydiales > Parachlamydiaceae > CAWHMU01. The sequence continues at coordinate 7,435 of CAWHMU010000039.1, forward strand.
GCATGATCAGATCTGCCATATGGTGGTGGCTGGCAGGGATGGCAAGGTCTTTAAAGAGATGGTAACCGGATTTTCTGGCATCGGCATCGGCGCGGGCGGCCGCAAGCGAGCGCGTCAAAAGCGGCGTCATATGCCCGCAGGAAAGCAGCTGTAACTGCAAATCAAGGTTGGCATCGCCGAGCTCATGCCATGGATGGCAGTCGCCATACCCCACCGAGCCGTCGCGAAAGACCACCTGCAGCAGCACCCCGCGGCGGGGTGGCCGCTGGCTGCCGCCGACAGGTTGCAACGCGTAGTGAAAGATAGCGATTTTCATGCGCTGAGCAGTCCTATGATAAGCAGGATGCCGAAGGAAAAATGAATCAGCACACCTAAGCCGAAGTAGCGGTTGAGCACGCGGCCAGGCTCTGCCTTCCAGATGGCGCGCGCAAAGACAAAAGCTACAGGCATTAGCAATAGCGGCATTAGCGCCACCATGCCATAGCCTAATAAAAGCCAGCCGATATTTAAGATGAAAGGCGTTACTGTCAGGGCGATAATTTCGCAGCGGGCAAAATCTTTGCCAAAGCGCACAGCCAGTGTATGTTTATGCACCGCGGCATCTTCATACACATCGCGAAAATTATTTAAGGCATTCGGCAGTATCGCCAGCAACCCCATTTGGGCGGCGGCCAGCAGGATCGCTGCATTGACGGAATATGTCTGGGCATAAAAAGGGATGGTGACACAGATACCGCCATAGAAGATGAATATAAAAATCTCGCTCAGGCCGAGATAGGAAATCGGATAAGGCCCCCCCGTATAGCAATAGCCGCACGCGGCAGACAGCAGCACAATCAAAAAGCAGGCTAGCGCATCCACATCAAGCGCAAAAGGAATGGCGCAGGCGATGGCAAAGGCCAGCATGCCGCCGACATAGACTTGTTTTTTGGTGAGCAGGCCGGCGCGGATGACTTTAAGCTGACCAAAGCGATTGACAGGATCGCCGCCCTTTTCATAGTCGACGGCATCATTGATCAGGTTTGTGCCGATGGTGATGCTGACAGCTACCAGCCAGGCATAAAAAGCAATCAGCCAGTTCATATGCTCCGTAAAGACATAGGCCACCCCCGTGCCTGTCGCCACCTGAATGGTGGGGATAAGCAGCGTGGGCAGGCGGATGGCCATCATCCAGGCTTTGTAAGACTGCGGCAGGACCTTTTCCATATTGAAGCTCCTTATGGCAAACGTGGAAATTGGGTGAAATCAGGCTTGCGCTTTTCGACAAAGGCTTTGCGTCCTTCCTGGGCTTCTTCTGTCATATAATACAGCAGCGTGGCATTGCCGGCCAAATCCAACAGGCCGATTTGTCCATCGCAGTCGGCATTCATCGCCGTCTTCAAGCAGCGCAGCGCGAGCGGCGAATGCTGCAGAATCTCGCGGCACCATTTCAGGGTTTCTGCTTCAAGGTTTGCTAAAGGGACGACGGTATTGACGAGCCCCATTTCCAAGGCTTCTTTAGCATCATACTGACGGCAAAGGAACCATATTTCGCGTGCTTTCTTCTGTCCGACGATGCGCGCCAGATAGCTGCTGCCCAAGCCGCCATCGAAAGAGCCCACTTTGGGTCCAACCTGTCCGAATTTGGCATTATCGGCAGCGATAGTCAAATCGCAGACGATATGCAGCACATGGCCGCCACCGATGGCATAGCCCGCCACCATGGCTATGACAGGCTTGGGCAGCGAGCGGATTTGCTTTTGCAGATCCAGAACGTTTAAGCGCGGTACGCCGTCACTACCCACATACCCTTCGCCACCCCGCACCTTCTGGTCGCCGCCGGAACAAAAAGCTTCAGGGCCTTCACCTGTCAGGATGACCACACCGACTGTGCTGTCATTGCGGCAGATATCAAAAGCCTCCTGCATTTCCATCACCGTTTCGGGACGGAAAGCGTTGCGCACCTGCGGACGGTTGATGGTGATTTTGGCGATGCCGTCTTCAGTTTTTTCCAGCCTTATATCTTGATATTCTTTGATTGTGAGCCAAGGTGTTGTTAGCATTGTTGCAGTCATGATGTTGCCTGTCAAAGTTGTGTTAAAAAATGTGTTACTTCCGAGATAAACTCCTGAGGCTGCTGCCAGGCGAGCCTATGTCCGGCTTTAGGTATGTGTGCTATTTTAGACAAAGGATGTTTTAAAACCACTTTTTTTGCTTGCTGCACATAGTTATCATCATCAGCCCCAGTCAGCCATAATATAGGCACCTGAATTTGTGCCAGGCGCGGCAAAAGATCATCCTGCCGGCCCAAAGACCATTGCCGCAGCGCGGCGGCCAATTTGGTCCGATCATAATCGGCTTCATGGCGAGCGAATCTAAACCCTTCACCGCTAAACACTTGTCGTCCATTCCATGCCTGCATCAATGGCTGCCAGGGTTCTTCAGCAAAACGCCTGGCCCATTGCTCATCGGCAAGGCGGCGCTGCTGTCTCTCTGCCTCGGTGGCAAGGCCGCCATGCGCCGAGATGATGATGGCAGCATCCCACATATCGGGTTGTAGCATCAGCGCATGCATGGCGAGGCGTCCGCCCATGGAATAGCCCATCACCACCCGCGGCGCTGGTGCGGCTGCCGCCTTGCGATTGAAGCGCTCGCCCCACGACCACATATCGTCAATCGGCCCTGCATTGAAAACGTCCTCCGCGAAAACGGCGTGCGGAAGATCTGCAGCTTGCAAAAGCGTTGTCCAGTCATCAGGCATTCCCAAAAATCCATGCAGCGCATAAATCATAAAGCTTCCTTAATATTACTTTCGGGATGGCGATCGTAAAAAGCAAATTCACCACAGAGGCACAGAGACACAGAGAAACAAACAGCAAAAAACCAGTCCGGATTATACAGGATAAACAAAAACCGAACCTGAGGAAGCTGCATCTATGAGCTCATTATCTTTATCGTTTTGCTCCTCTTGCTTCTCTGTGCCTCTGTGGTAAATTTTACACCCGTTGATCACAAGCGGCTTTATACTGCGGCAACACTACGCTGTGTGTGGCTGAGGTTGGCGACTTTGTCCCAGAAGCGGCTGGTGGCGGCCTCATCAGGCACAAGCTCAATCAGGCGGCAGGTCGCAGTCTGCGGCAAAGGCTGCACCTTTTCCCAGCGACTGTAAGGCAGTCCCCACATCTTTGCCAATGGTTCAAAATTCAGCCTATGCGCATTCAGCATCTCCTGATAGGGATACATGCGGGTAAAGATCTTGCCGCCGCCATTATTCACCACCACGATGGTGGCCTTTAGCTGCGCTAACTGTGGCAGCACCCAAAAACCTGCCATATCGTAAAGCATGGTCAAGTCGCCGACGATGGCCCAGTTCTGCCGCTGCGGCTCGCAAAGTCCGAGGAAAGTGGAAATCTGGCCGTCGATGCCATTCAGTCCCCTATTGGCGTGCATCATCAAACGACTGCTGCCGCTGGTGGCCGCTAAATCCCATGTGCGGATGGGCAGGCTGTTTCCCAGATAGACATGCGATCCAGCGGCAATTTCTTTGGAAAGGGCATGGATCAGTGAAGGTTCGGCCAGCGGCTCTTCATTAAAAAGCTCTATCAGCTGCTGCTCAAAAATCCGACCGCCAGCCAGCCATGCCTCAGCAGCATGGCGATGGAAAGTTCTTTTTAGCTGATAGGCGCCAAGGAACAAACCTACCGGCGCGCATGCCACCTGGCGGTTCCAGCTCAGCCCTGAGAAGGGAACATCACTGACAGCGCATACCCGGATGTCGTCCTGCCGGTATTCAAGATCGCGCCAGATGCGGTGCGTCGGCACGCCGCCGATACGCAACACGCCATCAATGGCATAGCCCGCCTGCGCTGCCGTCTCCAGTATTTTTTCGGTGCGCAGAATGCGCAAGTGCTGCAGTCGCGGCTCTTCGCGGAGGCCAGAAATCCCCTCAAGCAATATAGGCGCTCCCAATGCCAAAAGGAAGGCTACCGTGCCTTCATGGCATGAGGCTTTGAGCGTGCTGACAACGACTAAAGGGCGCTCGACCTTGCTAAGAAAGTCGTTCATGAGGCCGGTGCATGCTTTGACAGCATATGGCGCAGGGTCTAAAATGTGGCTGCTGACAGTCAAACGCCGGCCGACAAATTTGGGCTGTGCCTGCGGCTCCTCAAGGCGCACGTTGAGATGTGCAGGAGAGCGCCTGTCCCATTCGTCCAGTTGGCAAGCGCCGGGCTTATCGATATCCTGAAAAAATGGCGTATAGACTCCAAAAAGCTTTTCTTGCTCTGCCGACTGGGGCGCTCCGCTGCCTGAAAATCTACTTGGCCGGTCGGCAGTGATTAATATTAGCGGCACCCCGGTATAATAGGCTTCCATGGCCGCCGGCAAAAGCTCGCCGGCCGCCGTGCCGGAAGTCGTGATGATTGCCACTGGACGCTGCGTGCGCCGGCTTAGCCCCAAGGCAAAGAACGCCGCGGAGCGCTCTTCGGGCCAGTAATATGTCTTCAAGCGCCCTTCGACACGCAAGGCTTCGACAAACGAGCTGTTGCGCGATCCGGCGCATATGATGAATTCACGCACGCCGCTGTCAATTGCCGCCTGCAGGACCTGGTATGTTAGGGTTTCATTCATAGCAAAAGCATTTCCTTTGTAGCTTGCAGCTTCAATGCAACCTCGGCCCATTCGGCATCATGTTCACTTGCGGCCACAAGTCCGCAGCCAGCTGCCAGCGACATCTGGCATTTGGTCCACTGCACATTGCGAATGGCGACATAGCAATTGGAAAGGCCTGACGCCGCATCGACCACGCCGACAGGGGCGCCGAAGCGTTGCCTTCCGATCTTCTGTTGATATTGCTCCAGCCAGCACCATCCGGCCGGCCGTGGAAAGGCTCCCAAAGCTGGCGTCGGATGCATCGCCTGGACGACCTCCTCAAACGAAGGTAAGGTCTTTAAGGCGACAGTGATGGGCGTCACCAAATGGGCAAGACGAGACAGCCTTAACAATTGGCGCTCCCCTATGGATACCTGGCCATAGCCTGACAAGGACTCCACAATCCCCTGCACTACCAGCTGATGTTCATGCAAAATCTTGGCATCGCTGAGAAATGCTGCTGCGTCGCCACATATGGCTGTCGTACCTGCACAGGCTATCGTCTCAAGCTGCTGTGGCTGCGGGAAGCGGAAAAGGATCTCCGGCGTAGCCCCGAGGAGGCCTTCTTCTTCGCCCCAAAAACCATAGGCATAAGCCGGATTGGCGCCGACATAATTCAATACGCCTATTAAGGATGCTGCAAGCTGCGGCGCGCTCATTGTCAACGGCACGGTTTCCATGACAAAAGGCACGGCTTTGACTAGTTCGCCGCTGACAAATTTCTGCTGCAGTTGATGAAAGGTGTCTGCGAAAAGTTGTCGGTAGGCATTGTGCCAGGCGTAAGCTTCTCCTTGGCGGGACATCGTCATTTCAGCCAATGCCTGCAGCAGCTCATGACAAGACACTTCAAGCGCCTGTTGGTGGACAAACCAAGGCTTCGGCTGCTTCAGAAAAAAATCGGGAAAATAGAAGCTCGGCCGGCCATCCGCGGCCGGCGCAGCCAGCCATTTGCGCCTGCCCCACCCCAGCCACATCCGCCCGCGCCCTGTAGTCATCAGCGCGCCGCCTGCCAGCCACTCCTCTATATCCTTTTTATGCATCGCCGATGATTCCTTAAAAGAGACATCTCTGCCGATGCGACATCTTAGCAATTCATTTGCTTTACTCTCACCAAAAAAAAGGTTCGACCGTTTTTTCTAGGATTCAAACTCTTGCACCGCTGCCGCGGTATATAACACGAGCGATTAGGTTGTTTACATTTTGGCAACGCGAAAGCCAAAATATGAACAACCTAACCGCGCGTGGTATAACAAGCAACTATCCTAATACCAGCATAAACTTTTATTTCAGGCTTTTATTGGAATAGAAATTATATTGACAATCCAATTTAAAGTTATTATTGCTACATGCGCACTTAAAAGACATCCTTTCGTTGAATCTTGGAAATATTACTACCGCGCACGGTTAGGGGGTATGTTATGGACAAAATATATGGTAACACGGCGGGCCAGCCCAATCCTTTTCAGACTCAAGGCGCCGGTCAAGCGGCAGAGCGGACGGGAGCAACAAAACAACGCGGCCAGACGGATAGAGAAGTCAGCAAAATTAGTAAGGAATTACTTAACAGCGCATTACCTAAAAATGCAGCGATGGCGAGCAAAACGATACTGGATCAAGCTAAAGTGACGACATCCCCTCCAGACACTTCCGGCAAAATAAAAAGCGTTACCGGAGGCCAAATATCTCCATCAAAAACACAACAAGAGGAAAAGAAAGTAACCCATGCCCAAAAGTCAAATGCTCAAACGATGAAGGACGTTATCAATGCGAAATGGCCAGAAGCCTTGTTTTTTGATCTAAAGCAGGCTAGCGGCCATACTGTCGCTGAGCAAGCTGATGAACTGCTAAATGATAATACTAACGCGCCATATGCTATCTGTTGTACCGGTGCTGCGCCATTTCAAGCATTAGGCGATACTTATTATATCCTATTTAGAAATAGTAATGATGATGATGTCAATGTACCGCTAGCAGAAAGGGGAGGGACGATCTACGCTTCAACAATTAAGGCTCTGTCTGATGGTATTGACCGCTTAAATGTAGCTGCTGTTAAGAACATAACGGATGCCGAAAACGAAGCTGACAGCCAAAGATGGCGTGATAACTTGCCAGAACCTGGCGGTGGCTAAATCGGCATGGAATTCCGGGCAAAATTTAATGATTTAAAATCGGCGCTGCTCTAAACTATCTTTCATTCTTGATTCCAACGGAGGAACTGTGTCTAAAATCGCCATTACTTGCTTTGCATTAGCAAGCTGTTTAAATCCAATGCACACAACTTTATACGCCACGGCTGACGAAGCCGCAGCTTCTACCATTACTTCCCAAGCTGGCATGCCTGCACAAAGTGAAACGCCGGCTATCCGCTCTAAATTTTTCAGTGCCGAAGCTGCTGAAGCCCTCCCAAAACTTAAGGATTTACACGCCAAAAATCCGGGCTTTAATAAGATTCTCTTTAAGCTGGAAGGCTATCCTAAACAACAAGAAATCATTTTCGAAATTAAACGCCCCTTGACCAACGCACCTGAACAATATCGTCGCATCGCCTCTTTTACCATTCAAGACGATGGGTCGTATCTCAATAATGATGATAAGCAGATCATGCCTTACATCGTGGGCAGCTCACGCGGCTTTCTTCCGGGCGAACGCATCGTTTTCCGCTTCCGCACTGCCGATGGTTCGATCGATAAGGAAGTCTCTGGCATCCCCGCTCCAGCCATTTTCAAAGATAAGCAAGGCAAAATCGCCGTACGGGCCGAAATTCTCTCAGTGTCCCCTACAGTTTATACCGTCGATCTTTTCACCATGAAGGAAGGGGAAGAATATGAGCTGAAGTCGACATCCCTCGGTGAAACTTTCAAGGCCAAGCCAACCTTCTACAGCGACAAACCATTCCACTATGCGCCGGCACCAAAGGGCAAAATTCAAGGCGGGCATAGCACGCTGCAGATTAAGCGCAAGTCGGGTGAAGTGTACACGATGAAGCTACCATGGGGCACAGCCCTGGAATCATACCAAGGCGGCAGGAAGCACTATCACTACCACAACTAATTTAGAGGTCTAACAAGCGCTCGCCGACAGCCGTGAATGCTGTGGCAGCGCCTGTCTCTTGGTCATAGACCAGCAGCGGCATAATTTTAGTCATGCCGCCACTATGCACGCTCACTTTGCGGGGCAGAAAAGAGATCAACTCTGCATTAAAGATCCCCTCTTTGGCACTCTTGACTTGCGAGGGGATATTTAACAGCTTGTAATTTTGCCATGTCCAAACGCGCAGCTGCCGGCCAAGCTTCTCTTCCTTTTCAGCATGCCAGTCCAAACAAAATGCCAACAGTTCATCAATAGAGACGCTCTTGCTCATCTCAGCCAGCGCCAGGCGGATCGAAAATACCAGATTGGTACGCTCAAACCCGGTATACCCGTTCACAGCCGAAATGACATGCAACTGCTGATCGAGCAACTGCACCAGCAGCATTTTCTGTCCCCACCCCAATACGGTAGCACTTGGGATCAGCAATTGAAATCCCATCAGCAGATGCAGCAGCGTGGCGGCAATTCTTATGCCTTTAAGTTCGGGATGCACTTTTTCGATGAAGGCGATGCCACTTGCTATTTGTACCAGCAGCGCGTATTGGAATTTAAGACCGGACAGCAGCATTTTGCGGCATGCCACAATGGTCTTTTCCAACTCGAACATACGCTTCTCGTCCCCCTGCAGCCCCGCCTCCCTATGTGCAAGCACGGCAGCATTGTGCTCGGCCTTAAGCTCAAGCCATAGGTGCGAATGCACTTCATGGCAAAAATCATCAAAGCTGGCTTGCAGGGTATATTCTTCGCTGGCTTCCGGTTTAAAACTCTTAAGAGCCACCTCGATATCTTCACACACCCATTTGCAATAGGTGGCGCCGGCCTGCGCATTGAACTGATGTACCAGTTGTAGGAGGGCCTGCTGGACAATTTCTGATTTAAAATGCTCGGGTATTTTGTAATATAGGGAGTTGGTGGGCAGGCTGACATGTGCGATATCAAGCTTTGCCGTCTGGTTGGCTTTTACAAAGCAGCCATGCTGCTCTTGGATGAACGACCATTCATGACTGAGGTTATTGAGCTGCATGGAAGACACGCGCAAGGGGATGTGCTGCCAGCCCCGCTCACACTGCAGCCGCTGGACCAGGCCGATGAATGCTGCGCATTTGGCTTCGCTATCGATGGCGGCCGAGCGAATCAAGGCGATATCATCCAAGAGCAAGCCAAAACACTGCGGCAAGTCGCCGTCACTTGGAAACAAGCGCAGCTGGCATCCATTCACCATGGCAGAGGTTGTACCTGTGCGATACATGCAAGTGCCTCCCTGAAATTAAAGCCTGGATGTTACGAACCGCGCGAGCTGCTGTCACCTCTTAACCATGCGTTCCCCAACCCCGTGACTTGTCCATCTGCGCTATATTTGACCAGCTGCACGGTCTCTCCATTCGCATCTTGCATGAAGGGAGGCAAGAAATTCAATGGAATGAGGTTTTCGCCCCAGCCCTTATTCCACTTCATCCCCATCATGCCTGTACTTGCGGCCGTGATGGGCAGCCCGGCGCGCATCAACTGGTCGAAAACAAGTTTGCGGAAAACGATGACAGCTTTCAGCTCGTGTTTTAGGTGCTGTTCTGCTTCCGCATCAGGCTTACCCAGAATTTTATGAATCTGCCTCAACTCCTCACGCTCGATATGCAGCTGGCCTATCTCTGACAGCGTGGTGGAGCCTTTCAAACCGGCATCTATTTTTTTGGTAAGCGCTACTATCTGCTCATCGAGCGACTCTGAATTCTTTAGCCAGGCATTGAAAGAAGTCTGGTCTTTAGAGCCAAAGGCATGCATCAGCCTGTTCATGGTCTTTGTGCGTGTTTCCCAATTGTCGACCATAGCGAAGACTTTGCCGGCTGGAAAGGTGTGGTCGGCACTTTCCATGGCCACTTTGACGGCATGCCAAAGTCCGGTGCGGTCAAGTCCGCTTTTGCAGTTCATGGCCGAGGTAACTCCCAGCATGCCACTCAGCAGCTGGATGGCCATGCCTTCTTTACCGCGGTCTAACTGTTTACCTGCTATATTGAGCTGCGAGCCAAGGATCTGGCTCATCAGCGATGACATCTGCAGTGTTTTCTGATCTCCAGCCTCCATTTGGCGCGGTTCCACTAAGTTTCGCAAAGTACTTTGATTGACAAAATATTGATAATCTTGCTTGTGAAGTTCTTTCAATAAAGCTCTGTTTTGGACCAAAGCACCTTTACAAATATTAATCGCCTGTTTGCTTGCATCGATGACTTTCAAATTATTTTCTCGCGCTTCCAAAAGTTCACTTCTTCTCTCTTTTGGAGTCGTCTTGTCTTTTAACTGAGTCTTGATGGCATCGTTTTCAGCTTTGAGATCAGCTATCTTCGTCAACCCTGTGGCAATCTCGCTTAGATCTTTTTGAATTTCCTGGTGGATTTCCTGGCCACTAGCCGATTGGCTTGGCACGTCCTTTAAGCCAAGATCATCAGATACCCATTTGACCATCGTGCTCCAGTTGTCCATATTCTGCTCTTTAGATAGCTGTTCACCCTTACCCATAATTTTAAAAGGCAGAAATTTCAGCAGAAAGCCCGTCACCCCTTTCTCGGTGATATCATACCAACAATTGCTTGGCGTGTTGATATGCATCACTTCGCCTTTACCGGCGAACTTCTGGTTGACACCGGCGATCAAGGCGTGCTGCGATTCGATCATATTTTTCTCACCGGGATTTTCATAGCTGTTGAGCTGCTGTGAGAGCACGCGCATTTTAAAATCGGCTTTAAGTGGAGGCCCATGGCTGATAGAGTCATGCATCTCTGTCAGCAGCTTCAGGAATTCATCGGCGCGCTGCTTGGTATTAATGACGCCGGTACGGATGATACCATAGTCCTTGCCATCGACTTTGATCGTATAGACATTCATCAAATGACCTTTCACTTCCATGCTGGCCGCATCGGTGCCCAAGCCTTTAATGCTGCTGGTCGGCGTCACCTGGCCAGTCGTAAGGGCCAGCTTATCGCCTACACCTTCGCAGCGTTGCGGTTTCATTTCACCAACGCCGGCAGTTTTTACAGAGGGAGCCATTTCATGCATCTTGTTGGCATTGGCCGCCTGGGCAGAGATGGTATGCTTATGTTTTGTTTTTCCTACTTCGCCAACCGCGACCCCTCCAATCGGCATTGCCGGTAGGCTGTCGGCACCATCGATGCCAGCGCTATCCTCTTTTGCAGCCACATGTTCCTTAAGTGCATCGAGTGTCTTGCCAGTGACATGGCTGGCTGCCTCATGGTAAAGATAAGTTCGATGTGCCGCTAAGCGCTCTTTATAATACGCCTTCACAGGCGAAATAAAACTTAACAGTCGAAGTACGAGTTTACAAATTTTCGAAAGCGACCTACCCACAGCGCTATTTAGATCAATTTCAGATCGGCGTTTAGCTGAGTGCATGGCAAGGCGGTGTGGAGTCTTTGCTGCCAAGGCTAAGGCTTCTGCCGCCGCCCCGCCAACCGATGAGCTCTCGGCATTTGCGTTGTTAGCGACCTTAGCTTCAGCAGCTCCAGATTCGAAACTGTCACGGCGATGATCGCCACCGATAATAGGCATAAAACCTCCAAACTTGCCAAATGAAATCACGCTCTATTAATATACTTTATTATATATCGACTTGCTGTAATAAACAAAGTAATTAATATAAATAAACTGTGAATGGCTATGCTGACTAGGAATGCATAAGGGTGGCTAGAAATTTCACTGCAGTCAATTTTATAAAATGAAGAACAACAGGATTTTAAGATGGTCAGGATAAATAAGTATATAAAATCGTTTTATCCGGCTTTATAGACAAAAAAACACCAAGCAGGACCAGGTCGGGTCCGTCACCGCACGGCAATAAACCCTCCCAGATTGTCCATCCCAAAATCTTGTTAGGTTGGAATGGCTTCGATGCTTTCGTTTTCGATAGCCTGGTTGTCCATCGCTACCTCTGATGTAATGGACCCCTCTTCAACCAGGCGGTAGTCAAACGAGACCTGTTTGCGCAGCAGGAAAATACCAAGACTGTTGATCAGCAGCAGCAGACCGCCGGCAATCGTCATTACAGACTGTGCCAATAAGGTGTTGAAGAATGAGAAGGACACCAGCACAATGATGGCGTAGGCGTAGTAAATGGTGCGCCCCATGCGCGGCATGAGAAATTCGGCGCATTTGAGGCCCACGCAGAAATAGGCGTTGATGGTGGCATAGCCCACCAGGAAGAGGAAGAATGGCATGAAGTAATGCATATAGGGGAAATACCTGCCTAGCGCCGTCTGCACCAGCATCGTGCCTTCCAAAGGTTCCTGCCACACGCCGGTCACCAATACCAGCATCACGCTGGTCGTGCAGATCATAAAGGTATCCATAAAAATTTCAAAGATCACCAATGAGGCCTGTTTTTCGGGGATGACGGCACTCGTCTCTGAGTGGATGACCGAGGCATAGCCGATGCCGATATCGCCGCAATAGCAGCCGCGCCGAACCCCTTGCGATACGGTAGACATAATGGAACTACCCACAAAGGCGCCGACTGCCGCATGTCCTGAAAAGGCCGTGGCAAACACTTGTCCGAACACCCCCGGCACATGCTCTAAATTGTTGAGCAGCACCCAGATGCCCATGCCTGCGTAGATGACGACAAAAATGGGAATCAAAGCGCTGGAAATACTACCCACACGCTGCACGCCGCCGCTGCCGGCGAATAGTACCAGCGCCAGAAAAACACCCACCACCACAAAGATATTTATATCAAGATTTGTAGCGATGCTCTTAGTCACCACGCTGAACTGAAAAATCTCCACACCGTACAGGCACAGCAGCACACACACCGCACTCGAAATCCAGGATTTGTTGAAAGCCTGCCGCAAGAAATACATCGGTCCGCCGGAATAGCCGCCTTTGCCATCGGACACCCGATAGCGCATACCGAGATAGACTTCAGAATACTTGACGATGGCGCCTGCCAGGGCCGTCATCCAAATCCATAACAGCGCGCCCGGGCCGCCGATCTGCACTGCCGTGCACACGCCGACGACATTGCCGACGCCGACACTGCCGCCGATGCAGGCAAAAAAAGCCTTGAGTGGCGGCACGCCATGCTGGTTTTTCTCGCTGCGTTTGAAAAAAGAGGCAAAGGCTTTGATGCCCATCGGCAGGTTGCGGATTTGCGCAAAATTGGATTGAATCGATAGTACCAGGCCCAATACCAAGATGGCAGGCACACAAAGGAAACCCCATAGCATATTTTCCAAACTCAGAAAGATATCGGTTATCTGCTCGATCATTGTATATGCCTTATAAATTATATAATGATAAATAGTTAAAAAATATAGTATAACGCTATTCTATATTAAAGTCAAGTATAATCCTTCACGCCCGCTACAGACACCAAGTATAATGTGCGGCAATCAACTTGGGTCACTTCAGCTGGGCAAATCAAACAGAATAGCTATAGACCTAAGACGCCAAATGGACTAAGACGGATGACTTATACCTGCAGCTAGTTGAAACTTCCCATGCCGTTCAGCCTCAACACTTTAAATACCGTGCAACTGCATTTACAAAAAATTACCGCTATCTTTAAATGATATTAACAAAACCATCTTATAATAATCGAAACAAAACATAAAACACTTAAAACGTTTTTTTTAATTTAAGGAACCGCATGCTCAATTTATCAAGATCATTAGCGTGGTCGGCAGAGGCCGCCTCCTCATACCCAAAAGCTGCCGTGGCTGTAGCTGTGGGTGTCGCTTCTAGTCCGCTAACACTATGGTTCGCCAGACCATTAATAGGCAGCGCCCTGGCTGCCGTCGGTTCAGTGGCAAAGACATCGGCCGTGGTGGCCGGCTCTATCGGATGCATCGCCGCCGGCTATAAAGGAGCTTGCACAATCTACCAGTCTTCACATGAACAATTAAAAGATTATCTCTGGCTAAAGCGCAAATGGAGTCTGGAAACGACCGATAATGTCGTAAATAAGATGAAACCTATCATCGCCACAGCCGTCTTTGGCGCCTCCTTTCTTCCCTTGGCCTACCTAACCTATACTTTTAGGAGCTGAGCGACAACTAATGTCTTCAAAAAGGTGTTCACATGGATCAAAAAAATAACCAGCCGCCATATATGAAGGTGCTCTTTGAAACAAATCTGTATGCCAGTGCTGAAAATCTAGCCGCGAATAGCGGCGGCAGCCTGTAGCCACAGGCGACAGCATATTCATGAAACTGGCGCCGTTAGCACGACTTGACGACTTGGAGTCACAGCCCCAGGCTTACGCCTGCGGCTCCATGCCGCCGCGGCTATTCACGAATGTGTACTACATTTACATACTTACCAATACAAACAGCCAACTAAAACCTACCACCAGAAACAGTTTGTAAATAGAACTTGCCTTAGTTGTTACTATTAAATATAATAAAAACGTGTGAATAACAACACATCGGGAGGCTTTATGCCAACTTCACAAGACTTTTCAAATTCCAGCTACCACCCCTCATGGGAATCACGCGAATTCAATCAAGAACAGTACAAGCAGGAATTGGAGAAGATGAGCGACAAAAAAGCCGGCTCCTTTCTTATTTGCGACCACCATTCATTCAAGAGGGTCGGTCTAATCAGTTATATATGGCAAACCATTAAAGGTTGGTTCAACAGCGAAATTCAAACCAAGCCGATCCAGGTTAACTACGAACTCCTCAAATTTTTACGCACAGGCCAAACCCACCATTTTTTTAATGATGCTGATATTAAAAAACTTGTCTCCAATCTGCAAACTGAACTCCCCCAAACAAGTCCTTTTGATGAAACTGTTAAAATAATCAAAGAGATTGCCAATGCCCAGTTTACCTCGCTTTCCAATGCAACCGTAGAAACCGAAATCAACTCCTATTATGCCAAGCACAAATCAGAGCTGGCTGAACCTGCCCTGGTACACCTCTTTCACCGTATCAGCGCGCCCGTTGCCCCAAATACAGCCGGCGTGAATTATAATCTCGGGCGTATCCATGCCTCTGAAGGAAGGTGGCTGGATGCCATCGGCTGTTTTGAGAAAGCCATCGGCATGGACGCCGCTAAACCCGAGTATCAATTCGCCCTGGCCACAAATGCGCTGGCATGTGCTAAAAAGCTATGCATGGCTGGCGAAATACCTAAAACACTAAGCTTGTGCGATAAATCCATAAAAACTGCCAATGGCCTGGCCAATGATCCCCTATTCGACGCCGATGCCGAACAGCTGCTCGTTGAAGCTTTTCCGCTGGCGTGTGCCATCCATGTAAAACAAAACGACGTCAAGACTGCGCTGGCTGTGCTGGACCAAGCGCAAAATAGTGTCAGCCAAACGCAAAGAGATTTGCTGGCAGCCATTGAAACATTAGGCAGCACGTTCCCTGCATTGGCAGCCACATCCACACAGCAGGCAGCCTTCTATTTAAGCTTGGCCAAACAAGCCCAAGCTGCCGATAGAAATAAGGCCACCGCCTTCATAGAAAAAGCCATTACTGCCCAGCACTCATCTGAAGCCCATGTGCTGGCTGCGGAATTGTACCTGGCGCAACATAAAACAAGCGAAGCCCTGGCACATGCCAAAAAAGCCCAAGCGCTGTCCTCTTCAGACAACGAGCAAGCCATCATCTATCTCTTATACCGCTGCGGTGAAAAAGTCGATAGCACTGATAGCAAGGCCATAGAAAAATATAAAATCATCCTGGCAAGCCATCCAAATGATGCAGACAGCCATTTTCAACTTGGCAAACTGTATTTGGAGGACAACAGGTTGGCTGAGGCCCTTAGCCACCTGAACGAAACACGTAAGCTCGATCCTGCCCACGCCGGTTTGGATGCCTGCCTCGGCCGCCTATACTTAAAACAAAACGATTTCAAGCAAGCACTGGCAGCCTACGACAGGAATCCGCAGGCCTTTAGCAAAGAGCGCTTTGCTTGCCACGCTATGCTGGCAACAGACGCCCAAAACAGGCAAGACGTTCCTGCCGCGCTGGCACATTACGAGCAGGCTTTAGCTCTTTCCACAAACTCTAAGGAAATTCCTGCCGATGCCGACATCCACTTTCAGCTGGGAAAACTCTATCTCCAAGACAACCAACTAGACAAAGCCCTTATTCACCTGAGCGAAACACTTAAGCTGAACCCAAAACATGCGCAAGCACATGCCTGTCTCGGGCAGCTATATCTGGCCCAAAAAGATTTTGAGAAGGCCCTGGCAGAATATGACATAGCTGCAGCAAGGGATGCACAGGCTTTCAGCCAAGCCCGTCTGACTTGCCATGTGGCACTGGCTATTGATAGCGCCAAAGCCGTCAAAACAGCACATGACTATGCCTTGATGCTCGATCATTTTGAAAAGGCTTTAAATTTTTCAAAGGATACTGCTGAGAAGCAAAACATCCTCCTTAGCCTTATCGACAACGACAACTTCCACCTGCCAGCCAATCATCAGACGGTCGATGGCTTTGATGAGCAAAATGTGCGCGCCGATCTGCTGATTGAGAAACATCTCGATGAGGCTGATACTGACAATAAACAAATCCTCCTCGACTGCTATCAGCGTCTGGGTAAGTTTTACAAAGTACGGCATGAACAGGCCCCGGCCATCGCCTACTTCGAAAAAGCCCGCGCCTTAGCGCCAAAAGAGGTGCCTATTCTAAAAGCACTGGCAGATCTGCATGCGGCCGCACATAATTTCAGCCTGGCCGAAGACCTCTACAATCAACTGATTGAGCTCGATGCTCGCGATACCGCCATCTACCGCACGGCGCTGGCTAAGCTACACCTCACCCAAAACAACTTTGCCAAAGGGCTGCAGCAACATCTGGAAATGCTAACACACGCTACCTACAGCCAGAAAGCCGCCACCGCCGCCGCCATCCTACCACTGGCAAGAAGTCTGTTCGATGCCAACCCTCTGGATGCGCTGCCACTATCAGCTTATAAAAGCATTCAGCCATACATCGACCAGCTGGACCCCGCAAATCAGAAACTGGATATCCTCACGGCATATATCGCCTTGGCTCAAGACGCAACCCTCACTAACGATAAGCAGGCAGATGCCTACTACCGCCACGCCGTCAATATTGATCCGACCTTTGCCCCCTGGAAAGCGTCATGGCTGTTTGGTCTCGGCAACCATTATAAAACCCATGGCTTAATCGAAAATGCCGCCATGATCTATCGCAAAGTGCATGCCAAATTACTGCTACAGCCTGATGCATGGCTTGATCCGGCAGCCTTCAACAAAAACGTCGCCGAGACCGAAATCGCCCTGGGCGACCTGTACTATGCCAAAGGGGTGAATGATAATGCTCTAGTAAAGCAGATGCTGGCAGACTTGGCAGACTATGCCGAAAAGTCACAAGCCATCAAAGGCGCCCTCGGTGCCCACATTGGCAAGACCCTCGGCGGCATTCCCCTTGTCGGACGACTGCTGGCCCAAGACAGCTATCAGCTGCAGAGTCTTATACAAGGCGCGAAACAGGCTAAAACACCCTATGAATTCGAGGAAAAGGGACTTGCCCTCTGCTCCCTGATGGAAAAAGCCTACGACGGCGGAAAAAACCACCTAGCCCGCAAAGATATGCCAGAAGCGCTAGTACAACTGATCCACACTACACGAGAGCAGATCAGCAATAGGCGCGATTACTATGGCAAACTGCAACAAAAGACACAAGAGCTTGTCCAGGCGGCCAAGAGCGTTGCCGCTTTCAGTGGCGCGTTTGCCAAGTGGCAGCATATGCCATCTACCAAAGACCTTAAGCAGGCCACAGCCAGCGAGAAAAAAGCCCACGAAGCCTTAAAACTCATCGACCAAGTTATACAGTCATCGGCTGAAGCTAAAGAAGTCCCTAAAGCGCCACCAGCCCTGCAAGAAAGCCTTAAAGACCTACGCGACTTCCTCACTCCTCAAGCCTGGAACCATCTGGCCATCGCCCATTACAAACAAAGCACCCGCGATCATGCCGCCGTCGTCGTCAAACTGCTCGACCATGGTCAGAAATTGATCGATGATAAGCAATGGCAGATGGCTTTTGACACCTATCAAAATGCCCTGCCATTTTTGACAGAATCGGACAAGACACCCCAGCTTTTGAAAAATTTCGGGATGGCAGCGCGCGAAGCCGGGAAACTTACAGAAGCTGTGGCGTATCTACAAAAGGCCATCGCTATCCAGCAGGCAGAAAAATTGCCTGAAGATGCCACGCTGCACTATGAATTAGCCAAAACCTTCAATGCCCAAAAAGACTTTGATAAAACTTTGCAACACTTGATACGAGCTGATGCGCTGGATTTCAACCCCTACATCGGCAAGGCCGACACCTATAAACGCGATCTTTACCAAGCCCAACTTGCTGTCGGCAACCAAAAATATGCAAGGGCTATACTGGAACTCCAACACCAAAAGCTCCAAGATAAAATCAAAGACACACAAACAACTCTGGATGAATTAAAAACATCTATCAAGCGGGATCTGTCTAAAATACAAATCGGCCTGGACCCCTTCTCAGCTAAATATCAAAGCCACAGTTTGTCATTCGATACCAGAACACTGATGAATGTCTTAGAACAGCCTGCCAGTAACGCCTTGGAACTCCATCAACATGCTATGCTAATTATTAAACTCCTCAACAAAGCCCGTTACAAAGACAACAACATAGATCTCCTGAAAATTAAACTACCAGAACTGCTTGAGGCCTATAGCACTTTTGAAAAAACCCCTAAACAACCACTTACCCCTCCCATTAAAGATCCAAATGAGTTGCTTGGGGAGGCTTTCAACCATTATTCTGCCGCCTATAAGCTCAATGATGCAGAGCATGTAGAATACTTCAACAAATGGATTGACACCGCCGTGAAACTTGGCAAACATGACGGAGCCGTTAAACTACATAACATACTCAAAGCAAAATACCCACAGGCAAACCTAGTGCTCGAATCAAAAGCCTACCAAACCCCAATGGATAAGTTCTTGCAAGAGAAGGAATATGGTAAAGCCCTCTCATTTATCGACACTGCCATCCAGGCCTTTCCGGCCGAGGTAGAGCTTAAAAAGCAAAAGAGCCATTTATACGTTTTGCTAGCTCAGGATGCTGTTAAAAAAGGGGCTGAAGCGGCCCGCATCAGCGCTTCCTTAGCCCCGCTAGAAAATATCTGTCTACAAGCGGTTAATGAATTTAACATCGCTCAAAAGCGCAACTTACCCAACCTCACCCAAAAACGCACCGCCGCAGTTGAGGCGCAGAATAAATGGAAGGCTGCCAAGGAGAAATTGGCGCTTGAGAATGAAAATAAAGAGAAGTATTATAACGAAGCTGCGGATTTTTACGTAAAAGCCCAAGGCTGCGGCGTTACCCCAGAGGTTGCCTGCTACAGCGGGCTGGGCGCTCTGTATGCCAAAGCTTGCCTTGAGGAAGATGCCGATTTTTGGCGTCAGGCCATAGACGCATATAAAGAGGCATGCAAACTCGATCCAAAAAACAGCGCCTATCCATATAGTATCGGAGAGTTACTAGCTGAACACTTGGGAAAACATGCCTACTTGCCATTTGTAGATGAAGACCCCATCAACTATCTGCAAGCAGCCGTCAAAATAGACCAAAAAAATGAGCAATATCTTACACTCTTGCTCTCGCTTGCGCGGAATGGTACGGTCAGAAGAGCTTTTAACCACGACGACTCAGAATTTGTCACTGCTCAAGCTGAAATGGATAACATTACAGCTAAAAAGGGTGCGGCTGCACAAAATCCTGCACCTGTTACACAAATACCTTTAGATATGTACCAAGAGGCAAAATCGCAGCACGGAGAAGGACAGGATGCAGGTGATGCCGGTTACGACCAAGGTAGTGTTTCGGACAGAGGACAAGCCAGTGGGGAAAAACAAGCGTCAACAGACCTAAGGAATGAAAGTAATACGGCTGGCTTGGAATTTACAGACGAAGAACTGCAAAACGAACTCGATGCATTGGAAAATGAATTCAAAAATCCGGATAATGATGATAAACTGTAAGGATCATGCGCTGCATCTTTCATATCGACATGGACGCTTTCTTCGCTTCGGTGGAGATCGTCCGCAATCCCGCACTAAAAGGCAAACCCGTTATCGTCGGCGGCCGCCCCGACAGGCGCGGCGTCGTCTCTACCTGTTCCTATGAGGCCCGCAAATTCGGCATCCATTCCGCCATGGCGCTAAGCGAAGCCTACCGCTTGTGCCCTCATGGCGTCTTCCTCGATGTCGATTTCCCTCTCTACCGCGCCTATTCAGACAAAGTCTTCGACATCTTTTACCAGCATACCCCCTTTGTCGAAGTCGTCAGCGTCGATGAGGCTTACCTCGATGTTACCGCAGCCATCACGGGCGGCATCACCCCAAAAGACCTCGCCATCGCCATCCACGAGCAGGTCTTTGAGGCAACCAAACTCACCTGCTCCATCGGCATCGCCCAGAATAAGCTCGTCTCCAAAATCGCTGCCGGCAAAGCCAAACCCAACGGCATCATGTATGTGCTGCCCGGCACAGAAATGGCCTTCCTGGCTCCCCTACCCATCCAACATCTTCCAGGCGTTGGCGCCAAGACGCAAATCATCCTCAACCGCGAAGGCTTGCATACCGTCGCCGACATCCAGAAATTCTCCATCGACCAGCTCATCCAGCAGCACGGCAGCTGGGGCTACCACTACTATTTCGCCGCCCGCGGCGAGGACAACCGTCCCGTCTCATGGGAATCCCACCCCCCAAATCCATCGGCGCCGAGACGACATTTGAAACGGACCAGACCGATCTTGCGCTGCTGCATGCCGAACTACAAAACCTTGTCCAGAAAGCCCACCGCCGCCTGCGCGCCCATAAGATGCGCACCAAGCGCATCAATATAAAGCTGCGCTACAGCAGCTTCAAGACCATCTCGCGCTCGCATACCCTGACCACCCATATCAACGATGTAAGCGCGATCCAAAGCGCCGTCATGGAACTCTTCAGCTGCCACTATCCCGGGCACCCTCCCTTGCGCCTCATCGGCGTCTCGCTGGAACAGCTCACCGACTCCTACTGGCAACCGACGCTCTTTTGAAATAATATGGAAGTGGTGGTGCGAATCTGCCTGTCAAATCTGGCACAAGTTAACCACAGAGGCACAGAGACAAAGAGAAAGCTCAGCCTGTTGCAATTATCCGTAATATAAATGGGAGGTAAACGTCAAATCTAGACATATTGTCAGCAGCCACCCCCGGATGAGGGTGAGGGCATGTAGCCCAGGGCAAGCGGCTGCGCAGCCCTGGGTGTTTTTTGTAAATAATGCACCCCTGAAAGGGGTGCGGGCCTGTATTTAACTAAATATCAGGGAGATAAAAAGAATTGAATATAGTAAAAGATATCTCTAGATATGGGTAGGGCCCGCCCCCCTTTTCAGGGGTGCGTCATCGAACCATAAGTTACCCAGGGCTGCGCAGCCGCTTGCCCTGGGCTACATGCCCTCATCCCTATCCAGGGGTGGCTGTCAATACGTCTAGATTTGACGCTTACAGCGGTGGTGCGTGCGCTGAATTTTTAAAATCAGACGATTACCGCGCATCCTCTCTGTGTCTCTGTGCCTCTGTGGTTAATTTGTGCGGTTTTGCAGACCAGAACATCGGTTACCAGTAGATGAGGCCTTTGCGGACCATGAGTTCAGCGCACAGGATGGCGCCGCCGGCGGCGCCGCGGATGGTATTGTGGGAGAGGAGGGTGAATTTGTAGTCGTACAGCGAACAAGCGCGCAGGCGGCCGATAGAGATGCTCATCCCCCTGTCGAGCAGGCGGTGGAGCTTCGGCTGGGGGAAATTCGGCTCTGCGAAATAATGAATGGGCTGTTTTGGCGCCAGATGCAGCGCCAGCGGCTGGACCTCGCCGCTGAAGGACTGCCAAGCCTCAATAACTTCTTCCGGTTTCGGTTTAGCTTTCAGCTTGATCGAGACGCATGCGGTATGGCCGTCGGATACCGGCACGCGGTTGCACTGGGCGCTGATGACGATAGCTGCATTTTCGATGGTGCCGCCATGGCATTTTCCGAGAATTTTAAGAGGTTCCTGCTCAACCTTTTGTTCTTCGCCACTGATGTAGGGAATGACATTATCCAAAATGTCCATGCTGGCAACGCCCGGGTAGCCGGCGCCTGAGATAGCCTGCATAGTGACGACATGCACCGCATCGATGCCGAAATTGTCATATAACGGCTTAAGAGCTATCGTCAAGCCTATTGCAGTACAGTTTGGATTTGTAATGATCTTGCCTCGGCCATAGCATTGTCCTTTAAGCAGCTCAAGGTGGCTGCTGTTGACCTCAGGGATAATCAGCGGCACATCGGCCTGCATGCGGTGATGGCTGGAATTGGAAATGACCACACAGCCCGATTCGGCAACGAGTTTCTCGATGGTGCCCGCCACATTGGAATCCAGCGCCGAGAAGGCGATGACGGCAGAGCTTTTAGCGCTGCATGGCTGCACCACGAGCTTGCCGATATCGGCTGATAGGGGCGTTGCCATGAGCCAATTTACGGCCGCGGCATAGCTTTTACCGACCGAGCGTTCCGAAGCACCAAGGAAGACAATCTCAAACCAAGGATGGTGGGAAAGCATCTCGACAAAGCGCTGTCCGACGCTGCCGGTGGCTCCCAGGATGGCGACAGGGATCTTCTCGCGATTCTGAAATTCATAGCTCATCAGCAGCGGCATAGCCTGTCCTTATATAAATTCTGTCGGTTACAAACCTTCCAGCAGTGCTACTAGCAAGCGCACGCCGATGCCTGTGGCATGCTTGGGCAGATAGCGCCTGGCCTCTGCAACATAGGCCGTGCCGGCCACGTCCAGATGCACCCACGGCGTCTTGCCCACAAACTCCTGCAAAAAGAGCGCCGCTTTGATGCTGCCGCCCGGCCGGCCACCGGTACTCTTGATGTCGGCGACATCCGATTTAAGCGCTTCCTTGTAGTCCTCGTGCAGTGGCAGGCGCCAGACGAACTCTCCCGTCTCGCTGGCGAAACCCGTCAACAAATGTGCCAGCGCGTCATTATTTGAAAACAAGCCGCTGAAATCATTGCCAAGCGCTATTTCAATAGCCCCCGTCAGCGTAGCGATATCGATGATACGCGAAGGTTTGAGCTTATCCACCGCATAGCCGAGCGCATCTGCCAGCACCAGACGCCCTTCGGCGTCGGTATTGCCGATTTCGACACTCTTGCCGGTATAGCCGATATAGACATCGCCGGGCTTATAGCTTCCGGAGCCGATGCTGTTTTCGGTGGCGCCGATGACGGCGGTGACATTGACTTTCAATTCCAGGGCGGCAGCCGCATGGATGACACCAAGGACGGTGGCGGCGCCTGCCATATCGCATTTCATATCTTCCATGCCGCCGGTGGGCTTTAGATTCAAGCCGCCGGTATCGAAAGTGATACCCTTGCCCACCAGCACCGTATGGTCGGTGGATTTCGAATTTCCCTTGTACTCTACAATGATGAAGGCGGGATCGATATGAGAGCCGCGGTTGACGGCAAGCAGCAAGCCCATCTTTTCTTTTTCGATGCGCTTCTTGTCAAATACCGTAGTCTTGACATGCTTGGCCGTCTTCTCCAGCCCCCTAGCCACAGCCGCCAGGTGCTGCGGTGTGACATCATCGGCATTGCCATTCACAAGGTCGCGCACCATATTAACGGATTCGCATAGGGTGGCGCATTTTTGCGCGATGGCGATTTCTTTCTTTTCTATACCGATCAAGGAAATCTTTTCCAATACCGCAGGCTCATTGTCCTTAAGCGCATGCTGCTTAAGGGCCGTAAAAGCATAGTTTGGCAGCAGCAGGCCGTCCATGATGCTGCGTATCAAATCCTCTTTGGCAAGCGCTGCGCCTTCCGGTATGAGAAGGTTGATTTCCTTGATCTTTTTTTTATGACATGTCTTGGTGATGTGTGCATAACTTTTGCGCAGCTTCTCTGCCGTCAATCCCCCTTGTGAACCAAGCCCGAGCAAGGCAAGCCGCGCCTCGGGATGTCCTGTGACATAGTGCAGCAGCAACTCGCCATCCTTGCCATGGAAATCGCCGCTGGCAAGCGGTCCAGCCAGCAAGTCTTTAAACGGCTTGATGTCGGCCGCAGCTTCAGCATGGTTTTTTCCCTGCCAAAATGGAATAACAAGCAACCCTGCACGTTTACGTGCACTTAATGAAGAAATGACAGCAATATCCATAACGCGTTGTCTCCGATTAATAGATGATCGTATTTAGTTAAAAGGGCAATGGCTCTTCACCCGGCGCTGTCTGGGCATAGCGTGCGGCAGAACCCTGCTGCGGAGCGGCTCCATAGCTCTGTGAAGGGGCGCCAAAATCGCCATGCGAATCATTGACGTGCTGATCATTGCCATAGCCGCCTTGACCTGACTGAGCTGCACCACCATGCGTTTGCGTGGCTGAACTGCCCTGCTCGCCGGTGCGTTGATCCGGATTGCCGAATGGACTGAAACGCACGATATCAGCAGTGATTTCCAGAGACACTTGTGGACGCCCTTCTTTATCTGTCCAGATTTCGGGTTTACTCATTTCACCGACCACGATGAGCGCTGAGCCTTTTTTGAAATAGGGCAACATTTTGTCATAACGATCCCCCCAGATGGTCACACGCCACCACACGGTCTCATCTTTGCCGCCTTTGCGCACATTGGTGGCCAGGGTTAAGTTGGTGACTTTCTGCCCTGATGGTGTAAAACGCGTCTCTGCATCACGACCAAGACGGCCGGCAAGTTGTACGATAATCATAGTTCTTCCTCAAGCTTGTTTGGATTTATTAGCACACCGCTGCCATGCGACATTCATAGCGGATTAGCACGATATTAGCATAAAAACGCCAATTTTAGAGAGAAAAATGGTGTCTATCTCTAAAAAATAAAAAAAACGCAAAATGTAGACATTTTGCGTTTTAAATGATGGATAAAGACTGGCTGCGGCCTAGAGCCTAAACTTAGATCTTAATAAATCCTTGGCCTGGTTTGCCTGAATGCATGGAAGGCGGTGGAGTAGAGGCAGCTTTAGCGCCATCATCGCGTCCTTCGGATACTTCGGTACAAATCTTGCGCCATTTTTCAACGGTCTCGACATAAAGCGGGGCAAACGCACGCAGTGCAGATGGCACAGCATGTTCCATGTCGATTGTGCAGTGAATGAGGATCAGTTCCTCTTTAACAGCCACACCGACACCGCCGCCGGCCATTTGACCGCCGAGCATGGAGCCTTCTAGCAGGCGTTCATAGAGGCGAAGTTTCGTTTTGTCGTCGCGGGGAAGTCCATCGAGCAGTGGCGAATAGAGGTAAAGACGCTTAGAATTCGGTTCATAGGTAAGATGCAGCGAAAACTCATCATCAATGCCTAAGATACACGTATTATTTTCGTCAAATTCTAACCCTTCCAGGCCCAGTTCTTTACCAAATTCCTTAAGATTTTCTTTAGCATTTTCAAAAGACATATATACCTCCTAAGGGTAATTTTTTGTGGCGTCATAAAAATTTAAGCCGGTGAAGTTGACTGCACAAGCTCCATATTGGTACTTAGTGATCCCCTTCATAAGCATATTTTATAGACGCCAGAGGATGTTGTGGTCCATATTATATGCAATAATGCCACGATGCCTCATTGCATTTTAAAAGTAAATGCTTTTGTAATTTTGCACCTACTGATCCATACATCCTGCTCTTAAAACCTCGCTTCATAAGCTTTATTGCTTACCTAGATTTGATTATAGATCTGACGCCATATTATTAACAACTTTTTAATAAAGCTTATTTTTAATAATCCTCAATAAACTATAAACAAATACTTTTCGACTATCAACAAGAGACCGCCTGTATTTCGCTAAAAGTTAACCGTAAAGTACTTATAATTCTGCGAGCATGCGTGTACGGCGTTGCTGGCATCCCCTTCCTGCCTATACAAACTCACACTTGCCCTTTGTGCATAATTGCCATTTACGCTATATGGATGGATTCGCAGCGCAATCAAAGAAGTCTGTTTTATGGCCAACCCCCAGAAATTTACGACCAGCAAGGGAAAACCCTATCCATTCGGCATCTCGGCCAATGATGAAGGCTTGAATTTCGCCTTAACCTCAAAGCATGCCCGCGCAGTGACGCTATGTCTCTTTGATCGGGAAACAAAGCTGCTTGTCTTAGAAATCCCCTTGTTGCCCCAAAACAACAAAACCGGCCATGTATGGCATATCCACCTGCAAGGTCTTCGCGACAATATGGTCTATGCTTATCGCGTATTGCCTCCGGCCGGAAACATGCAAGAGCTGCTATTGGATCCCTATGCCAAAGCTGTTGCCACACCGCATGCCTGGGGTGGAAATTGCAGTCTGGCAGAGGCCCCCAAAAACCACTATGTCCCTTATGGAGAAATCCTGCCGGCCACGACTTTCGACTGGGGCACAGATTCTCAGCTGCATATTCCTTTGGCCGATCTCGTGATCTATGAAATGCATGTCAGGGCCTTCACAATTCATCCCTCCAGCAAGGTCGCTCATCCCGGCACATACCTCGGTGTCATTGAAAAGATTCCCCATCTGCTAGAGCTTGGCGTCAATGCGGTCGAGCTTATGCCCATGCAGGAATTTAATGAACTCGAATACGCCCGGGCACATCCAACGGCGCCAAAGCTGCTGTACAATTTCTGGGGGTATTCAACCGTAAATTTTTTTTCACCTATGAATCGCTATGCCACCTCCGATGCCCGCGGAGCCGCGGTTGAAGAATTTAAAACCATGGTACGGGAGTTGCACCGCCATGGCATCGAAATCATCCTCGACATCGTCTTCAACCACACTGCCGAAGGCAATGAAAACGGCCCTATTATCTCCTTCAAAGGCATAGACAACGCCATTTACTACATGCTGGACCACCATCTCTACCGCGATTTTACCGGCTGCGGCAACACTGTCAATACCAACCATGCCGCTGTACAGGAACTCATCATTAACTGCCTGCGGTATTGGGTCACCGAAATGCATGTCGACGGCTTCCGCTTCGACCTGGCGTCCATATTCAGCCGCGACAGCAAGGGAATCCCCCTATCGCTTGCGCCTATCGTCAAGGCCATCACCGAAGATCCCATCCTGGCGGACACGAAATTGATTGCCGAACCATGGGACGCCGCCGGCTTATATCAAGTCGGCAGTTTTGCCGGCAAATCTCCCCGCTGGCTGGAATGGAATGATAAATACCGCGATTGCGTGCGCCGCTTTATCAAGGGCATGCCAGGTACAAATGGCGACTTTGCCAAACGATTATCCGGGTCTGAGGACCTCTATCACGATCGAAGTCCATGCCATAGCATTAACTTCGTCACGGCGCATGACGGCTTCACCCTGGCAGACCTGGTTTCTTACAATATGAAGCATAATATGGACAATGGCGAGCAAAACCAGGATGGCACCAACCACAACGAAAGCTGGAACCACGGCATCGAAGGCCCAACGGACGATCCAGCCATCCTGCAGTTGCGCCGCCAACAGATGCGCAATTTGCATCTGGCGCTTATGCTATCACAAGGCACTCCCATGTTGTTGATGGGCGATGAATACGCCCATTCCAAAAACGGCAACAATAACACCTGGTGCCATGACAGCGAATTGAATTGGTTCCTGTGGGACAGGCTGCAAGCTAACAGTGGCTTCCTGCGTTTTTATAAAGGGCTGATCCGCTTTCGAAAGCAGCATCCGATAGTAAGGCGAAACACCTTTTTGACTGCTGATGATATCGACTGGCATGGTGTCAGACCAATGCAAATAGAATGGCATAGCAACCTTGCCCTGGTGGCCTTCACACTCAAAGACCATGAAAACAGAAATGATCTATATGCTGCTTTCAACGCCCAGCATGCGGCGCTATCCATCCAACTGCCAGCGCCGCCGGAAGGAAAAAGCTGGCATTGGGTGGTCGATACCGCCGCCCCGTCGCCTAACGACTTTTTTGCTGATGGACAAGGCCCCATTATGAAAGATAATATCTTCACCATGACCCCCTATTCGGCAATCCTGCTTGAAGCCCTCCCAGCCTAATGCACAGGAATTCACCACAGAGACACCGAGACACAGAGAAGCAATGGGGACGGTTTCTCTTTGTCACTGTGACTCTGTGGTAAAAAATGTGCTTAATTCTGTAAAACACTCCATCTCTTGCACTTAAAAACACGTATCGCTATGCTTATGGCTTAAATTTAAGGAGCTTGCCTATGTCTTCAATCCAAACTAATCCATCCCGCCTGCAGGCAGTATTTTTTCCAAAAGCTCCGGAAACAATGGATTTTCCTTCGGCCATCACCGCCCTTGACAGCCAGCGCCTGGCACGCATCACCAAAATCGCCATCTATGCCTTGGCCACCATCGCCACCGTCGCCACCTTGGTTTTGACTGAAGCTGCCGTCATTGCCTGGCCCATCGCCCTGCCGATCATCGCCGTCACGCTCATCGCCTGGGCGGTTTTTTATCATTTAAACAGCCACGATGATACCTATCTTGGACCGCTTGATGCCCAGACGCTGGCCATGCTGGCCAAAAAAGAATTGGAAGGAGTGTTTAATTGGCCTGCCGCCGTCAAAACGGCTGCGGAAATTGAACGCACCATAAGCGATGCGCATAAATTACTGGGACGCCAGGTCTTTTCGCCAGCTTTCATCCAAAAAATTACCGAAAAGCACCTCAATGCTGGCAAAGAAGAAGCAACGGCCACCGATGGGGCTGCCCCGACAGAAAATCCGCTGCGCATCGACTGCCAAGAAGAATGGCCAGAAATTCGAGGCTTCGGCCTTGCCAAGCACAACTGCACCTTAAAAGTATCATGGAGCGGCCTCCCGGGCGAACCCCTGGAAGTCGACTTCAAGAAAACCGTCGCCGAAAAATAATCTGAAAGTACTAAAATATTCACCACAGAGGCACAGAGAAAAGAAACAACGGGCTACTTTCTTTCGTCATTTTCTTCTAACGTCTTTTATAAAAAGTATTCGTTTCTCAATTTATTTCTCTGTGTCTCTGTGCCACTGTAGTCTAGCCCTAAACCTAGCCGCAATAGTTATTCCGTATAGTGGATCAACTCGATTTTAACGCCGGGAAATGCTTTGGCAAGAATCTGCGCGGCATGCTCGCCATGCTGTGCCATGGCAGCAGCTTCAGCCAGCGTAATCTGCGATACGACAGTCTCTTTCAAAGCCGGCATGGCGGCACCATCCTGCTTCCATTCGGCAGGAAAGGCGACCACATTTTCATCATTAGGCGTTGAGCGGCTCATCACCATATAGCGCGTGGCTTTGATTGCCTTTTCGATATCGCTGCCCTGATCGATGGCCGCATATCCCTGATAACCTGTTTTCGAACCATCTACCGACCAATATTGGTTTTTTGGATTTTCCACGCGATAGTAGGCGGCGCTGCGGGCTGCAATGGCTATGGCGTTAAGCAATTCATCGGGCATCTGCCGGTAGCGCTGGGCAAGGCTTGAAGACAGGTAATCTTCGATGCTCACCTGATTGATGATGCTAATGCTGCCGCCGATGTCATAGATATAAATCGGACCGCGGTATTCCACACCGTCTACGATCGCCGTGGTATTTACATCATCGGGCACAATCATCAGCTGGTGTATGCCGGGGAATTCCTCACCCCATTTCAGACCATCGCTGACAGCCTGGATGAATTTGCGCTTGCCGGTGAAGCGCGTACTGATATGATTGCCAGTATGGGGATCGAAAATTTTGTATTTGCCTTTCACTTCAAGGACAACGCCTTGCTTGTCGTTGACGACCAAGACCTTTATCGTCGGCGGCGCTACAGCGGCCGGCCGGCGGAAATATCCAGACACATTATCCCAGAAGCCTGCTTGCAAAGGAGCGCTCATGGTCCCACAGACAAGCACAAGACATACTATTCTCAGCGCCACATTCATAATCTTTACTCCATAAAACATTTTAAATATCGTTTAAATCCGTCCCAAATGCTGATAAGCCAAGGGCGTCACTTCGCGGCCCCGCGGCGTGCGCTTAAGGAAGCCCTGCATGATCAGATAGGGTTCATATACTTCTTCGATAGTGGCAGATTCTTCCCCGACGGCGGCGGCGATGGCTGTAAGGCCGGCCGGGCCGCCTTGATAATGGTCGATCAGCACCTCTAAAATTCTTTTATCCATCTCGTCCAAACCCTTTTCGTCGATGGCCAGCATGTTTAGGGCCCGGTCGGCAACGTCGCGGTCGATGATATTCTTCGTACGCATCTGCGCAAAATCGCGCACCCAGCGCAGCAGGTTGATAGCCACCCGCGGCGTGCCGCGCGCCCGGCGGGCGATCTCCATGGCGGCTTCGCCATCCAGCTCGACATTGAGGATGCGTCCCGTGCGCTGTAGAATTTTGGCGATCAGCAAGGGTTGATAGTAGTCCAGCCTGCAGCTGAAGCCAAAGCGCGAGCGCAAAGGACCTGAAAGCAGTCCGACGCGCGTGGTGGCACCGGCCAGCGTAAAATGGTTGAGCTTCACCTGTACGCTGCGGGCGCTTGGTCCTGAGTCGATCATCAGGTCGAGCACAAAATCTTCCATAGCAGGATATAGATATTCTTCGGCTGCGCGGTTTAGGCGGTGAAGTTCGTCGATGAAGAGGATGTCGCCGGTCTGCAGGTGCGTTAAGATGCCGGCCAGATCGCCGGGCTTTTCGATGACGGCGCCTGAAGTCACCACGATATTTGTCCCCATGGATTTGGCAAGGATATTTGCCAGCGTCGTCTTGCCAAGGCCTGGGGGACCGCTGAATAAACAATGGCTCAAAGGCTCATTGCGCAGCTTGGCGGCGCCGATCATCACCTCCAGCCTCTCGCGGATGATATCCTGACCGGAGAAATCGTCCAGCGATTGCGGCCTGAGTGGTATTTCGAACGATTCGTCGACCTTTGATAAGGATGATTCGATAAAAGTCTTATTCATAAAGCGATTCTCAACCAAACAAGCCAAAAGCATTTAGAAAAACAAATACTATTAATAAGGGGGCGGCGTATTTAAAGCAAAACCAAAAATAGCCGGTCAGCCAAGGGCGCCGCTCAAAAAGATCGACTGAGCCTTGTTTAAGCTGCGCTAACGCCTTCGGCACGCCCCATTTCCACCCTACCAGCAGCACGGCACATAAGCCGCCCAAAGGTATCAGGATGCTCGTGGCCAGAAAATCCATCATATCAAGAAAGGTGATTCCGGCAATGGTATAATCTTTCAATAGACTATACGATAGTGCCGAAGGTAGGCCCAATGCAAAAGCTCCCAGCCCGCAGGCCAATACCGCCGACCTGCGCTGCCACCCCCACTCGTCTATCAGATAGGCGATCGTCGGTTCCATAGCCGAAATTTCGGAAGTCAACGCCGCCAGCATCACCAGCAGAAAAAACATGATGGCGATAAAGTGCCCCCAGGGAATCTGACTGAACACCCACGGCAGCGTATGAAAGATGAGGCCGGGTCCTGAATCGGGTTCAATGCCGACAGAAAAGACGATGGTAAAGATGGCCACAGCCGACATTAAAGAAATCAGTGTATCCATGGCTACGACAGGCAGGCAGCTCTTTAGGATATTCTCCTGCTTGCCGAGATAACTGCCATAGGTGACCATCGTCCCCTGTCCCAAACTCAGCGTGAAAAATGCCTGCCCGAGGGCGATCAAGATGGTCTTGGGCGTGAGAGCGCTCCACTGCGGCGTGAACAGAAAAGCCAGCCCCTTGCCGGCCTGCGGCATCGATAGACCCCTGATCACCAGGAAGATAAGCACCGCAATCAGCATCGGCATCATGATCTTGTTGCCGCGCTCGATGCCGGCGCGCACGCCTAAAAGCAACACGCTGACACACAATACGAGAAAACAAACGTGAAAGGATAAACCCCACCAAGGATTCTCCATCAGGCTCTGATGGTGTACCACTACTGCCTCGGCGGTCGCAAAGCTTGACGCACGGCCGCTGATGGCTTCAATCAAATATCCAAGGATCCAGCCGGCCACGGCGCTATAGAAGGCACTGACAATAAAGCCTGTGGCAATCGTTAGCTTGCCGGCCCACGCCCATCGGGGGCCGCCTAGCTGGGCGAAGGCCCCGCTTGGACTTGTCTGGGTGGTCCGGCCAATCAGGATTTCGGAGATAAAAACCGGAAAGCCGATCAGCAATAGGCAAAGCAGGTAAACAGCAATGAAGGCCGCTCCGCCGTTTTGGCCGACGACATACGGAAAGCGCCAGATATTGGCCAACCCCACGGCCGATCCTGCCACTGCAAAAATAAACCCAAGGCGTGATCCCCAGGAAGCGCGACTACTCATAATTTCTGAAAATCCTGTGAAATTTATCAAAGATTATAGGCAGCCAGCCCAAAAGATGAAAGGAAAATTGTCTTGACCGAAAACCAAATTTTTGAAGAAAGTCGGACTAGGCGGACTGAGAGCATGTGACTAACCTAGCGGACTTAGCGGAGCGCTGGCATAATCATATCATCCGCAGGTCCGACTCGTCCGCTGCATCCGTGGCTTGAAAAACCAAATACTCCCAAACACAATTACCAAATGAAAGGCAAAGCTGAGGCGATAAAGAGAAATCGACTTTGGCGGCAAGCAAAATTTTTAAGGCTGCAGACCAAATAGATTCATTTCACAATCTAAATCGTCGGCGACATCCATTTTCTTAACACTATCTTAATAAAGAAACTCTCTTTAATTATATTGTGATGCGCATTTTTGTTTTTTTCTTCTACCAAAGCATGGCTTGTGCTAAGCTGGTAAATCAACTTGGGTGGTATCCACCAAAGACTAAGGAGAATGGCTATGTCAGATTCACAAAATCCTATCCATAATGTACTGAGCGATGCTGTAGCGACTGTTAACGGCGACGATCATTCGGGGATGTCACTCGAATCGATGGCGCTGCTCATCAATACCGACCGCCTGAAAAGACTGGAAAACAAGATCACCAACGAATTCGTCGAATTGAAAAAACGCCAAGACCAGGTGACGCTGCTGCATAAGATCATCAAAGCCATCAATGCAGCCACTGTGAATGGCGAATTCGACTGCACTAAAAATCAGGAACTCAAAGACCTGCTCGATAAGGCTAAAGAGTACGGCGTCGATGTCAAAGACGGCAAATACAAATATACCAGCGATGAACGCGACCGCCTGATCGAAAACGTGCGTCTGACGGCCGACGACTTCAATGTGCTCAACGACATGCAACTGCAGACCGTCTCACGCTTAACTACCGAACGCTACGAATCATACCAGCTGGCACGCGCCATCATGAAGCCGCTACACGAAGACAAAATCACTAAAGCCCGCGCCATTGCCGGCAAATAAGCCAAGACACATAGATCCACTATGGAAACCACTATGGAAAACCAAGCGCTGATTTCATCCATTAAAGCCCTACTGGAAGCACAACCAGGCACACTGCCGCAACTTTCGCCGGAAGTCCTGTCCACTTTGTATGGCATGGCCTATCAGTTCTACCGCAACGGCAAATATGACGAAGCTAAACAGTTCTTCCGCTTCCTGACACATGCCAACACCCATGACCGCAGATTTTGGATGGGCCTGGCAGCCTCCCTCCACATGCTGAAAGAACATGCTGCCGCCATCGAATGCTATAGCGTCGCCGCCATCCAAAATCCTGACGACCCTTATACCCATTGGCATGCCGCCGAATGCTTTTTCGCCCTCGGCAATCAGCCTGAAGCCATAATTGCTTTAGAATCTGCGCTCGCTGTTGCCAGAAATGATGAAAAACATTACCCTCTAGTTGTGCAACTAGAACTGATCAAAAAGACTTGGTCCAAAACAACGACACGAGATATCCCTGAAGGAATCTGCCAAGGAAACTTCCAGAGGAGACAACCAATGACTGATCCTATCAGCGCCAGAACCTCCCCCCTAGCCTGGCCGGACTATGCTGCCAACGAAACCCCGCTAAAACAAGCCGCCGAACGCTCGACCAGCACCGAGGCTGAAGTTGCATCGCTCTACTACCAAAGCTCTATCCAGTCGCTAACCCCCCCCCCTTAATACCACCAACGAGGCCACCGCCATCAAAGCTGTTAGCGCCGCGACGCCGGCAGTGCAAGAGAAATCTTTCTGGGGCAAAATTAAAGGGTGGTTTTCGAATCTGCTGGGCATCGCCGATACAAAAGCCACCACCCCTGACCACGATGAAAGCCAAAAAACCTTAAATCCTGCCAATGCCAAGGCCGGCATCAACCAGCCACCCCAGCTTGAAGCTCCTGATGAAGCCGAACAGAAATATATAGCATCCGTCAATGAACTCAACCGCGCCATGATCGAACGCTGCGAAGATGAGATCGACAAGCTGCGCGATGATTTAAATAAAGCCTCCCCTCACCAACTGGAAGTGCTGATCCACTGGAAATTCGTCGAACTATCCCTTGCCCAGCGCGATCTCAAAGAGCAATCCAGCATAAGCCTCCAGCAAGATGTCCTCGCTCTGCAGAAGAAAAATAAAGGGCTGCAGGAAAACTACTACTCCATCCTCGAAGAGATCCAGGCCCGAGCCAAAACAAATAAAATCCTGCGCTGGATCAATGTCGGTCAAACGGCCGGCTATGTGGGCATCATCGCCATCACCTTTGCCACCGGCGGCGCCGGCGCCATCTTAGGGCTAGCTCTTCCTATGCTAGCGGTCACCAAAGGCGGCACATCGCTTGCCGAAGGCGTCCTAAAATATAAAAACGATTTAAAAACCGGTGATCTGTTTGTGGTCAATGAAGACATCAAGACAAACAACAAAAAGACCAAAGGCGATTTGCTACCCGCCATGCAGACGATCAACGATGACATCAGCACCATATTCAAAGCGCTGAAACACCAGCTCGACGCCCACCAACAGACTGCGCAAATGCTGACGCGCGCCAAATAATCAACAATTCATATCCTTAACTAAGGTTTAACTATGGCAGTCAATAATACAACTCAACCAGCAGTAGCAAGTATTGCAGAAGAGACTCTCATCAACAGCAAAAAAGCTACCGCTTTGCCTGCAGCTACTATCACCGACATCAACCCCTATTATACCGACACCATCGCCAAAGCCGGTGAAATACTGCCCGCTGTCCAGCCCAAGGGCGAAAGAAAAAACATCATCGATATCGAATATGAAAAACTATCGTTCGGCATAGATGCCGAATTGCAAAGGGACCATGTCAATTTCGAAAAACTGCTTAGG
The DNA here is from genome assembly GCA_963830365.1 of uncultured Chlamydiae bacterium. Classification (GTDB taxonomy): domain Bacteria; phylum Chlamydiota; class Chlamydiia; order Chlamydiales; family Parachlamydiaceae; genus CAWHMU01. Next base: position 42,405 of record CAWHMU010000039.1, read on the forward strand.
ATGGTGCATAAAACTATCGCCTTCATGATGCGTAAAGCCCATAAGGCCGACCACGACTATCTGCATGAAGTCAATATCCAGCTCAAAGAACAGTCCATCAAGATCAAAGGCACCTACAATACCTGGTCTAGCATGACCATCACCGCCTTCTCCGCCGCCATCAGCATCGTCGGTGGTGGCTTCGGACTAAGCCCCATGTTCCCCAAACTGGTGGCTGCCGATACGGCCGCCAAGCTGGCCTCCTCCTCCCAATCCATCACCGGTGCAAGCACAGGCGTCAGCGGTATCGGCTCGATATTCAACAACCGCTCAGAAGCTGACCGCTTTGTCGAGCAGCAAAATCTCAAGCGGCTGCAAGACAAAGAAGATGCACGCAAAGGCGCCCAGCATAAAAACAAAGAGACCGGCTCAGACACTCTTAAGACACATAAAGAAGCCGAACGCCTGCACCACGACACCAAACGCAGCATGCTCAGCTAATAATCAGCAAAGATCTCTTGATTATGGATGAAACTCAGTCTGTTTTTTTCGCGTCTCTGCGTTTCCTCTGCGCCTCTGCGTTAAATTTTCCTGAGAGTATCGCTGCAGGAAATCTTGAATCATCATGCTTGGTTAATAACCAAGCCATCCGGTTCAATGCAGAGACGCGGAGAAAATGCAGAGACGCAATGAAGTTTCCTTTTCTTTTTAGCAATGACAAAAATCAATCAAGCGCCTAATCTTAAGTCTTTCAACTTAAAGCAACACGTTATACTGCTCATGATTAGAACTGCTTTGCGTCCTTTTAGCGGCATCCTGCTGGTGATGGGGACCTGTATCGGCGCCGGCATGCTGGCCCTGCCGGTGGTGACGGGGATCGCCGGTTTCTTGCCGGCCATTGCCGTCAATCTCTGCTGCTGCCTCTTTATGATGGCCACCGGCCTTTTGCTGCTTGAAGTCATCCTGTGGATGCCGGACGGCGCCAATGTGCTGTCTTTGGCCGGCCATTTCCTTGGCAAATGGGGCAAGCTCATCGGCGGCCTTTCCTTTTTATTCTTGTATTACTGCTTGCAAGTCTCCTACTGCGCCGGCGGCGCCCCCGCCTTTGCCAAACTCATCAACCAACTTTTTGGCTGGCAGGTTACCGGTGAAGCCAGCTTCTTGCTCTTTGCGGTGTTTTTCGGAGTGCTAGTCTTTTTGGGCGCTCGCAGCGTCAATAAAATCAATTGGCTGCTGATGGTGGGACTATTCATCTCCTTTTGCATGCTGATCGGCATCGGTTCAACAGAGGTGCAGGCTGGCTTGCTGGAGCGTGCCGACTGGAGAATCAGCCTGGCGGCCACACCGGTACTTTTTGGCGCCTACGGCTACCATAATCTGCTGCCAACCCTGTCGACCTACCTGAAGCGCCATCTCACCATGCTGCGCCTAGCTATTGTCGTAGGCACGCTGTTACCCTTCCTTATCTACTCCATTTGGCAGTGGATGATCATCGGTACGCTGACCTTGGCACAGATCCAGGCCGCGGATATGCGCGGCGAACCCATCACCCAGACGCTCCAAACCATTGTCGGACACCCCTGGCTGAGCCTGTCCGGCGAATTTTTCGGTTTCTTTGCCCTGGTGACCTCGTTCCTCGGCGTATCGCTGTCAATGGTCGACTTCCTCGGCGATGGCCTTAATATCAAACGCCGCGAAGGCTGGCTGCGCCTTGGCCTGTGCCTGGCGGTATTCATGCCACCGGCGCTTTTCGCCGCTTCCTACCCGGATATCTTCATCGAAGCCATGGGACTTGCCGGCGGCTATGGCGAGGCGATATTGAATGGCCTTTTGCCGATCAGCATGGTATGGGCGGGCAGGTATTGGCTAGGACTTGAGTCCGAATATAGCTTATTCGGCGGACGCCCCATGCTGATCGTGCTGCTGCTGATCACGCTGTTCATCATGGGCATCGAAACACACCACCTCATTTTCAGCTGAGCATATGGCCGAACTCTTTGGGTACATCGAGCGCATCACCTTCCAGAACCCTGAGAACGGCTATACCATTGCGCAACTCAAACAAGAGAAGCAAAGAGACCTAACCTGTATCGTCGGCAGCATGCCTTCGCTGAAACCCGGCGAAACCGTGCGCTGCCAAGGGGAATGGAAGCAGCATCTCGTGCACGGCCGCCAATTCACCCTAACCTCGTATCATGTCGAAGCCCCGGCCGACGTGGTAGGCATAAAAAAATACTTGGGCTCAGGCCTTATCAAAGGCATCGGACCTAAATATGCCGGCCGCATCGTAGAGAAATTCGGTGCCAATACCCTGCACATCATCGACCAGGCCCCCGAGCAGCTGCTGGAAATCGAAGGCCTAGGCAAAAAGCGCGTGGAGAAAATCAAAGACTGCTGGAGCGAACAGAAGTCGATCCGCGAAGTCATGATCTTCCTGCAAGCCCATGGCGTCAGTCCCTCCTTCGCCCAAAAGATCTTCAAGACCTACGGACAGCAAAGCATCAAGATTGTGCAGAGCAACCCCTTCCGCTTGGCGCGCGACATCCACGGCATCGGCTTTAAATCCGCCGACGCCATCGCCCAAAAGCTCGGCATCCCCAAAGACGCCCCCGAACGCCTCGACGCCGGCATCGAATTCACCTTAAGCGAATGCTCCGATGATGGGCATGTCTGCTTCCCGCTGTGCGAACTGATAAAACATGCCGAAGAAATGCTGGAGACAACCCAAGCTCTGCTAGAACCGCGCCTGCAAGCCCTGGCGCAGGAAAAGCGCCTTGAGATCGGCGAGATGGTGCATGCCGGCAAGCTTGAGACCTTCGTCTGGCTGCGTCCACTTTTCCTTTCCGAAGTCGGCATCTGCCGCCAGGCCGCGCGCCTGCGCCAATGCCATAGCCACCTGCGCGCCATCGACACCGACAAAGCGCTGGCATGGGTGCAGACGCATCTGAATATCAAGCTTGCCGATAACCAGCTGCAAGCCGTCGCTCAGGCCCTCAAGGAAAAAATCCAGATCATCACCGGCGGCCCAGGCACCGGCAAAAGCACTATCACTAAAGCCATCCTGTCGATTACTGAGAAGCTTACCAGTAAGATCATTCTGGCAGCTCCCACCGGCAGGGCGGCCAAAAGGATGACCGAAATCACCGGCAAAAAAGCCTCCACCATCCACAGCCTGCTGGAATTCGATTTCAAGACCGGACGTTTCAAGAAAGGGCTAGAAGCTCCGCTAGACTGTGATTTAATAATCATCGACGAAGCCAGCATGATCGACACCTCGCTGATGTATAACTTGCTAAAGGCTATTCCTGAACACGCCCGCGTGATCTTCGTGGGCGATATCAACCAGCTGCCAAGCGTCGGCCCGGGTAACGTACTTAAGGATATGATCGCCTCGCGCGTAATCCCCGTCACCGCCCTCAACGAGATCTTCCGCCAGGCGGCCGGCTCGCGCATCATCACCAATGCCCACCGTATCAACAGCGGCGTCTTTCCAGATATCGGCAATGCCAGCGACAGCGATTTCTTTTTCATCGAGGTTGAATCGCCTGAAGATGTATTGCGCGATATACAGGCGCTGGTCGCCCAGCGCCTGCCGAAGAAATACGGCCTGGATCCGGTCAACGATATCCAGGTGCTGGCGCCGATGCGGCGGGGCGTCATCGGCATAGAAAACCTCAACCTCGTCCTGCAGGAACAGCTTAATCCCAATGGCACTCCCCTATTCTGGGGAGGCAAACGCTTCCTGCCCGGCGATAAGGTGATGCAGATCCGCAACGACCACAAACGCGAAATCTACAATGGCGATATTGGCCGCATCGCCTCCATCGATGCAATCGAACAACAAATGATTGTCACGATCGACGAACGCGATGTCGTCTATGAATTCTCCGATCTGGATGAACTGGTTTTGGCCTATGCCGTCTCCATCCATAAATTCCAGGGCAGCGAATGCCCCTGCATCGTCATGCCGGTGCATACCACGCACTTCAAACTGCTCCACCGCAACCTGTTATATACCGGCGTCACGCGCGGCAAGCGCCTGGTCGTGCTCGTTGGCACAAAAAAAGCCGTCGCCCTGGCCGTCAAGAACGACGAAGTCAAAAGGCGTTACACCGGCCTGCAACAGGCTCTGATCAGCGCCTTCTCAACTTCGCTTAATATCGCCCTATGAAAAAAAATCCTAAGCCATTTACATTTAAGCCCGGGCGTTATCTCAAAGCCTACCTCTTAAGCACCCTCTCCGCCCTCCTGCTGGCCGGTGCGCTGTGGCTGCAAGAAGCAACCAAGGAAACGCTGCCGCCTACCTACGGCCAGACGGCAGAACTCTATGCCAACCAAAACAATGACGACCTCACCCTATCATTCACCAATGCCATCGATAGCGCCAAGCAGTCTGTCCTGCTGATCATCTACTCCCTGACCGACCCGAAGATCATCGCCAGCCTGCGCCACAAAAGCCAACAAGGCGTCGATGTGCATGTCGTCAGCTACGCCCAAGCCTCTCCATATATCGATAGCAAGCTAGGCTCTAAAGCCACCAGCCTCAGACGTTTCGGCCCCGGCCTCATGCACCTTAAAATTTTGGTCATCGATGGACACCAAACCTGGATCGGCTCGGCCAATATGACCACAGAATCGCTGCGTATGAATGGCAACCTCGTCGCCGCCATGGATGACCCCTTGCTGGCCCAAGTCGTCATAGCCAAAGCCAAAACCATGAAGGTTGAAGGACACGAAACTCACTTTCCATTTGAAATTTTCAATATCGGCGGCCAGCGCATCGAACTGTGGTTCCTGCCCGACAACAAGGACGCCGTCGGTCGACTAAAGAAATTGATCCAGTCCGCCGAAAAAACGCTGCGCGTAGCCATGTTCACCTGGACCCGCCAGGATTTGGCCTATGAAGTCATCGCCGCCAGCAAGCGCGGCGTAAACACCCAAGTCGTCATCGACCACTATTCTGGCAAAGGCGCAAGCGCCAAGATTGTTAAGCTGCTGCAAAAGAACGGCATCGACGTAGCCCTCAGCCGCGGCGGGCCGCTACTGCACCATAAATTCTTGTATATCGATGGCAGCATGCTGGTCAATGGCTCTGCCAACTGGACCAAAGCCGCCTTTACGCAAAATGACGACTGCTTCATTATCATGCACGACTTGACAGCAGAGCAGCGCAAAAGCATGGAATCGCTATGGCATACGATCTACAGCGAAGCGGCAACGGTAAAATAAACCAGGAAATAAGGAAGAATGCACATGAAAATCGCACTGATAGGCTATGGCAAGATGGGAAAGATGCTTGAGCAAGCCGCCCTTGCCGGCGGACACTCTGTCATTGCCATCATCGATCCCAACTGCTCACCACACACAACTATCTCTGCCGAGACCCTGGCAGATGCCGAGGTGTGCATCGACTTCTCCCACCCGAAACATGCTTTACAAAATATCAAGCAGGTTTGCGCCCTGAAAAAGAATCTGGTCATAGGCACCACCGGTTGGTACGAACATCTGCCTGAAGCTAGGCAGATGGTTGAAAGGAGCGGCATCGGCTTCATCCACGCCCCGAATTTCTCCATTGGGGTGGCCCTATTTACTAAAATTGTCGCCCAGGCCGCCGCCATCATGGATGCTTTTGACAACTATGATGTCGCTGGCCTGGAAATCCACCACAGCCAAAAAATAGACACCCCCTCAGGCACTGCCAAGCAGATCATGGCTAATTTGCACAAACATATGCCGCATAGAAAGAACGAAATTAGCTGCGCCAGCCTGCGTATCGGCAGCGAGCCCGGCACCCATGCAGTACTCTTCGACTCCCCAGCCGACACCATCACTCTGACACACGCCGCGAGGAATCGCGACGGTTTTGTGCAGGGCGCCCTTGCCGCAGCCACCTGGCTGGAAGGCAAAAAAGGCTTCTTCACCCTTGATGATATGCTTTAAGCAAGCAACAAAAGTTCACCACCGAGGCACAGAGCCACAGAGAAGCAACATAGACGTAGGTATACCTCCAAACAAATACTCTAGCAGGATGGTCAGGCTTACCCATCAGGCTAACTGGATGTATAGATGTGAGATTTACAATAATTTTTTGTAGTTCTCTGCTTCTTTGCGTCTCTTGGCTGTTCCTTGGCGTTGAATTTCTTTATATGCAAGATCACTCAAATAACCACACGCTGTTTCACTTTCCACCTTCATGCATAACTTTGTGCTTCAATGGTTAACACCCTTATTTCGTTCTCCTGTGGCATGTTATTTTCGATAGATGGTATATGGTAGGGCATCAAAAGCCTGGAGGTATATTATGTCGCAAGCAAGCACTGCAGCACGTTATCTCTATGCATGGCATACCGGCACCCACTTGGTTGAACCAGAACTTGGCGTGGGCAAGAACAGTAAGTATGCCGACATCAAACCCCCTTCCACCTTCCAACGCTCTGTTGCCGGCCGGTTAGTTTATAACGACGACAAACTGCCGATCGCCAATATGAAAATTAACTTCTATTCCAAGGACTTTTTCAACTTCAAACATTTTGCAGGCTATGCAAGATCTGATGCCAATGGCAACTTCAGCTTCCATTATAACTGGCAGCCCGGGATATTAACCCATTCACAACGCGTCGTCATGGAACTGGTCCAAGAATACCTGCCCTTCGCCAAGCAAGGATTGCCAAGCGTAAAAAGAGAAGCCTCACTGCAGCAGATTGAACGCCGCCTGCCGGTAAAAACCCACCATCACGCCATCGGCAATATACCCGCAAGTTACCACGATATCTCCAAAGACCTCACCGTCGTCGCCCACCCTATTCCCAGCCACTCCCAAACGCCGCAATATTTCTGGAAGCTCATATGGTCAGCCCTGGCAGAAATGCCGAAACGTCTTTTCATCGCCATTTTCGGCCGCTGGCTAAGTATTACCCAGGTGCAAAGGATCTACGACAGCTTCGGCGTGGTGCATGCGAAACGCCAGCTCAAGGCCGAAAATTTGATCGACGAACTCCTCAACCACGTCAGCGCAGTCGAAGGCCAAACGATAAACAACCAGATCATCTGGACAGCCAACTGGGACGGACTGGAACTGGACCAGCACGATTCGCTGCCTAACGTACGCGTTAAGGCCACCAAGGACGCCACCGGTTATTTAAAACTGGACTCCATAGCCGTCAAATTCCGCAGCGATGCCAAAGAGCAGATCGTCAGGCCCGGTGATGACAAATTCGATTGGGCACTCTATCTGGCGCGTTCAACCTTTGCCTTGAAAGGCGAAGGCGAGCTGCATCTTGGCGAAGGGCACATCCTGCCCGGCATCCCCGCCGAAGAGTTCTTCAAATATGTCACGCCGCAAAACCCCCTCTATTCTGTGTTGCAGCCACATCTCGGCCAGATTGACTTTATCGATTGGCTCGGCTCAAAAGGCGTGATATTTGGCAGCGGCAGCGTGCTTGACATGTCGGCATTAAGCACCAATGATGTCGCTCAACTAGTCATCAACGCAGTCAAAAAGAAGGCCGACTGGAAAAGCTATAAGCCCCGAGCACCGCTGGCTGTCAATCACTACTTTGCCAAAGGTGAGCAGCTGCATTACAACCTGCTGCTGGGATTCTTAAAAAACTATATCGCTAAGAATCACAAGGCCATCACCAAAGACTGGGCGGCAGTGCATCGCTGGTCGACAGCCATGCAGGACAAACTCGACACCTTCCCAGCTTTGACAACAAACAAGACAGCCCCAACCATCGCCGACTTGGCTAACTTAACAAAGTTCTGCGCCTGGCTGGTAACCAAGACTACATTTTTGCATTGGGCCGCCCATTCGCGCCAGCAGCTGCTTACCGATATACGGCAGACAAGCCTGTCCGTAAAAGGCAAGGCGCTGGATGCCAAGGGGTGCTTTCAACCCTATGGCAATACTACGGTGGATGATGCCAATATGCAGCTGTTCATTGCGCGCGTGCTTTGTAATTTCAATGGCGACAGCATTTTCAAAAATCCATATGGCGACGTCAATAAAGAGCTTTTGGCATTGCTAAAAAAGCATGTGGGGGATTATGAAGGATATGACGATATTCTGAAAATGTTCATCACCACACAAATCTAACACATCCGGATACTATGGCATTACTTAAAGGCGTACATACGGCCTTGATCACTCCTTTTGGCACTCAAGACAGGCTAGATGAAGAAGCACTTCGCCTCCTTATCTCCCGCCAGATCGAAAGCGGCATCGACGGCATTACCTGCCTGGGCTCGACCGGCGAGGCCCCGACGCTGAGTGAAGAAGAGCAAAGGCGTATCATCACCATCGCCCGCCAGGAAATCCACGGTCCGACATTGCTGATGGTCGGCACCGGCAGCTACGCCACCAGCCAGGCGATCAAAAACACCCGCCAAGCCGAACAGATGGGTGCAGACATGGCCCTCATCGTCACGCCCTACTACAATAAGCCCACCCAAGAAGGACTGTACCTGCATTTTAAAGCCATCGCTGAAGCTACCAGTCTGCCTATCGTCGTCTACAATGTGCCAGGCAGGACCGGCCAGAATTTACAGCTTGACACGCTAAGACGGCTGGCGGAAATCCCCAGCATCATCGGCATCAAAGAGTGCGCCGGCAGCCTCTCCCAAATTAGCGATATCATCGAAATGATCCGCGAGGTGCGTCCCGACTTCTCCGTCATGAGCGGCGATGACAACGCCACCTTGCCCTTGATGGCCCTGGGCGGTCACGGCATTATCTCTGTGGTCAGCAACCTGCTGCCTAAGGAAGTCAAAGCCTTAACCGAGGCCGCAGCCGCCGGCGACTTCGCCACTGCCAGACAGATACATTACCGGCTGGCCCCACTCTTCAGGGCGGCCTTCTGCGAAACCAATCCCATCCCGATTAAGGCTGCCATGACCCTGTCCGATCTGCCGGCGGGCGCCTGCCGCCTGCCCCTCTGCTCCCTGCGCCCAGAAAACGTGAGCATGCTAGCTAGGGTCCTGGGGCTCTACGATCCGCATTATAACACCATTATCCGCTCATAAAAAACTATGAATACGAGTCAACGCAAACAGCCAAGAGCGCAAAGAAAGCCAACAGAAAAATCATATTACATCATGACAGGATAGCTATGACGCTTTCGCTATGATTTGAGCAGGTATTCCCCTTTGAAGTTATGTGTGTCTTATATTTTATGGCTTGTTCCTTTGCGGCTTTGCGTGCTTGGCTGTGCCTTTGCGTTTAATCGAATGCACAGCTTATTGATCGCAGAAATGCTGCGACAGCAGAGTCTGGGCTTAATTGACGAAGATCAGACCCTGGATGTCGGGGAGGCCGAGCTCGCTTTGGCCGGTGACGACATGCAGGTTGGGCAGGATAAAGATGTCCTGGCTATGATGGGAATGGCCGCATAGGACGAGCAGTTGCTTTTCAGGATGATGCTGCATGACATCTTTCAAGGCCTCGCCTGTGGCTTTGCCAACGAAGTGCGGGGACCAGTTGGCATCTGAAGGCTTGCCATCAAAAAGGCAAGCTTCTTCAAAAGGCGGCACATGCGTAAGCAGTACCACGTGCGTATAAATCTTAAAGGCTTTGATCAATTGCTTTTTCAAAAAACCGGCAGCTTCAGTGCCCAACTCATGCAGCTTAAGCATGCGCTCTTCCTGATTCAGGCGTTTTAGCTCTTCAATTAGATAGTAGTCGTTAAGCATGATGTCGGAGTTAAGGAAGTCACCGGCCCTGGCATCGGACCAGCCATCATGGCCGATCAAGGCGGTATGTTTGGAAAGCTGGATGATGCCATTGTCGGTGAGGTATTGGATCTTGGAATTGCTCTTGGTCAAGGCATGTGCCATGCGACGCGTTTGAGCAATAGAGCCGTAGTAGAAATCGTGATTACCAAGCACAAAATAAAACTGCTTGTCGATCAGTTTTTCCAAATTGGCCAAATGCATCAACGAGGCGGTGCCATTGCTGATATCACCGCCGATAAGCACAAGATCCGGCTCATGCGAAGCAATTAATTCGTGAAACATCCGATACTGGGCTTTATCTATGGCATCCAGATGCAGATCCGTCAGCCAGATCAGCCGCCTTATCGAGGCGCCGCTATCATCTCTGAAATTAATTTCATGCGTCATTACGGCCACAGTTCCTGCATTCATACTTGTATATTTTGTAAGGAAAAACTAGGGTAAAGTACAGTATTTTCTTACTTTATTGAGTAAATCATGTCATTTGAGCAGTCCTTGACCTGTATGCCTTATACCCCTTCAGCCGGGATGCTATTCCCTCTCCTACCTGATGATTCCAACGCCATCGCAGACTGTCTGTCTGCGACGCCTGTCGAAAGTGTGGCTTTTAGCCTGGCAGCGCTGGCAGCGCGCATTTTTATACCTTGTCTGAGCGTGCCATTATTAGGCATTGCAGCTGGCGTGCTGACAACTAAGCTTGTGTGGAAATTTTTTGATCGCTATAATGCCCCCATGGCCGGCATCACCAAAATTGCCTGCAGATTTAATAAAAAACACCCAAAGTTGCAGCTAATCACATTTATCTTTACACTCGCCATCAGTTGCTTCTCGCAAGGGTTGGGTTTGCTCGCAGGGACATTGCTTGGCTGCTTTGGGGCGGTCATTCTGGATGTCGAAAGTTACAAGCTCATCCAACAGGCGAGGCGAAAGGGATAAAAATCTAACACTCTTTAAGGATGTCACGTGTCTATATTCGCTCTGGCCCTCACCTTTTTCCTGGTTGCCAACCCCATTGGCAACTCACCGGCCATGCTGGCCCTGGTCAAAGATTTCCCGTTCGAACGCCAAAAGATCATCATCTTCCGCGAAGGCATCATCGCATTCATCATCGCCATCTTCTTCCAATTCTTCGGCGAACTGTTCTTGGGCGCCCTGCACATCAGCGACTATGCCTTAGCGCTTACCGGCGGCATGGTGCTATTTATTGTCGCCCTGCAGATGCTGTTTCATAAGCCAGAAGAAAAACAAGGCGTCCAATTAAAGCAAGAGCCTTTTATCGTCCCGATCGCCACGCCGTTGATTTCAGGGCCCGGATTGATGACCATGATCATGGTCAGCTCGCGCGCCGAAGCTAACGACCTTAAAATGACGCTTGCTATCATGCTGGCATGGGTGGGCGTGATGGCCGTTGTCATCGGCGCTCCCTACCTGCAGAAGCTGATCGGCAAACACGGCCTGGCCGCCCTCGAACAGGTCATGGGTCTCGTATTGGGCCTGATGTCGATGCAGATGATTATCAATGGCGCCTATCTATTTGCCAAAACCCTTTCATAATTCAGGAATACATCATGACGCTGCTAAATCTTGCCATCATCCTGTTTCTAATCATGGATCCCATCGGCAACATCTCATCCTTCCTCAATACCATGCGCGATATCCCCGCCAAGCGGCGCCAGGTGATCATCATGCGGGAAATGCTGATCGCGCTTGGCGCAATGATAGCCTTCAATTATCTTGGAGAATTTATCTTCAATGTACTCAAGGTCTCAGAAACAGCTTTGCGGCTGGCGTCCGGCGCTATCTTATTCCTCGTAGCCATCAAAATCCTGTTTCCCAGCTCTGACAGCCTAAGGGCCAACCTACCGGCCGACGAGCCTTTCGTCACGCCGCTTGCCATCCCGCTCATCGCCGGTCCCTCGTTGCTGGCCACCATCATGCTATTTGCCCATCTGGAGCCAAGCCTGCTTTCCATGCTGGGAGCCATCCTGTTGGCCTGGACGGCTGCCGCAGCCATCCTGCTCTCTGGAGCGCGCCTGCATAAACTATTGGGTGTGAATGGCTTGATGGCTTGCGAGCGCCTGATGGCCATGGTCCTGATCATGCTGGCCATCCAGCGCTTCCTGGAAGGCGTGCAGATGTTCGCCAAAAACTGCACGCTTTAAATGCATAACATTAAGCTGACAGTCGCTTATGATGGTACTAACTACCTCGGCTGGCAGAAGACCGGCATGGGGCCGAGCATTGAAGAGACGCTGCAGGTAGTACTGGAAAGGATTTTACAAGAAAAAATCGTATTGCAGGCCGCCAGCCGCACCGATGCAGGCGTGCATGCCGAAGGACAAATCGTCAATTTCCTTACAGGCAAACCGTCGCTGCCGCTACAGCGCCTGCAGATAAGCTTGAATCGCCTGCTGCCGAAAGACATAGCCATCCTGGGGGTGGAACTAGCCGAGGAAGGCTTTCACCCCACCCTTGACTGCCTAGGCAAGGAATACAACTATACGCTATGCTATGGCCGGGCGCAGCTGCCCATGCATCGGTTATATTCCTGGCATTATCCTCACCGACTTGATATCGCCGCCATGCATGCGGCAGCGCTGCAGCTTACTGGCGAGCATGATTTTACCGCATTCTGCAACTTCAAGAGAAATCATACCTATGTACATTACGTGCGGAATGTGCATACGATCATGGTCAATGAATTGCCGGGACAGCGCCTATGCCTGTGCGTGCAGGGCAATAATTTTCTCTACAAGATGGTGCGCAACCTCGTGGGCACCATCGTCTATGCAGGCTGCGGCAAAATTGCTGTAGCAGACATTCCCGCCATTATAGCCGCCGGGAAGCGTCCAAGCGCCGGCGTCACTGCCCCTGCCCATGGTCTGTGCCTGAAACGTGTTTTTTATGCAGAATGAATTTTATGATATCATTATCTTTGCATAATAGACCGTGAGTCCGATTCAACGCAAAGCGTGTCAGTTCCTTCGGCCCCCCCTATCTGGAAATAACATGGAATGCGACACGGTGACACTAAAAGTTGTTTGATTAGAGGGCGATGGAGGCATACCAGCATCTAGATGCTGGTATATAAGGCTATTGTTTTAATTCCAACCAACGAAACACCCCTGATTTCAGAACCTGTGTTAGCCGTGAATGCGGCGGACGCATGTAGCCACAGGTGTGAACATAAGAAATATGAAGCCGTGTCTACGGCGACAGTGCGTCCGGAGACTCTTCCCCCTAGACACGGCTTGGGGGCATTGGCTGTGATTACCACAGGTTCACACCTGTGGCTACATGCTTCTGCCGTATTCACGGCTAACTCAAGCTTTTGTCAGGGATATTTTGATGGATGCTCTATGCCGCAAAATAATGTGGAATTCAACATAGCGATATTAAACGGCATATGATTTGTTATTTAGGAGAAAACAAGCCGCACATAGCACAACATGGCAGGATAACCACGGGGGTAACCTCGGGGGTAACCTCGGGGGTAACTGAGATAGGTGCTGCTGGCTTTCACTGCGTTCTTTGCGCGCTTGGCTGCTTCTTTGCATTGAATCGGATTCACAACCCATTAACAAATTACATAAGGCTGTAAATCCAGTGTTAGTTAGATCAATTCCAAGAAGCGGGCTGCATACCATGCAACGAAGATGACCACCACCGAGGCTAGCACCCACAGGGCATTAGGTACCCATTTGACGCCGGCACCGGGGTTGCCGCGCACTTCGAGCGTGCCGATGCCATAGCAAAATTCCTGCTCTTGATGGCGGTTGAAGGCTTCGTGGTTATCTTTGATGATTTTCTCGCCGTCCAAACCTAAAAAGGCCGCATATTGCCTGACAAAACCTTGCGCATAGACTGGAGAAATCAGTTTGCTGACATCGCCTTCTTCGATAGAATGCAGATAATTCATTCGGATCGAAGTCGCATTCTCAGCCTCTTTTAGAGATATATTTCTCTCAGAACGGCGCTGTTTGAAAGTTTCTCCTATGCTTTTCATATCAGTTTTGTTTATCATAATGCAGTCTTCCACTCGTCTTGACAAGTCGAAGCCATCCTCCTTCGGGTTATAGGCAAGTCGTTTTACCTAGCCTTTGTTATACACTAATTGCAATTAAAAGAGAAAAGAGAAAAATACAGCTCAACTATTCCAAAAAAAATGCATCCTGGAATTCCAGCTTTGATTGCCGATCACTATAAACAACATTAAAAATTATGAATGATTCAGCCCCCTCTTCTTCTGTCTTCGTCGCCACCATCGACATCGTGCTTGCAAAAAAAATGATCCAGGATCTGAAAAATCAGGATTTCGACATTACCATTCCTCAATATACTGTCTTTGCGGCCAAAAAAAAAGGGGTCTCCTGCACCTTATATAAATCCGGCAAGCTTACCGTCCAGGGCAAAGAAATGGGAGCCTTCATCGAATTCTACCTCGAACCCCACATCCTAAAAACTTTTACCTACAGCTATAAAGAGGTCCTACCAGCCACCGAACATAACCTCACCGGACATATCGGCATTGACGAATCCGGCAAAGGCGACTTCTTCGGTCCCCTCTGCGTCGCCGGCGTCTTTGCAGCCGGCGATGGCATCGCCAGGCTCAAGCAGCTCGGCGTGCGCGATTCCAAAACCCTCACCGATGCCGCCATCCTGACGCTGGCCCATAAGATCCGCCAGGAATTCTTGCACCATATCGTCAAAATCAACCCTCCAAAATATAATGAACTGATCGTGCAATTCAAAAACCTCAACCGCCTGTTGGCCTGGGGACACGCCACCGCTATCGAACAGCTGGCCGAGCGGACAGGCTGCCGGCATATCGTCGTCGACCAATTCGCCAACGAAGAGGTGGTGCTGACGGCCGTCAAGCGCAAAAAACTTGACCTGGACATCACACAGCGCCATCGGGCTGAAGAGGACATCGTCGTGGCTGCCGCTTCGATACTAGCGCGCTGCGCCTTTGTGGAGGGGTTGGCTATGCTGGAAAAACAATACGGACAGGCGTTGCCTAAGGGCGCCTCGCAAAAGACCATCGCCGCCGGACGTCAGTTTGTGCGCACCCATGGCAGGGAAAACTTGGGCCAGGTCGCCAAACTCCACTTTAAAACCCTTGACTCCGTTATTGAAAGGGGCTAGCAGAACAGGGGGGATATGACTGGCAGTAATTCCTGCCGAAAGTTCACCACAGTGGCAAAGAGACACAGAAAAAAACTAGCTATTGGTCCTGCCCTAGACTTCCTTTTACTTCTATGCTGTTTGTCCTGTTTTTTTGTATCGTTGTTTTCTCGGCGCCTCTAGGGCGCTGTGGTAAATTTTTTTAGACAGAATTGCCGCCTTATTTGTTACCAACTTGCGTTATTATCGACAAAACGGCAGAATGACCCTAATTTTCTAATGAAAGGGATTTTTATGAGCAATCGCATCACACTGGGCATGACGATCGCCGTTTTAGGCGGGTTTGCCATCATCTTACTCATGAATATCGCGGCGCTCATGGGCTTCATTCCGGCTAAATACATTTCTCCCAATGATGTGCGCGGCATGGCGGTGGAACATGACCATGTGCTATATACGCTCAATTTCGCCCAACAAAACACGCTCATCGACATCTTCAACCGTACCATTCCGGTATCCCCTGAAGTAGTCGAGACGCGTAAAACGACGATGAAGCAGTCTTCCGGCGTCCAAAAAATCATCATTTACCGCTTCAACGCGCCTGACATCGAAATCCGTCCAGTGGCCTATGTTAAAAAGAGCAGTTCAGCCATGACACAAACCGACCAGGGACATGGCAACATTGTCTTTTCAGTCCCTGAGTGGAACCGGGACGGCCTGCTCGAAGAGGCAGCCTCTGATGAAACCCATAATCTACTCCTTACAACCTACGACCATTAACAACATCTTTTGCTATGCTTAAAGAACTACGCCTCACCAATATCGTCTTAGTCGAATCTGCCGCCATCCAATTCGCCGCCGGCTTCAACGTCTTGTCAGGTGAAAGCGGCGCCGGCAAATCGGCCATCATGAACGCGCTAAACCTCATCGCCGGCGAGCGCTGCGACACCTCCTATCTTCGGCGCGGGGCCGACAAAGGCATCGTCGAAGCCGTTTTCGATATCGACCAGATTCCACGCCTAGCCATACTGCTCGACGAGGCCGGTATCGACCATGAGCGGGGAACAGAACTGCTCATCCGCCGCGAACTTGCCGCTACAGGCAAAAGCCGGGCCTTTATCAACAACCAGTTAGCCCAAGCTACCCTGCTGCGGCAAATTTCGGAACATCTCTTTGATGTTATCGGCCAGCATGCCAACCAGAAATTACTGTCGCTGGACTACCACCGCCATGCCCTTGACCTTTATGGCGACTTGCAAAGGGATATGTCTTCCTTTGCCAAGTGCTGGGATGAAGAGCTGCATACGCGCCAAAAGCTCGAGAAGCTGATCAGTTCAGAAGCCCAACGCCTCCGCGACATCGAAATCTGCCGCATGGAGATCGAAGAGCTCGAAGAGGCCAACCTAAAGGAAGACGAAGAAGAGCTGCTATTTGCCGAATATACACAGCTGTCGCATGCCGACGAGCTGTTGCAAAAAGCCGGCGAGCTCAACCGCATGTTCAGCGGGGAAAAAAGCGCCGTCCTCACCCAGCTGGGCCGTCAAAAAACGACGCTTGAACAGCTAGTGCGCCTGGCTCCCACACTGGCTGAAACCGCCACCACCTATGAAAATGCCTTGCTCGAACTTGAAGAAGTCGCCCACACCCTACGCCTTTATGAAGCGCGCATCGAACACAATCCGGAACAAGCCGCCCAGCTTAGTGCCCGCCTGGAACTCATCACGCGCTTGAAACGCAAATATGGCCACTCTGTCGCCGATATCAATGCCTATTTACTGCAATCACAGAGCAAGCTCGGCCAGCTCGAAACGACCGACGATCAGATCGCCGCCCTGCAAGAAAAACTCAGCGTCTTGTGTGCCGAAAGCAACGCCCTGGCGGCTGGCCTTACAGAGGGCCGCAAGCAGGCTGCCACCCATCTGCAAGCTGCTATCGTAGAACATCTGCGTGCTTTAAATATGCCTAAAGTCGAAATCTTTGTGGAAGTGCTTCCCCAGAAACGCAACCGCTGCGGCGACGACAAAATCGAAATTTTCATCACCCCAAATGTCGGCGAGCACCGCGTCTCCTTACGCGAATGCGCAAGCGGCGGCGAACTATCGCGCACCATGCTCGCCATGCAGGCCGTCTTGGCCGGCAAGGAAAAGATGCCGACACTGGTATTCGATGAGATAGATGCCAATATCGGCGGCGAGACCGCCACCGTCGTCGGCGAAAAACTGCGTGCCATCGCCTGCCAGCACCAGGTGCTGTGCATCACCCACTTCCCTCAGGTGGCAAAATTTGCCGAACATCACATCCGCATCTCCAAGCAGGAGGTCGACGGGCGCACCGTCACCATCGTCGATAGCCTCGATGATAATGCCCACCGGCACGAACTTACGCGCATGCTCGGCGGCAGCCGTTAAGGCATCCTTAAAGCCTGTTATTTTTTTTGGTTCATCACGCAAATGAGTACCTAATTAACAAAGCCCTAACAGCAATCTCCATTTCCCTTCTCTGTGCCTCTTTGCCTCGGTGGTGGATCCAATACACCAACATAGGTAACACTTTGATTAATAATACTAGTCCTCAAGCAAGCTGATTACACCACAGAGTCACAAAGAAGGTCGGGAAAACCTCTTGGGTACTCATTTGCGTGATGGGCCCTTTTTTTCTGCGCGAATTGTCAATTTGTTTTGACAATGAGATCCAGGCCTTTTTCAAATAAGACTCCTTATAAATCTCAAGCCTGACCTCAAGCCGAACAACCAAAGGCTGCATTACAGATTTTTTAAATTTCAACCTCAATCAACCTAGCATCGGCAGTTGTCCTGGAAAACCCGCCTAACCTTCTTGAATGCAACGGTTTGCCAGCAACAGAACCTCGCCGGTTTGTTGATGTCCCCACCTTTCACAAACCATTGCAGCCAAAAACCTTGAACACCTTTTCACACGTTCAACGGCCTTTTCTAAGATCTACCACTCATTTGCCTGATGGGCCATATATCTAATTGTGTTGAAAATACAATTTGTCGTAATGGTTTATTTAATGTCTTTTTACAAAAGCTAGCGGCCAAAAATAAAGACCTTAAATATTCCAATAGAGGCAATAAATATGTCACTCATATCATCTCGAAGTGCATTTAACAATGGCTATATGCAAGAAAATAAGGATCAGGGCACAGACATCAATACCAGACTGAAAAACGACGTTCCATCAAAAGTCAAAATCATGAAAGTCCAATACATAGTCAACCACTCAGACACCATTCAAAACTGTGTATGGATGAATAGCAAAGATATCGAAGAGTTGTTCAACATTTGTCAGGTTGGCAAGCAAAATACCCCTTCTTCTCAAGCGCAGACAAGACATTCATATTCAAGGTTGCCATATCACTCACACATTTCTAAAACAACAACGCCGAGCAAAGTACATAAAGAAACATCCAATCATGCCGGCGATGCCCCGCGGCATAAATATGTTCGAATTGGAAATAGGGTTTATGCGGCCATAAAAAGATCTGGACTTGAGATAGGCGAAATCCTGATCAATCCTATTCAATTCAGGGAATCCATAGAGGGAATTTCCAACTTTACCACTCACGATACGGTAGCTGTAGAAGCATTTAAACAAGAGACACAAAAAAGTGCTCTCTTGCATCAAGGAATATTTCTGATCGGCAGGCATGATCATGAAATTAATGCCGAAAATGATGTCGATGAACAAAAACACCAAACATCAACTCCAAGGAAGATTGTGCTCGTCGATCTATTGCGAAATAGTTTTCAGGCCAATAACCTTTCAGACTACCTTAAAAAAGGCCAGCAACTTATGCAGTTGCTCCGAAATGGCTCTTCAGAAGTTCCGTTGGCTGCAACCTTGATCTCTGCTAACATCTATGACGATGCCATATCGATAGGAGAAGCTCCATTTTATCGCATTAGTCGAACGACACAGCTAGAGTTCGTTGCAGAAGCACATTCAGGCATTGCTTTAATTGATAATGTCATAGAAAGCGACGACATCGACAGCTTTGATTTTACAGTGACTCCTTTCAAAAAAGCGAAACCATCTTCTGTGGAGGGGTGGAAAACCAGTATTCAACCTCTACCTTTAGCACTATCTGTGAACGATATTGAAAGTGCCATTCGTTATGCATTGGATGGAAAAACTTTGCTAAAGAATGAAAAAAATATTGTCCCGCATAATGGAGAATGGGATCTTGAAATCACTTTTAACGATGCCAAATTGAAGCAATATTCATCGTCTTCAAATTCAGGCTCAAGTTCACGACCAGGAGTTGTTTCGCCCTTGTCGCTATCGATGGCGTCAAATTATCAGTCGGCATATCAATTTACGCGTCAATCGCAAATTAAGCCAAATCCTGGGGAGGGAATACTCTTCGTAGATGATCAGGCACAAGAGGCAAAAGAAGCGCATCTTGAAATCGTCGATTTTCAAAACATGCAAGGCATACCTTATAAAAATGCTCCTTTTGTTTTGGAAAGGGACCTGAAGAAAGAACTACAAAAGATAAAACCCTCGCTTGCCAATGGGCAAAGAATCGCGATAGAGGTACCGTCAACAAAATGTCTGCTGGAACTCAAAGGGCCTTCTGCTAAAGGTGTCCTGCATAAGATCGATGAAAACACCCAAATGAAGTTTAGCGTCAAGGCAAGTCTGCCTGTGGTTTTGGGCGATCACGCCAACAGCCTGCCAATCAAAAAATTGCAAGTGACAGCCTGTCTCGAAAAACAACCCCTCAGCATACTTTCAAAGTCTGCTTATGCAGAGCAAACGTTTAATGAAGAACAACTGGAAAAAATGTTTTTTGAGAAGCTGACTGAAGATGGCATTTTCATTGGTCAAAGAATTCAACAGCAGCTTGACGATGGCGACAAGTTAATCTTCACTGTAGTTGAAATGGCTTTTGATGAAGCTGCGAAAAAAAGCGAACGCTTAACGATGCTCGGAAAACACACCAAAGATACACAAGTTTCTTTTGTTGCCGAAGAAGAAGGCCGCTTGAAAATCTTAAGAAAAGAGAAAGCCCCACAGCATAAAAGCGCTGACGACATGATGAAGGAATTCGAATTAGGAGGACTTTCAGATGAATTCAAAATAATCATTCGTGATGTTGTGCTTGCCCGCGACCCGTCGATGCAAAAGATCGTACAAGACTTGCAAATCAAGCCGGTTAAAGGTTTGTTGCTATATGGTCCTCCAGGCACTGGAAAAACAACGTTGGCCCGCAAGCTTGGGAAAGTGCTTGGTTGTGAAGGCGATCACCTTCAAATGATCTCTGGTGCTGAAATTTGGAACAAGTGGGTAGGAAATTCAGAAGAAAATATTCGAAATCTTTTCGCCCCTGCCCGCCAGGCCTTCCAAGAATTGAAAGAAAAAAGCCCGCTATATGTCTTGATCATAGACGAGATCGATGCCATGCTTGCGTCACGCGATGAGGAAAGTAAAGTCAGAAATAGTGTAGTCAATCAATTTCTAGGTGAACTCGACGGCTTAAATGAATTGAATAATATTTTTGTGGTCGGTTTGACGAATAACTTAAAAATGATCGACGATGCCGTAAAAAGACCGGGCCGCATGGAAGTCCATATTAAAATTGGGATACCGGATAAAAAAGGGCGCCGCGAGATTTTTAAGATCCATACAGAAAAGTTGGCAAACAAGGGATTGCTTGCCAAGAATGTTGACTTGGAAAAGCTGATCGAAGACACCCAAGACTGGGTAGGGGCCGATATTGAAGGGTTGGTACGCAAAGCTGCCAATCATCCGATAGAAAGGCTGTGTAAATTACCCGCCGATCAGCGCGACGGTCATCCACATGCTCAAATCACGCAAAAAGACTTTGAAAGCGCCCTTAAACAAGTGCAAATAGCCATCGGCAAAGAGCCGCTTGACATGTCTTACCGTTCTATGTTCCTGTAAAAAGATGCCTCTCAGAACTAAGCGAAAAGGACCTTAACGACCCTAAAGACTTAAAAGAATATCATTCTTTTGTGCCTTAATGGCTCTTAGGTCCTTTTCGCTTATATTAGGAGGAAATTCAATTAATGGTTCGATCCCATACTCAACTCACTGATTAGATAATGATCAACTTGTTTGGATTGCTTGTTGATTGGGTTGTACTTCGAAGAAGGCAAGATAGGCATCTTTTCTGGCCTCATCAATCATCTTTATCGTCCGTGCGTATGGAACTCCCGCTGCTTTAGCGGCCGCGATATTTTTCTGAGTGAGTTCTACAACTTGATCATCACTACACCAGTACCATTGATCACCCTTCTTAACATAGGCAATATAATGGCCGCCATTGACACTCTCACTACCCACATGGACGACAAAGCTTTTCAGTTCGGCCTTTGTCGTACCGATTGTTTCACCACGGGCCTTTGAAAGATCGATGCTGCCATCTTTCGGAAATGACAAAGGTGTAGCGATCTTACGAGGCTGTTGTGTGATGGGGTCGAATTCGAATCGCTTAAACTGCATGGCAAATACGCCGCCAAGATCTTTTTGTAAGTCTGTTTTGTCTATGCGTGAATCAAAAGTATGTTGCGCATCAGGTTTCCATGGGTTTTGTATATCCGTCTCTACCCGCTTGCCAAAATTGTAGTCGATGATTCCTTGGACAGACAGCTCTTTGGTAAAAGAACCAACGGTGGCTGAAGTTTGGGCATTATCATCCATGGCAACGCGAATCAAACTTTGCAGCTCTGTTTCCGATCTTCCCATATAGCGCTCATCGAGAGACAGCTTTGTCTTCACCGTTTCATGCCTGAAATTCAGCGCATCTCCAAAAAGGACTTCGAAAAAGGCTGCCGCGTCTTGCTGGCCAGTCAATTGAGTGCTGTTTTTCAGGTCGCCGATATCCAATGCATTTGAAGCAAATATTGTGTCGCGCAAATTGGTAACTTTTAGCATAAGATTTTGCGAATCTTCTTTCGCGATATAAGCGTTGTTGAAATTTGCAAACGCGCGCCGGATTTGCTCGCGTTGCCCCAAGGCAATAATATTTCTCAGCAGATCGAATGCGATCTTACGCGAGCTTTCAATAGGTTTTCTATTTTTGCGATCGCTGTCTAAACTGTTTTGCAATACCTTGTAGTATTTGCGCATATTGGCGGTGTTTGCCAAATTGAAGCTATCGTAGAAGGTCTTTGTGACACCTGGATATTGTGCAGTCAAATCATCGATGAATTTTTCAGGACTCCTCCGAGGAGTCTCCGCCAGCCATGTTTTGTATAGGCTTGCGAAGTTTTTGTCGTCTGCAAGTTTTTTCCACAATGCAATGAAAGCGTCTTGGGCAGCTTTGTCATTATTTTTAGAGGTATTCAGATTAATTTGAGCTATGGGATGAGCCATTTTGGCAATGAATTCCTTATTGTCGCCAAGGGCTGCCAATATTGCCTGTAGTGTGGCATTCATGTAGCAACTGTTTCCTGGGTTACTTATACCGCCAGGTGGGGTAGAGTTAACTTTAGCTGGCTGCGCAGTTGTTGCAGCCTCTACCTGGCTAGCAGCTGTAGTTGCCGCCGACTTGTTGTTGTTTGGCACGGCCTCGGCTTGCGTGGCGCTTGTCGTTGTGCTTGGCACGGTTTTAGGGTGCGCCTTCGCTGTACCCGTAGACTTAGCCTCTTTTTGCTCATATTCGGCTTCACATTGCTTGTAAAAATCTGCAAATGAAATTTCAGCTGCTATGGAGGTAGGCTGGGTTGTTTCTGGTTCAAACGCTGCAAGTCTTGCCATCAATTCAGCTTTTGATAATTGAGTTTTATTCCGTTGGTCACTGGCTGCTTCTTTATCGGCAATCGGTTTGGCTGCTTGCCTTGCCATGGCAGGTTCATCCATGGCTGGCGTGTTTTGGCTGGCGTCTTTCGGAGACAACGGGGCAAATTTATCTACTAGCGTAGTAACCGGCTTCTCACCAGCTGCAGGTGGCAGCAATAATCGTTTATTTTCAGGTGGGGAGGGTTTGACAACATCCGAGAATAAAAAGGGAAATATCGCCTTGACAATGGAAGCGACGAAGTCACAAAACCGCTCCCACAGGTTTTTATTTAGGGGTAAGGCTGTAAACGTTTTTTTTGTGGGTAGCGGCTGTTGCTGGGCACCCTTAAAAGAAGCGCTAGAAACCTGACTCACTTTTGCCGTGTCGGCACCACCCTTCCGCGTTGGAGATGGAGATGCTGGTAGCTCCACTACGCCTGAAGGCTGGACTGGTTTTGGACTGATATCTATTGGTTCCATAAACTCCCTTTATTTTTTTCGACCCGTACTAACATAATTTTACCATACAACACATAACAAAAACAAATAAATAAAAGTAAAGACGAACACACAACAACACATTTACTTACTTCTAGATCAATTTTTATTAATAACTTGATTAGAACGGACAGTTTGCACGTCATAAATACAGGGTGATCAGTAACCTCAATTTTTCCGGGCTTGACGAGATTGCATGCTTTCGGTTAAAACTTATAATCGATCAAAATAACTTTTACTTCCCAGGGAGAGTCATATCGTGAAAAAACTTTTTTGCCTACTTTTGACAGGGCTAACCTTTATCAATACGCAAATAAGCGCAGATGTTGACCCCCAGGATATTGGCTCTGAAAATATTAAGGCCCCGGAAGAAGAGGCTGGTGCCGGACCATTTAAACTGCGCGCCCTGGTTGATGTCGTCGGTAAAGCCAAGGTTAAAAATTCCTTTGCCAATAACCATCTATATTTCAGCACTGGCCAAGGTGAAGCGGGGTTGGTATATTATTACGATGCCTGTATTGAAGAAGGCGCCAATGTCGTACTGCTCTATCAAAACACCTATTTGGACTGGGAAGCTAACCCCTATTTCACCCAAAAAGATATATCCACGCTTGGTCTGGAATTGGGGGGCTTTACAAAGCGCCTGCCGGACTGGACCTGGAGCGGACAGTTGACGATAAATTTTGACAACGTCGGCTACTGGAATTTTCAAGATTATATGTACTACGACATGCTATTGTGGGGGCGTTATGCCTACTGCAAGAATATCGGCCTGCATATCGGTTTTCTGGCTGAAACAGGCATGAAGATGGATCGCGTGTATCCCATCATCGGCGTGGATTGGGAATATGACTGCAATTGGAAAGTCAATCTGATATTTCCGCTGAACATCTCGGTGGTATATACCATTAACACGGCATGGTCGGTGGCCTTTGCCAGCAGATTCTTCGACGAACGCCATCGCGTTAAGAAAAAAGAATGGCTCTCGGAAGGTCTATGGCACTATCAGTCCACCGGTGCGGAATTTGGCATCAACTATACCCCGACCAAATGGATTTCAGCCAATCTGCATGCGGGCAGCACTTTAGGCGGCCACTTAAAGATTGCCGACCGCCACTATAAACACCGCCACCGCGTGCGCCTAGACCCTGCCCCCTATGTGGGCGGCGAGGTAACAGTCAACTTCTAGTCGTCACCCTATCAACCGATTCATCTTCCATCCCATGCGCAGGCTGATAAGGTCCATTTAAGCCCTGCGCGTGGGAAAACAAATTCTTAAGGTAATTATGCCACTGTACTTAACATCCTTCATTAGCAAGCGTCCTCATGCCATGCGCGCAGTAATGCCCGCCATTTTCATGCTGCATAGCCTGGCTTGTATCCCCTTTCTTGACGCAAATGAGACTGCCCCGACTCCCATCATGCTGGTATTGGAAGAAGTGTATGCCGAAATTGTCGATCACACCTACGAACTTAAAGCCGCCAATGCCGAAGTTGCGGCAAGAGCCGGCGAGCGCATGCAGGCGCAGGCACTGCCAAATCCCGACCTTGCGCTGGAGCTCGACACTATCAGCCAGAATTCTTACTGTGATGAAAATGAATTGACCCTGACCCTCACCCAACTGGTAGAGCTTGGCGGCAAGCGCTCGGCGCGCATGCGCGTCGCCGATGCCGACCAATGTGCGGCCGCTTGGGAGGTAGAGATCTTAAGGCGCGATCTCTACACCCAGCTATTGCAGGCTTTTATCGAAATTGCCACCATACAGGAACATGTCGCTTTGGCCTTGGCCCAGCATGAAATCTCCACCAAAACACTGGCCTGTTCTTCACAAAAAAACGCCGCCGGCAAAACTTCAATTCTAGAGACCAAAAAGGCTGAAGTGGCCTGCCGTTCATTAAAAATCCAGCACGCCAAGCAGCAAGTAGCGTTGGAGCGCGCCAAGAAACACCTGTTGGCACTATGGAAACATGCTCCCTGCCGTTTCGACTGTGTCAGCTTTCCATTGTATGAGCTGACGCCGCCGCCAGCGCTTGAAAAATTAAGTGCCCAGCTGGCCGATAATCCCTATATCGCCAAAGGACAGGCACTGCTACTTAGAGCTTGGGAAGTCGTCGCACTCGAAAAGGCAGACGCCGTACCCGATGTGGCTGTGATGGTGGGCGTCAGTACCGAACGCTTCTATCGGGGCCCCTGCCTGAATGTCGGCATCGATATCCCGTTGCCGATTTTCGATCAGAACCGCGGCAATATCTGCCGGGCGATAAACGAATACAACCGGGCCTATTACCTGCAGATGAGTGCCATCTATCAGCTAGAGACCTCGCTTGCCATGCTCCACGAAGAGTGGTGCGCAGCTTATGAACAGGCCATG
This sequence comes from uncultured Chlamydiae bacterium, assembly GCA_963830365.1. Taxonomy (GTDB): domain Bacteria; phylum Chlamydiota; class Chlamydiia; order Chlamydiales; family Parachlamydiaceae; genus CAWHMU01. The sequence goes on from CAWHMU010000039.1 coordinate 67,875, forward strand.
GCGCTCAAAGACTCCATTCTGCCGGCCGCCCAAGAGAATTACCAGCTATCTTTGGCAAGCTATCAAGAAGGCAAATTCGATTACCTCGACCTGCTGGATGCCCAGAGCATGCTTTTTGACGTCAGGCAGCAATATTTGGAAGCTGCCCACGATTACCACACCAAGCGCGCCGAGATACTAAAACTTACCACACGCCAGACGTGTGAAAATTAATAGAGGGAATTTCACGATGCGAACATCATTAAAATACATTGCCCTGCTAGCTGTTTGCGCTCTTGCCGCCTATAGCCTTTGGAATGGCGACAGCGTTAAAATCGCTGAAGCAGAGGACGAACACCATCATCACGATTTTGTCCAATTCCCCCACGACCAATTAAAAAAACATGCCATCGACACCCAAACCGCCGGCAATGGCACTTTGAAGCAGGTGGTGCGGGCACCGGCTCAAATCGTCATGGGCTCTGACAGCGTCTCGCATATCTTGCCCAAAGCCCCTGGCATAGCTATCAAGACCAATAAAAACCTCGGCGAATACGTGGCGGTCAATGAACTTTTGGCAACCCTTGAAAGCCGCGAAATGGCCGAAACAAAAGCTGCCTATCTCATTGCCGACAAAAAAGAGCAGCTCACGGCCAAGACCCTGCAAAGAGAAAAGAATCTGCATGCGCAGATGATTTCGGCCACCAAGGATTTCAATACCGCCGAAAGCGAATGGGAAGAGGCTTACATTGCTTTGGAACTGACCCGTCAGAAACTGCATGCCCTCGGACTTGATGAAGCCGAAGTAAAAGAGCTTTCGCGCGCCGCGCCCAATTCTCTGCGCGTCTACGAAGTGCGCTCCCCTATCGCTGGCCGCGTCATCTCGCGCCATATCACTTTAGGAGAAATGGTCAATGCCGAGCAGGAAATCTATGTCGTCGCCGACCTGGCTAAAGTGTGGGCCGAGATCAGCGTCTTTGCTCAAGACCGTCCTTTTGTCAAAGAAGGCCAAACCGTCACTGTGACCACAGCTGATGGCATAAAGGCCGCAGCCAAAATCGTCTACCTGAGTCCGGTCATCGACCAAGACACGCGCACCTCGACCGCCATGGCCGAAATCGACAACACCACAGGAGAGTGGCTGCCCGGCACGTTTGCACAAGCCGTACTCATCACCGAAAACATTCCGGTCGCCCTCATGATTCCTAAAGATGCCGTGCAGAATATCGACGGCGCCAATGCCGTGTTCGTGGCTGAAAACGACGGCTTTGCTGTCCGCGCCATTACCACGGGCCAGGGAGACGAGACCCACTATGAAGTGCTTTCCGGCCTTGAGCCGGGTGATACCTATGCCAGTAAAAACACCTTTCTGCTGAAAGCCGAGCTCCAAAAAGACGAAGCGGAACACATGGATTAACCCGATGATAGACAAAATATTAAAATTTTCCATCTACAACCGCGTCTTGGTGGTGCTGATCACCGCCGCCATCGCCGGCTATGGCTTTTATTCGCTGAAGAATCTGCCTATCGATGCCGTGCCCGATATCACCAACAACCAGGTGCAGATCAACGCTACCGTACCGGGCCTATCGCCCGGCGAAGTGGAGAAACAGGTCACCTACCCCATTGAAAGCGCTTTGGCCGGCATTGCCGGACTTGAAAGCACGCGTTCGATCTCGCGCAATGGCTTCTCGCAGGTGACGGCCATCTTTCACGACAATGTAAACATCTACTTCGCTAGGCAGCAGATCAATGAGCGCTTGGCCGAAGCCAAAGAATTCCTGCCGGAAGGGGCCGAACCCAAGATGGGGCCGATCTCAACCGGCCTTGGCGAAATTTACATGTGGACGGTAGAATACGAACATCCGCAAGGCAAAGGCGCCACCATCAGCGCCGGCAAACCGGGCTGGCAGCCGGACGGCTCCTACCTGACGCCGGAAAAGCAAAAGCTGCGCAACGAAGTGGAGCTTGCCTCCTACCTGCGCACAGTGCAGGATTGGATCATCCGTCCGCAGCTAAAAGGCGTCACGGGCCTTGCTGAAGTGGATTCTATCGGCGGCTTCGTGCGACAATACCACGTAGAACCAAACCTTGAGAAAATGATCGGCCTCGGCATAACTTTCGACGACATTACGAAAGCGCTGCAAAATAACAACTTGAACGTCGGCGCCGGTTACATCGAGCAAAACCAGCAGTCGTACCTCGTCAAAGGCGATGGACGCATCGAATCCCCTGAAGAAATCGGCGATATCGTCATCGCCACGCGCAAATCCGTCCCCATCCACATCAAAGACGTGGCCGAAATCGTCTTCGGCAAGGAGATGCGCACCGGCAGCGCCACTGAAAATGGCCAGGAAGTGGTCATCGGCACTGCCATGATGCTGATCGGCGCCAACAGCCGCACGGTGGCTGTCGCCGTCGATGATAAGATGCAGCAGATCAACCGCACACTCCCTCCCGATATAAATGCCAAAACCGTGCTGAACCGCACCAAATTGGTCGATGCCACCATCCATACCGTCGGAAAGAACCTGGCCGAAGGCGCACTGCTGGTCATCGCCGTACTCTTCCTGATGCTTGGAAACCTGCGCGCAGCGCTAATCACCGCCTGCATCATCCCCTTGTCGATGCTGATGACCTCCATCGGCATGGTGCAAGCCAAAATCAGCGGCAACCTGATGAGTCTGGGGGCCTTGGATTTCGGCCTGATCGTCGACGGTGCCGTCATCATCACCGAAAACTGCCTGCGTAAACTGTCTGAAAAGCAGCATATGCTTAAGCGGCAGCTGTCGCTTACTGAAAGGCTGGATGAAGTCGCCATCGCCGCCAAAGAAATGATCCTGCCTACCGTCTTCGGACAAGCCATCATCTTAACTGTTTATCTGCCGCTGCTGACCTTCTCGGGTGTCGAAGGCAAGATGTTTGAACCGATGGCGCTAACGGTGATCTTTGCCCTGATTGCAGCTTTCATCCTGTCGCTCACCTTCACCCCCGCCATGATAGCCTTCTTCGTCAAACCGAAGGCCGAAGAAAAAGAAAACGCTATCATCGTCTGGGCTAAAGCCGCCTATGCGCCGCTGCTAGAAAAAACCATAAAATTCCCGGCACAGGTGGTGGGCTTAAGTGTGCTGATTGCCTTTATTGCCTTTATGCTGTTTTTCAGACTAGGCCAGGAATTCATTCCGACACTGGACGAAAAAGATATCGCCCTGCACGCCGTGCGCATCCCTAGCACGTCGCTGACACAATCGACAGCCATGCAGCTAGATGTCGAAAAGACCTTGACCAGCTTCCCTGAAGTGGCTTTCGCCTTCTCCAAGACAGGCACCGCCGAGATGGCTTCCGATCCGATGCCGCCCAACGTGTCTGATACCTTCGTTATGCTGAAACCGCCCAGCGAATGGCCAAACCCCTCGCTTAGCAAACTTGAGCTGATTCAGAAGATCGAACAGGCCTTGCAAAAGCTGCCGGGCAATAACTACGAATTCACCCAGCCCATCGAGATGCGCTTCAACGAATTGATTGCCGGCGTACGCAGCGATGTAGCCGTTAAACTGTATGGCGACAACTTCGACCAGCTGCAGATTACGGCCGAACAGATCGCACGCGTATTAAAGACCATCAAAGGCGCAGCCGACATCAAAGTCGCCCAGACCGACGGGTTGCCGACATTGGAAGTCAAAATCAACCGCGCCGCCGCCAAGCGCTTGGGACTCAACGCCACCGATATCTTGGGAGCCGTCAGCAAGGCCGTGGGCGGCGACAAAGCCGGGATACTGTTTGAAGGAGACCGCCGTTTCGATATCATCGTGCGCCTGCCGCCAGCAGTGCGCGAAAACCCTATTGCCTTGAACAACATCCCGATCTTCCTGCCGCATCAGCGTGATGATGGCAAGAGCTTGGCTTATGTGCCTCTTAGGGAGGTGGCCACATTGGTCTCGACCGAAGGGTTGAATGAGATCAGCCGCGAAAACGGCAAACGCGTGACCATCGTGCAGGCCAACGTGCGCGGCAGCGACCTGGGCACTTTTGTCTCGCAAGCCAAGCAAAAAATAAATGCCACCGTCAAAATCCCCCCCGGCTATTGGATCGCCTGGGGCGGACAATTTGAAAACTTGATGTCTGCCAAAAATCATCTGATGGTCGTCGTACCGCTGTGCTTCCTGCTGATTTTCATCTTGCTCTACACCTCGCTGCATTCCGTTAAGGAGTCGCTGATGGTCTTTAGCGGCGTGCCCTTGGCCCTCACCGGCGGCATCATCGCCCTTTGGCTGCGCGACATGCCTTTCTCCATCCCGGCAGCGGTGGGCTTTATCGCCCTCTCCGGCATCGCCGTGCTGAACGGCCTTGTCATGCTAACCTATATCAATCAGCTGGTGGACCGCGGGGTCGCGCTGCAGCAGGCCATCACCGAAGGGGCGCTGACGCGCCTGCGTCCGGTGCTGATGACTGCCCTTGTAGCCTCGCTCGGCTTTGTACCGATGGCTCTCGCTATGGGTACCGGCGCCGAAGTGCAGAAGCCGCTGGCCACCGTCGTCATCGGCGGCCTCATCAGCTCGACCATGCTGACGCTGCTGGTACTGCCGGCGCTATGCCAGCTGTTCCTCGGCGCCAAAAGCCTGCTGGCTGCCAAAGTAAAAATCTAAGCCAGAACATGTAGCGTAGACATCAGTCTGCGCTACATCTCCTCATTAGGACCGCCTAGCCTAAAGAAAAAAATCCCGAGAAGTGCTGCTCGGAATTAAATCTGGATGCGAATGTCTCATCTGCTATGTATTTTTGAAACATTAGATTGGGTTGACGTATCGGCCATTAAAAGAATGACAATTGTGACTGAAGCCCCATTTGGATTCACCTATCAAGTTTTTCTTTTCATTCATTACTGGCAAGACTAGAGCTGAAGGACTTGGATTGATGGTCAGCAGGTCGCCGGAACAATCTGTCTCCGGATAAGCAAATATATACCATGATCTATTTGTAATGTTCTCTTTGAAACAAATCGGCATTCTAGCACAGAAGGTCTAGTTAGCCTCGATAGAGGCGGAAGCATGTAGCTATAGGTGTCAACCTATGGAATAAAATGTAGTATAAAGAGAGCCGTGAATACGGCGACAGCTATTTCGATGGAAGCTGAATTAGATGCAATTATTATAGTATATACTATCCTTTAGTCATTGCTGCCGCCGTATTCACGGCTTTATTTCTAAACATGCGATTACCACACGCTGACGCATGTGGCTACATGCTGCCGCCTCTATCGAGGCTGTAAAAATGTTCACATGGCTAGTGCCCTATCTCTTGTAGGCAGTGCCAACTCAAATCCTTCCTTCACAGGATCGAACGCGCAATTTGCCATTATGTATGATTTATTTAACATCCCCCATTAGTTTACATATGGGGAGGTACGCGATTGTGCGATGACCAATTTTCAGACTCCAACCTGTGGCGTGCTTTTTTTTGAATATATTTTTAAAATATCCTCATCAGTTCAAGCAGCAAAAATAGACGTGTTAAAAAAAACATAGTGACATTCAAAACCATTCTATTTATCAACAACACACAGATAAACCTAACACTTAATATACTTTATAATTTATACTAGTTGCCTCATTAGGAGGCTTAATGTCTAATTTTCCATCGCTCGCTTATACAGGGTTCACTACAAGATCGCATTTTGATATCGGAACAAGTCACGGGAATACCTCTCCTGAAGAGATGAAAACAGCAGACACAGTGGCCACCCAAATTCTTAGCACAAAGCCTGTAATTCCACAGCGCCTTAATACTCACAACGACCAGCAAGTCGTTCATCAGCCAACAGAAAGTAGCCAAGAAATGGTGAATGTCCAGCAGATATCGCAACCGATTTTAACACCCCTCAAAAACTTAACACCCCTCAAAAGCACTGTGGCTTTAGCAGTGGAAAAAGAAGAAAAATGCCCGCTATCCATCGAACAAAAAGATGCCGATAACAAGCTCACTAAAAACCCTCCGGTCGATCTTTGTGTTAAAATCCATGGTGAGTCGCCGCAAGAGATTATCAGCCGGCTGTATCACACAGCTAAAACTTCCAAACAAAAACGGGCCTGCCTTAACTATCTGCTGCACTATCAGCATTATAATGCTGAATTTACCACACAAGCAAATAACCACTTAGGTTATCCCATTCCCTTGTGGGCGCCCCAAGACAAGCCTGGCTATATTCGCACCGAGCATAATCGTCTTTTTGATACGATAGAGCCTTTCATTAAAAATCATCTGGGCCCTTTCTTTGAAAGATGCTATGCCTCAGTGGAAATTCCAAACCCAACATACAAGAAAAAAAACGCTGCCGAAAAAAACGCCTTTTGGCTGGACAAAATTTTAAACAACGCCAAAATATCTTCTTCCCAGGCAGTTTCTGTCTTAAAGACATTTTACCCACAGAAATCATTTAAGGAAGTTTGCATAACGCCCGCTGACCTTTCCAAGAGCATCCAGCAGATTTTGGACGAGAAAAATATTTTAAAAGCCAATGCTACGTTAAGCGAGCTCAATAAGACCAGGAATGAAATCCCCTTTTTCGTCTTCATACTGCAGATGCCAGGCATTGATTGCGTGGTGTTGTGGGGGGCTGAGTGGAAGACTTGTAACACAATATCGAAGGACACCTCACTAGTGTGCGGCAATATGCTTAAATTCTTCGATTCACATGTCTTTTCGCTACTTAACGAAACAGGTTCTATTCCAGATAGACTGGCCATCAACGACTTCCTGACGATGCAGGAAGAACCTTTGATAACCGAACGTCTGCTTAAAGATCTCGATAATTCTTCATCCTCAGAAAACACGCCTGCCGAGACAGTTTACTCTTGGAATCAACAGATGCAAGCGATTGCAAATTACACCTTCAAAGATGATCCAGGTGCTGAGCTTTATCGGGATGCCATCCTTCAGTGGGATGCTTGCTTTTTTCAGAAACACCAATTTCCACTTGCCTACCAGCTTTTGTGCTCCCAGGTGAGCCCCTGGATGTCCTCAGCATACGGTGTGGTGCAGTGGGCAAAAGCTTACCAGAACATCTGCGAGATCATAATGTTCGCTGTGGAATACTTAGAAATAGACACCCCTGAAGAGTCAAAAGATGAAAATTCTAATGTCGGCAGTATGGGCGCTAGTAAAATGGCCGAGTTTAAATCCAATTTGCTGCATATTCTCAATGGTCAAGGACATATTTCCAAACTTCATGCCGATGTTGGCCTGTTTTCCTATGCCATGGGGGCCAGTTTCTTTGTCTTAGATAACCTTCTAAAACGCCCCGAATTTGCTGCCGCGGCAGACATCGCCTGTGTGAGTCAAAGTTATTTTGAAACCCAGTCCATGCTTGACACCTTGGTAAATGTCAAGGGAAAGGGTTTTGTCCTGCAAAAAGAACATTTACTGGATGACATCGAAGGGATCCCTGACATTTTAGTTGCCGACATCCACTCCAACAATGCCCGCGGTGCCGAGCTATATCAAAACGCTGTCGCTGAATGGGTTGGAGAACGTCTAAATAGAAACTCGCTGCGCAAGATGATTCTGGTGCTGGATATCACCCTCAACTATTGGGCTGACGAGACCATTCAGCAGCTGCTAAAAGACCTCGCTGTATACATCAAAGCAGACCGGCTAGAGATTTTCATGGTACAGAGCCTTGCTAAACTGGTCCAATTAGGCGCAGATAATTCCTCCGGTGGCCTTTGCATTCATATAAGTCATCCTCAAACACCCCATCATCCTGTATTTCCGACTGCGCTTCCGAAAAAGGTTTCCTTTTATAACCTGCTGGCAAAAAACTTCCGGGATCTCAACGCCAGGTATTTTCAATGCATCCGCGCAAATTCGACATGGATGTATGAGCGGCTAAAGAGCCGCTTTGAAGAGATCCAACATCAGTGCAAGGCCGGCAGCATTGGTGCAGGAAAAAAGCAGCATGCAAACACGACGTTTCGAGCTGCCGATATTACGTTGAATACCGATGAAAATACAGTCTACGTCGCTATCAATTTCAGACCTCTGCTGCGCGTGCTCCAACCCGACGCTAAAAATGCTGAAAAGATGGTCTCTATGATTCGAGAGTTGATTTTGGAGCTGGCGCGTGGGCGAGGCTTGCCTTTGACTGGCCGGCAAAGTTTTGGATTTTCGCTCTCCAACATGAGCAATGTGGTGGATTCAATCCGCTTTTCGATTGGTGTGGAGACGGAAGCCGTTTTCAATCAGTATGTCGATCTTATTGGAGAGGTTGTCGATCTATTGTCTATAAATATTGCTAAAGAGTCGCAGTTCGATATTAAAACCTTTCTGAAAAATATCAGAACGGCGTTTGCTGTTATCGAAAAAAAACTGACCCTGCCTCCACTATCCGTAGGCGCTATTCACTATGAAGACAATCCGAACACGGATCATACCACGGCAAATATTGGCTTTACTGATGGAATTCTGGAAGTAGAGATTTTAAAGGATGGGCAATCGCTTGGGTTCCTTGAGCCGAAGGATCGCTGCTTAGGCGATGCCCCTTCGTGCCATCCTGAATCTAGCTCCAACCTGATCAGACTTTGTTTCTACCTCCTATCCCTTGAGACTGTCAGCCTGTATGAATCCAATCAAGGCCCATACGAAATTACTGGCGTTTTCCAGTCACGCTATCTTGGCGATGATCATTTATTGGATAGCATATTCGACATTTACAATTTAAAAGATGATCAAGAAACCAATGCTACAGGTAAACTGACGATACAATTTTCTCCTTTCAAAGTGATTTTACCTAATGGTATCGAATTTGCCTCCGATAAGATTTTTGTGAGAGTTCCATCCCTCGGTACTCATCCTGTGAAGTTCAAGCGCCTGGATTTGCAAAGACGCCAGGATATATTGACGAAATGTGTTACCCATGATTGCCAGGCTAACGAGCACGGCCAGGATGGTATTAGGCTGGCATTCGACGCGAGAAAGCCTTTCTTGAATTATCATGAGAAGATCTTAAAGCAGAAAAGTCTTAAAGACGTGGTTGAATTTTTGAATGGACTTGATTTCGACAACCTACCGTGCATCCATGACTATTCTTGGGGGGCGGAAAAGCCTTTAGAACTCATCCATAGGCACTTACATTCGCTGGGCGGTATTGTCGCCGGCAAGCTAAATGGCAGCTTTATAAAAGGCATCCAAGCGATCAAATCAAAGGAGTGTCGAGGGGCGTTGATAAGCGGGATGGTCTCTGCCTTGATCAAGGGACCGTTTGAACCCCTCAGTGCGGCGGTTGGCACTTTCATTGGCGAGAAGTTTTTACCTCGGTTATCTCTTGAAGACGATGATTTGGAAAGATGGATTGGAAATTTCGATAAGTACATAAGCAACCTGCCGGACAAGATTAGTAGCCACCCGGACAAGATTCAGGGTGTTTATCGGCATGCCGCCCTCTTCCTTCCCCGTATAGTGAAAGAATATAGCAAGCCATTTGCCTTGTATCGTACCAATGAATCACGCCCCTTGCGCCATATTGCTGAACTGGTAGAACCCTACCATCCCGAATTGAAGGCCCACCTGCTAGACCTCGAGGCTAAAATCTGGAAAAACGAGCTCTCTTATATAGAAGAGTTAAAAGTGGGCAGCCAAATCAATATACAGGGGATGGGAAATGACGTCGTAAGCAAGATTAAAAGCTATTTGTTCGACCCAAAAGTTAGTGAAAATATAAATACCCTGCTGCGCCTGTATGCTAAATATCCCTTAACGCCGGCAAGCACAGCTATCTTGTTTGGCGCACTGAAAGAAATCCCCGAAGACTTACGTCTTGATTGGGCAAGCCAGCCCAGATTCTGGTATATCCCACTTGATGATGAGGAGATGGATCTGGTGGATGACCTGGATGTTGAAACCTTTGCCGAAAGGCACCGACAGGCAATCAGCGAATTCTTTACCGCCATGGAAGGCAAGAAGTTTATCCTCGATAGTCTAAACAAAAAACCTGCCGATGATATCATCCAAGCTTTCCGCTGGGCGGTCATCACGCAGGACGTCGAACTGTTTTCGAAATTGCGTGACATCTGCCAAGACATTTTAAACGCCAAGCAACAAGGGAGTGAAGAAGCCAATGCCACCCTATTAGAACCATTCGAAGCTTTGCCTTACCTTAGATGTCATTTGAAAGCTGCCGATCCCGTTCAGAATGCATTGCTAGAGACGATAGATAAACTTTTTCCAAACAATGCCCCGGCAGACAATTCAGCTGCGGCAGCGCTGCACAGCCAGCGTGGACCTACCCCTAAGTCATCGCCAGACCTGTCTGATGATGAGGAAAAAGCAGTTTCAGCCCCACAGAAGAAAATAGGCCAGCAGAAAGCTGCTCAGGAGCTGGAAGACAAAAGCAATGCCGTGAACCAAAGTGGTAATCCAGACTACTGGTACAAAGGGGTTGACATACATCGCATTTTGCAAGCCTATCCAGTGCAAAAACAGCTGCAAGGCGTGCGTTCACTGGGATCGATGACACTGGCGGAGTTGACGCCAAAAGTTGATGAGATCATCGCCTCACTTAAGGAAAAACCTGCCGTTTGTGTCTACAACATAGGAAATTTACATTGGGTGGCTTTTTGTCTCATCTTGCAAGCCGATGGCACCATCGTGGCTTTATACAAAGATTCCAAAGGCGCCTCGAATTCGGCACTGGAAGACCTTTTGAAGAGAAATAAGCGGGCCGTCCGTTTTATCCCCCATCCAGTTTGTGAACAAATTGGTGATGGCACTAGCTGCGGTCCTATGGCAATACAAAACATGCTGGTCATCGCCGGCCAGCTGGCAGGTTCCAAGAAAAATGATTTCATCGAAAATTTCGCCAAATATGGTTCATTTTGCAACTTGACAGAGGTTGCCGCCTTGCGCAAAACAGATTTCCCGGCTTTTTATAAGAACGGTTCTCAGAAAATGGCCAACGATGAGGCGGAAAATGACTTGCGAAACAGCCAAATCAGAGACCAGCTATATCCGAAAATTCAAGCGCTGGCAGCGCGCTTGCAAAAACACTGCGATCTGACAGTTAAAGCCTTGAAAGCCGATGAGCACATGGACAAGACGACAGAGAAGAACACCATAGCTGTTGACGTAGGGGTAGTTGCCAATCCATTAAATGGCACATATGCCTATCACTTCAGAGTAGGAGCCAGCGCCGATGTCGATATAGCGGCATTGAAAGTGATTATCGACAGGGAGTTCACTGAAGGCCGTGATTACGACATTGCGTCCGATGTGATTAAAATCCATCCCGCTCCATCCGACCATACCCATCAGTAGTATAAAACAGGAATTTAAAATTCGACGAAGGTTTCCAAGTAGGCTATGAAAGGGGCCGGAGCTGCGATGTGCGATTTTTTTACATAAAATTGAACCGGCCTGTAAAGAATCGCACATCGCAGCTCCGGCCCCTTTCACCGGCCCCTTTCATCGCAGCTCCGGCCCCTTTCACGTGTGCGATCAAATTTTAATTGGCAAACCCAGCCACGAAAGCCCTGGCATTACCTTCAAAGCGCAAAGCCCCTTCGGCAAGTTTTGAGTACGTTTGCAAGCAGCTATCTATGCTACCGTCAGTGCGATAGCTAATATGGGGATAGCTGGCAATGGTCAGGCGCTGGTACCCCTCTACGTTTTCACGGTATTCGAAAATCCTTTTCGCGATGATCTCAACGACATCATTCATCCGTTGTTTAAGGGGGCCATGGCACATGTCACAGCGGCTAGATACTTTTGAAGGGGCCGTCTCCGTATTGTATACATGGCCGCAGTTTGCGCAAATCTGGCGGTGTAAAATGCGTTGTTGGCAAAGCCCATTAGCAGCGTCTAACATCACGCCGATGGCGACATCCTTCAAGTCAAGCGTGGCTAGCAGCTCGTTGAGATAGTTTAGATCTTCTGTTTTACGCCCGAAGCCATCAATGATGAACGGTTTGCCTGCATCTTTGCAGCATCTGACAGCTTGTCCCAAAAGCGAGTGCATGATCGGAGCTGCGATAAAGTCGCCCTGCTTGACGATTTGTTCGATTTCCAACCCAATGGAAGTGCGCTTATCTATTTCTTGACGAACGAGATCCCCGCAGCTGATGTGGTTGTAGCCGTGCTGCTCTTTGAGATGCTGGGAGAGGGTCCCTTTTCCGCTGCCAGGAGGCCCCATGAGTATGATCACAGGATCTAATGAAAAAAGAGAGGCAGTAAGACAGGTTATGACTGTAGTTAAAATCTTTTTCATATTAAAAAAATGTCTCCGCTATAATTTTTAAATCGTCTTTTGCCGCATGACCACTCTGCAGCATTTTTTTCAGTTGTTCTGGAGAGAGCCACTCGCCGCCTGTAAAGTCATCAGGATTATAGTTGATGGGGCCGTCATAAGAAATCACGTAGACTTCAATGAACCCCCAGGTGTGGTGCACATGAGGGATTAATTTGCCGAGTTTTTTATGGGGCAGGCTCATGACATCGAGATTGAGATCTTCTGACGTTTGACGTACGAAAGCATCGTAATAGGTTTCGTTGGTTAGGACAGGCCCGCCGACGCTGCAATCGAGCGACAGGGGGAAAAGTCTTTTAGAAGAGTGGCGAATGGGCACCCATAGCTCCCCTTTAGAATTGACGACAAAAGCATTGACGACGCGGAAATTGCGCACATCCTTTGTATAGATATCGTTTTTCGTCATGGCACCAATAACCTCGTCAGCATCAGAGACAAGATCGAGTACTTCATGATCGCCCATATTGACCCATTTTTTTAGTTTTGGAAATTTATCGGGAGACTTAGCGATCAAATTTTTGTAGGTGCTGAAAGCTTTCCTTTCGGGCTGTAATTGAAAGTGAATGATATTTTTTTCGGTAACAGGAGCTTGTACAATTCCATGCTGATCGATCACCGGCATGTCTTTTTCTAAAACTGCTTGATAAAGCTCTCTTGAGGCCTCTTTCACATATTCAGCATCGATCGGTGCTAAACAGTATCTGTTTTTGGGGCTGTCTTTCAATATGTAGCGCGAGTATTGGCCCACATAGGTGATAAGTTCATCGGTCGTTTTATAGAAATAGTGTTCCTCGCCTTCCATCTTCAGATGTTCTAATAGATCCAGCGGCAGGCCTGCCATTCCCAGATACCTGAAAATATTTTGGTCTTTGCCCCGAAATAGAAGTGTCAAAACCTTAGGATCAATGGCCAGAGTTTGATCATCGGTAATATGCAAGAGATTTCTGTCGATGCCATCTTTGAGCAGCACATTGGCAAAGGTTAAAACCTCCGGGTTATTTGAGGTTGAGATCGTGTATGCTTGTGAGAAGATCTTTCTTAACGTGTCTAGTTCTTTAAAAAGGCGCGGAAACTGATCGGCTTCAATGCGGTTGTCTGTCACGCTGGCATGCTGTTTAAGCGCATAAGCGTCGATCAGTTCTCTGTGTTCTTGTGAAAGAATGGATAGGTCTAGGGCATTTTGAAATTGGTTGAAGTCGAACAAGCCCACCGGATAGTAGTTCTTTAAATACATCAGATAATGTCTTTGCAGTTCTGCCAACAACCCTTTGGGAGCTTCAATGGAAAAGCTTCTTGCATAGTCAATAGCAGTGGAGGGCATTTTTAGAAATTCTTCAAAAGTTATCTGCAAACTTTTTTGGGCATTCTTCAGATAGATGGTCATTTTAACATCGGCCGAGGAGTAGATCTCAGGCTTGCAACATGCGTTCTTGTAATCTCGAATGAGGCTAAATTTGCGGTCGAGAAACTTGATCAAAAAGAGCGAGGCATAGTATTTGCCGATTTCGCTGCGAATCGTCAGGATGGATTGTGTTTCTGGATCGTCAACCCATTTAGGATCGCGATAGATGAAGACCCCATTTTTTTCTAGCGTACGGCACACCTCCCACAAAAATTGATCTAAGCCCCCTTTTATGGGTGTATATGAGTGTACTTCATGCGCCAGGGCTGAGGCGCTAATTCCGCTAAGGGAGTTGTCGGTAATGCACGACATGTCCGTGGCAGACATCGTAAGAAGCTCAATACTTGGACCTGTCTTGCTGTCGATAAAACGCTCGACTTCAGGTCGTCTTTTCCGAATAGAGGCCAGCACCAAGGGATCGATATCAGCGGCAATAAGCGTAGGACGGGCATTTTTTGGGAGCTGCTCTGCCATGATCACAATGGAGTCGCCGCCTGTGCCGATATCGATAAAACGCCCGTCGGGATTTCTTTTGATATGCTCGAGCAGTTCAGTCTTCTCATCCATGCTTTTGCTGATATTGGATAGATAGACGTCGATGTATTCCTCTTTATGCTCTACGTTTGCTTGCAGCAGGGTCATAGAAAGGCAAATGGAGAGTAAAAGGAGAGGTTTTTTTAAACGGTTTAAGCACATATGGTAGGCCTTTAAAGTGTTGAGTAAGGGAGATGTCATTTAGTTTAGAAGGTCATTTTATTTAATATCGCGTTCCCTTTCTTGATCGATGCTTGACAAAGCTAATCATTGCCAAGCTTGCCAATTCACTCACTACGAGATGCAACATATCTTTGTCTGGGTCTGGGGTCCCCTATATGACTGCTGGGCTCGCCGTGGCATTTCCTGGGGTATTCCATGAGCTAGTGAGAATTTGACTAAACGATGCATAGTTGTTGGTTAGGGCTGGACAGAAGTTAGGTTCATCCGGTTAATGAGTGCTTTTGCTCATGAAGATGGAGGAGTCTTAATTTAAAATATTCCATATCTCGAAATCCGTATGCTTGACGTGACATAGTCTTAATTTTGTTATTGATCCCTTCGATTTTTCCATTGCTTATCCGATGCTTGAAATAGTTGACTAAGCCCTTAGCATGTCCTAAAAGAGTCCTTCCAACCTTAATTAATGGCTCAAGACCGCTCTCAAATACATCCCAAAGCCAACGCAAAAGAAAACTCGAAGCATTCTGCTGAGAAGATTGTTCCCAGAAGAGTCGAAATTGCTCCTTTAGCGTATGGGCAATAAGGAGAGGGGCATTGACATCGAGAAGAGCCTGCAATCCCTCTTGTGCTGACTTGTCAAGTGCATTGTAATTCCTGAGTAGGAGAAATCGTTTCCCTTTCACAACCTTCCGCGATGTTTGATCAAGACTGTTCTGCTGCTGCCTTCGAATCTCATCTAAGGCTTTATTTATTAGAGCATCCACATGAAAGTGATCAAATACAATGTCTACTTTTGGCAGAATTGATGTTACGGCTGATGCATAAGGACCACTCATATCCATGGCGATCGCCTTAAGACTTTTTGCTTTTGCAGCCAATTCTCTGAGGAATGGGGTCACATCATGTTTTGATCTACCCTCAACGGCATGAAGAATACGACCTGTTCGAATGTCGACAAAAATCGTCATATAGTTATGGCCTTTACGTATGCTAAATTCATCGATGCTTAAAAATTCCAGCTCACCAAAAGGGATCTCTTGATACTTTCTCTTCAGATGGTCCTTATGGATGTTTTTAACTAGGTCCCAACCTACTCCGAGAAATCGTGCAACTCCTAAAATCGTGCCTATTGCAATAAGACAGAGGACGTACTCTACAAAGGCTTGAACCATTCGTTGTTTTCCGGGAACAAAGTCCGGTACCGGCCAAGAACACTTACCGCAATCATGACAAGAAATTCTATTCAAAGTGAGATACAAAAAGCATGGCATTTTTCCCCAAGGAACCATGCGCAGTTTTCTACACTTTTGCCCACGAAAACATACATTGTTTCCCCCGCATTTTGGACAAGAGGGATTATTTCGAGAGCTTTCGGCGTGAAAAATGATCTTCTCACCCGCGTACTCCGTTGAATGGCACTCGACATTTTTAATTCCGAACAGATACAATAAAGTTGCAGTAGACATGATTTTCTCCCGGTGTGGTAACCAAGAGACAAATTATTGTTTACTGCATTTTATTATCTACCCTCTTTTATGTACCGATTTGCCGGATGAACCAGAAGTTAGCGAAAGTATGGCTGTTAATAGGCCGTTTTTTTCATTTTTCGGCCTCACTTATTTTCAGCTTAGCTTATCTAGCAAACAATATGTCAAATTCTCACTAGATCATGGTATACCCTCTATTTGGAAGGATCATCCGTCATCCATCATTTTCTCGGTCTGAGCTTTGAAATTTTTATCTTTGGTCGTATAACTTACAGAATAAGCGATTACTATGACAGATGGATCGAAGAAACAAGCGGTCTCAGAGCCATTCTCCTAGGGAGCAGGCCTCAACGCAGTCTGCCTCAATCAGCTCTTTTTGAGATTACTTTGATTCATCTGACAAATCAGGACCTTTGCCAGGCAGAAGTATTTAGTCCTCAGATTTTGGTAAACTTTCATTATTCGGCCCGTTGTAAACTGTAAGAAGTCAAGTAAGATTGGTGCAAATAAAAGAAGTTAGCCGCAAAAAGCGGCGGCAGCATGTAGCCACAGGCGTAAGCTTGTGGGCACAATACTGATGACATTGAGCCGTAATAATGGCGACAGTTCCATGGACATGCTGTCGCCGTTATCACGCCTTGGCGTCTTTGGTGACACAACCACAGGCTTACGCCCAATGGTGTTAAGTTAGTACATATATGGTTGATTATAAATCACTTGAAATAGAATGAAAATTCATGATATCTCATTAGGTTCGCAAAAACACTTAAGAGGAGATATCATGAAAAAGTCGGCTCGTATTATTGGATTTCTAAAAGCTAAAATCCACACAAAAGAATTCATCGTAGAGTGCAGGCTATCACCTAAAGCCTTTCTCAGATGTCGCTTATTGCCCTTCCCAATTATCTTTTTGTTTATTTTGAATCTCTTACGCAAGAGTATACCAAAAGAGCTAAATTCTTTCAGCAAAGATTTGAAGACAGGAAAAACTACTCGGTCTGCAGTGACTCAAGCAAGAGCCAAATTTTCTGCTCTAGCATTTATTAAATTGAATAATATTTTTATTGAGGAATTTTATAAAAATGG
>CAWHMU010000040.1:0-98153 GCA_963830365.1 uncultured Chlamydiae bacterium
ATGCTGGTATTGCCGTATAACCTCAACAAAAAAATATCCCCTTATGTGGTAGTGAAATCCCTCCGCTCTAAAGATGTTGAGTAATATTGTTGTCTTTTTTTAAGAAAAGCCTATACTTCCGGTTATAATGAATGGGATGAAAAAAATTGTCAGCCTTGACAAAAACTAGCCGGCTGTTACAGAATTTTCCTACCGCCTCCATCGTCTACCATAAATTTTTCAGGATGAGTTGATTTAGGAACGCATGAATAAAACTAATTTCAAAAGCGCTTTTTCCCAGCAGCACCAACAAAAAGTTGATGAGCTGGTCTCTTTAGCCAAAGAACAGGGCTTCATCACCTACGAGGAAATCAACGAAATCCTCCCCATGACGTTCGACTCTGCCGAGCAAATCGACCAGGTGCTTATCTTCCTCAGCGGCATGGACATCCAAATCCTCAACCAATCCGACGTCGAACGCCAAAAGGAACGCAAAAAAGAAGCAAAAGAACTCGAAGGCTTGCCAAGACGCGCTGAAGGCACCCCCGATGACCCTGTGCGCATGTACCTCAAAGAAATGGGCTCCGTCCCCCTCCTCAGCCGCGAAGAAGAAGTCGAAATCTCCAAGCGCATCGAGAAAGCTCAAATCCAAATCGAACACATCATCATGCGCTTCCGCTATTCCACCCGCGAAGCCATCTCCATCGCCAATTACCTCCTGCAGGGCAAAGAACGCTTCGATAAATCCATCAGCGAAAAAGAAGTCCTCAACAAGCATGAATTCCTCACCCTCCTGCCACGCCTCACAGCCTTGCTCAAAGAGGAAGATGCCCAGCTCGAACGCTTTCTCAATGAATTTGAACAAACTGACCTGAAGAAAAATGAACGACTGAAACTGGCCGAGGAAATCGAAAAAGGGCGCGTCCGCACCCAAGCCTACTTGCGCAGACTGCACTGCCGCCATAATATCATCGAAGACTTTGTCGAAGTCATCATGCGCGCATACGACCGCTTCCTTATGCTCGAAAAAGATATCATCGAACTTGGACCCCGCGCCGAAAGAAATAAATTCGCCGCCCAAAAGCTCGCTGCCGCCAAGCGCAAACTGCGCAAACGCGAACTTGCCGCCGGCCGCTCGCTCGACGATTTCAAAAAAGACGTCCGCATGCTCCAACGCTGGATGGACAAGAGCCAGGAAGCCAAGCGCGAAATGGTCGAATCCAACCTGCGCCTCGTCATCTCCATCGCCAAAAAATATACCAACCGCGGCTTGTCCTTCCTCGACCTCATCCAGGAAGGCAATATGGGCCTCATGAAAGCCGTCGAGAAGTTCGAATACCGCCGCGGCTATAAATTCTCTACCTATGCCACCTGGTGGATTCGCCAAGCCGTCACCCGCGCCATCGCCGACCAGGCACGCACCATCCGCATTCCCGTGCATATGATCGAGACTATCAACAGGGTGCTGCGCGGCGCCAAGAAACTCATGATGGAAACAGGACGTGAACCAACTCCTGAAGAACTCGCCAATGAACTGAGCCTGACTCCCGAACGCGTGCGCGAAATCTATAAAATCGCCCAACACCCCATCTCCCTACAGGCTGAAGTCGGCGACGGCGGCGAAAGCCAGTTCGGCGACTTCCTCGAAGATACCAGCGCCGATTCCCCGGCCGAAGCTACCGGCTATTCCATTCTCAAAGATAAAATGGGCGAGGTTCTCGCTACCCTGACAGACCGCGAACGCAAAGTCCTGATTGAGCGTTTCGGTCTGCTCGACGGCAAACCCAAAACTCTGGAAGAAGTCGGCATCGAATTCAATGTCACCCGCGAACGCATCCGCCAAATCGAAGCCAAAGCCTTACGGAAAATGCGCCACCCGACGCGTTCCAAACAGCTCAAAGCCTTTCTCGATCTGCTAGAATCCGAGTAAACAGCAGATGGCTTTACACCTAGCAGAGGGCACTAAAGACAAGCTGATTGTCGAGGACGCCCTCGCCGTTTTAAATACCGAAGGCCCACTTTCAACCGTCCTAAAAGGCTTCGAAGCGCGTCATGAACAGAAAATGATGATGCGCAATGTCCTCGACGCCTATAACAACAGCCACATCTCACTGATAGAAGCCGGCACCGGCACCGGCAAAAGCCTGGCCTACCTCATCCCTGCCATGCTCTGGGCCGCGCAGACCAAAGAACGCACCGTCATCTCCACCAACACCATCAACTTGCAGGAACAGCTGCTCAACAAAGACATCCCCGTCATCGAAAAAGCCCTCAAGCTCGATATCAAAACGGTGTTGGTAAAAGGCATGCACAACTACCTGTGCCTGCGTAAATTCGACGAAGCCCAACAGGAATTTCTTCTCCTCCCCCAACAGGAAGCCGAAGAAATGCAGAAAATCGACGCCTGGAAAGAAGGCCATCACGACGGTTCCAGATCCGCCCTCGCCTTCGCCCCTTCCCCCGCCCTGTGGGAAAAAGTCGCCGCCGAAAGCGACACCTGCAACCGCAACAGCTGCCCTCACTTTCAGCAATGCTTCTTCTTCAAAGCCCGCCGCCAGGCCAGCGAAGCCCAAATCCTCATCGTCAACCACCACCTGCTTTTTGCCGACCTCGTCCGCCGGGCCGAAAGCGACAACTTCAAAGACCCCGCCATCCTGCCAAGCTACAGCCGCATCATCCTGGACGAAGCTCACAACATCGAAGATATCGCCACCGACTATTTCGCCTCCCGCATCAGCCAGATGGATATCATACGGCTCATGGCCCGCCTGACGGCCGAAAAAGGCACGAAAATCCAGGGCAAGCTGCCGCTGCTCAAGGAAAAACTCCTCAGCCACTATCGCAACGATCTCTCCCAGCAGGTAAGCTCCATCCACAACCGCCTCACCATAGACCTGCCAGGCATGCGGCGCGATCTGCTGCAGCAGGCCCACGAGACTTTCGGCGCCTTCTTTGAATTTGTGCATCACATGCAGGGCCATCAAAAAACCGAAGACCAAATACATGGCGAAAGCAAACTGCGCATCCTGCCCCACCACCACGCCCATGCCCATTGGAAAGAAAAGATCGCCCCGTTAGCCAAAGAATTCAGCAGCTCCATGCGCCGCTATGCCCAGGCCCTCTCCGCCCTGCCGCAGGATATAAAAAAACTCAACAACCCATCTCTCGACGAGCAGATCAAAACCATCCTCTTCGAAATCGAAGCCCTCACCCTGCGTCTCAACAGCAGCTCGGCCATCGTAGAACTCTTCTTCGCCGAACTGCCTCCAAATTCGAAAGTGCGCTGGATCGAAGTCCAGGCCCTTAAAACCATGATCAATACCACGCTGGTCGATGCTGAACTGGACATCTCTAAAACATTGGCAGAATATCTCTTCAGCAAATTCTCCACCATCATCCTCTGCAGCGCCACCATGACGACCGATAAGCACTTCCGCTTCATCCGCAGCCGCCTCGGCCTCACTCCCCAGCACCTGAGCCATCGCACGATCAAAGAACATGCCTACGACTCGCCTTTTGATTTCTCGCAGCAAGCCCTCCTGGGCATTCCTTCCGACCTGCCAAGCCCAAGCGACCCTTCCTTCATCCAGGCCGCCTCGGAAAAAATCTGGCTTACCCTCCAAGCCAGCCGCGGCAACGCCTTTGTCCTATTCACCTCCTACACCATGCTCAAAACGTGCTATGAAATCCTGGAAAAACGCTTAAGGGAACAGCGCTTCAACCCCTTAAAACAAGGTGATGACGACCGCCAGTCCCTGCTCAATAAATTCAAAGCCACTGACCGCTCCGTCCTCTTCGGCACCGACTCGTTTTGGGAAGGCGTCGATGTCGTCGGCGATGCCCTGCGCTGCGTCATCATCGTAAAGCTGCCCTTCAAAGTCCCCAGCGACCCCCTCATCCAAGCCCGCTCCGAAGCCATCACCGCCCGCGGCGGCGATCCCTTCATGGAGTATTCCCTCCCGCAAGCCATCGTCAAATTCAAACAGGGCTTCGGCCGCCTTATCCGCAACAAGCGCGACCGCGGCTGCATCGTCTGCCTCGACAACCGCCTGACAACAAAGCGCTACGGCCAGCAGTTCTTAAGCAGCCTCCCCAATTGCCAGCGCGCATTCGTCCCCACCGCCGCCATGCAACTGCAGATGACCGAATTCTACCGCCGCACCCACTTCCTATCCAAAAGCTGACATTTGTATCATTATGCTTTCTTGTTAGCCTGTGCATCCGATTCAACGCAAAGAAACAGCCTATTATGCAGGTACAATAATACAACTAAAGCCATCGTTTCAAGCTCAAGAGCCCGCCTTAAAGCCGTCTTTTAACTTTCCGCCCTCGATAAGCTCAGCACCTGGCGGATGCTCTTTCAAATAGACCTTGATCTGCTCTATGCGAAGATCGGGATTCGGATGGGTCTGAAAAAAATCCGGACCGCGCCCGCTGCCGCCCGACGCCTTCAGTATTTCCATCACTTCAACCATCGCCTTGGGATCATAGCCGGCTTGCGACATCAGCCTAAGACCCCAAGTATCGGCCTCAGATTCATCCTGCCGGCTATAACGCAATTGGAACATATGATTAACGACGGACGCGATGATGGTAGGATCAAAACTGTTCATCGGACGGTTGGGATCCCTTGCCGCCGCGCCCACGGCCACCACAAATACCTGCCCCAGCTGGCTTTTGGCCATTTGCTGCGCGGTATGTCGTTGGATCACATGTCCCATCTCATGACTTAACACACCGGCCAGCTGGGCTTCAGTTTGCAGCTTGTCCAACAGTCCCATCGTAATGAATACCTGCCCGCCCGGCAAGGCGAAGGCATTGATCGTTTTCGTATCGGCCAGCAGGTGAAACTGAAATTTCCAAGGACTCTTTTTTGCATCGCTTTTGCTCACAATGGATTCTCCAAGGCGTTTGACCTCAACCGTGCGCGGATCCCGCGATGATAGCTCGCCGCCCATTTCACGTGTCATCGCAGGAGCTGACTCCAATCCTAAGCGGATCTCCTGATCAGGCGTAATCGCCACATGCTGCCGCTGTCCAGTGACCGGATTCTCTTCCACCTGGTTCATATACATCACCCAGCCCATCAACGCGATGAAAACCGCGCCGATAATGCGCCCGCCTAACCCGCTGCGTCCCGGCGGACTGTCGTTCTGATCAAAATTCCCCATCATATCCCCCAAAATAGCGGCTTCCTGGCCGAAACTTATCTATACCAGCATCTCTTTAATTTTTGGAATTTTGATCGAAAGGCGCCCTGCGAAAGATTAGCAAAACCCGATATCAATAATTAAATTGACTTAAAATTTAGTAAACAGCTACATCCTGATTAACAGGGATTAGTTACAAACAAAACAACCACGCACACATAAAACAAGAATAGTTTATTACGTGCTTTAGCACGTCAAATATTAAACGCAAAGGCGCAAAGATGCAACAGCAGGCCACTAACTAAGTTTTTGTTCTCTTTGTGTCTTTGCGCCTTTGCGTTTAACCTAGAAGCAGCAGTTGCACATGTGAAAAGGTGTGCAAGCTTTCTGGCTGCAACGACTTGCAAAAGTCAGAGGCAGCACCAAAGCGGTGAGGGCCTCATTTTCGCAAACCGTTGCAACCAAAAAGATTGGGCGCATTTTCCAGGAGCAACTGCCGCGGCTAGGTTCAATGTCTCCACTTGAAATTTTAACAGAAGGTATTGATGTGTTCGATCTTGAAAGAGATTCTCCAAATTTCAATACCCAGCATAAGGAGACAACGGCCGTGGCACAAACATCCTCGCCACCTGCCATTTATCACAATACCATTACCTCCCTGCATCAATTCTGGCTGCAACAGCTCCAACGCAAAGCTGACAATGCTGCTTCATCATTCTCCATCTTCGATGCCGAGAAAAACATCCTGCAAAAACTTTTCGACAGTCCAGACCCTCATAAAGCCTCCATCCTGCAATTTTGCTGCTCCTTATTTTCAAAAATCCAAAGCCACCTCACACTCCCCAAAGACAGCATCGACCACTCCGCCTTCGATGGCGTAAAGACTCAGATCGCACAAATCATCTTCCTTGCCGACCATGATCTCATCGGAACGAGCCAGCTGCTTAATATATATGATCCAGACAGTTCGCTTGTGGCCGTGCAAACAGCCTTTGAAAAAGCCCTGCAAATTAATTTAAACCGGGTCAAAAAACATCAAGTCCGGCATTCCCAAGCCCCGCTGCAAGACGGTGCAGTGGCAGAAAATGTATACAAACCGATCGTCATTGCCTCCATGCTAGTAACATCGGCCGGCATAATGAATTTGGGCCTTATCGATATCATAGAAAAGCGCTTCTTCCACATGCATGAAGGTCTGCATCAACATGAGAAAGAGCTCATCCATACCCTCGATATCATAAAAAACAATCCGGAAATCCAGCAACAATTGAATAGAGATTTCAAACCTGTCAACCCGAATGTAGCTTCAAACGACATCATCAGAGTCTCCCTCAAACTGCCACACAACGTCCTTCCAACAAAACAGCATGCCAAAATCGCAGCACTGGCCGCCATGCTTTCTGACATGCGCCAGGGTGATGTCGGCAGCTGCTTTGCCTCATGCGTATCCATCTGGATGATGGGAGCGATGAAAAGTAAGGTGCTGGCTGATTTCATCCATATCCTCGAAAATGGCAAGCTATCCAGGCCCAGCAGCACGGATCAGGTGGATTTCTTCCCCGTACTCGATATCGCCGATAGCAGCATGCAAAGCCTCATCGAAATCGATAGGAAGGGTAAAATTCAACCTGCCAAAGGTTACATATGGGCGGCTCCCGGCCTCTTTGCTGCCTGCCGGCAGATCGGCATCCCGGCCGCTGAAATTAATAAAACTTTCCTCGATGTCCTGGCCAAGCGCTTCTGCCTGCAGAAAGAACCTACCGCCTTCATCAAAGTTACCGTCGAAGAGCTTATCGACAGCCTGATCGAAACCAATGACCACGACAACTCGTTGAATGCCCAGCAAATCACCGACCTGCGGAAGCTAGCCCTTTTCACCTACAGCTCGGAAACCAACCCCCCTCTGCTGCGCGCCTGGGAAAGCTGCCTGGCCGCCATGGCAGAATCGAAAAACGATAGCCATATCAGACAGAAAATCCGCCATTGCGTCACCCTAACCTTAGATAGCCAATGGCCCAACCATCTATTCACCGGATTGACTAACGAAGCCAAAAAAATCCAAAAGGTTTTTTATAAAGTCCTCGATGCCGGTATCCAGCTGCGCTACGATGAACTTACCCCCTTTAAAGTACCTGATAACGGCGATGGCCATTCAAAAACATCCGGGGCTTTCATCTTGCATGAACTTTCCCACGCCTCGCGTTCAGCCTCCGCCAAGCGGATTCAAACCCCTGACGAATTCCGCTCTTTCATACTTAACCGTCTGAAAGTCACCCGCGAAATTTTTGATAGAATCGCCCCTCCCGGCGAGCGGCCAAAATATCAGCAGGTGATCAAAAAAATCCGCGATTTCATCAACCACAGCGATAGCGACTATGCAAGCTTCCTCAAAAATGTTATCCGCAACTATCATTCCGCAAATAAAGACCTCATCGATCCCCTGGCCAATTGGAAACAGCTTGAACACCTGCCCTTCCAAGATGCCACCGGCGATGTTATTGCACCGGTCTATAATAAGGCCACCGGACTAATCCTCGAATCCCCGGAAATCGTGCGCCCTAAAAATGCCGAGCAGCTGCTGGCAGCTTTTATCGATTTCGCACGCAACCATACCGCCTCAAATCAAGAATCAAAAAATGTCCCGATCAGCCAGCGCTATCTGGCCGCTACCCCGCAGCATGCCTTTACCCTTACCCCGGCAGACCCTTCCCTCTGCGATGCACTTAAAAGCCATCTGTCCGCCCAGGCATGGATCCAACAGTTCCTGCTCGCCCCAGGAAAAACTATCGCCAACCTGCCGCTGTCATCCGAACAAAAAGAAATATTCATTAACGAAAGCGCCAAACTGTTGCTGCCGGCCGAACTCTGCCAAGCCTTCAAAGCCGCAGCTCTCTCTTTCACCCCTTCTGAAGACTCCGTACATGCTTTCAGCAATCAATTACTGGATCTGGTACTTAGTTTTAAATCAAAGTCGAACCCTGAAGTACGCTCAGCCTGCTCCACCACGCTGACAAATATCTATCTGCAGAATGTCATCAGTCAATCCGCCGCCAAAATATTGCAGCAGACGATCGTACGCATCGCCGACACCAATTGGATCGACCAGGGAGCGCGCCATATATATTTTGCCTGCTTTTCAGATCCCGTCAGCAACACTCTACAGCTAGCCTCCGTCAATGAAGAAGGCAATGAACTGCAGGCCCTGGACCAAAATGAATGGGTCGCCTATGTCCCTTGGGAGATGTATGGCGTAAAACTCAACCCCGCCCTCTCCCACCATCATATCTCAAACGAACCCTCCCATAAATAATTTAAGGCCCGCACAGCGCGTTTGGTGTGCCGCAGAGACGACTTCTCAATCACGTTTGGCGGGAATGGACTCGGAAGTTTGGGGTCTTGCTGGTGATTTGTGATTTGAAAGTCCTAAAGGCATTGGAAAGCCCGAATCCTTTCCAATCGCCAATCGCACGCCTGAGCTCAAGCCATTCAGCCAAAACATATACTATGCGTTTTTCTGAGATTTGATCTCTATCAACCACAGACTTGAGCACAACTAGATGCTGGTATATATATACCTTATAGTGTGTGCTATCTAATATGGGTTGAGTCTTGTTTAGCCAAATGAAATGGCTGCCGGCACGCGGAATTTCTTCAGCATGCGCGTGAGCAGCATCGAGCGGTCGGGCTTCTTTTCCCCTTTTTCAATACAGACAGGGATGATGGCAGCGCCTGTCTCATCACGGATCTCTTGGAATGAATAGGACTGATTGAGCTTTTCGATCGAGCCAATGAGGTCTTCGTTATCGACAAAGATGCACACTGAAATCCCTTTGTTTAACGTCTTCTTAAGTAATGACAAACAGACAAGGTTATTTTCCAGCGGCTCGATAGCCGGGATCAGGATAACGCGCAGCATGCGATAGAGGCGTACCATCCAGGCATGCTGGTGGTCCTGCTCCTGTTCGATAAAAAAGCGCATGCGCCGCCGCTGAGCACCCAGAATGAGTAACGTGTCGTTCCAGGCCGTATGCGTGCATACATAGATTGACGGGCTATCGGGAATATGCTCAAGGCCCGTGATAGCAGTTTTAAAATGCAGCTTGCATAATAGCATCGCCAAATAGCGCGTCAGATAGTCGAAATATTGAAAACCGATGGCTACCGTCACTACTAAGGTGATGGTACCTACAATGGTAAAGCCTTTATCCGCGTTAAAGCCGAAAACTTCCGTAATCAAATATACCAGGCCGGAGGCGCACAGCACACCGAAGAAACTTAAAAAGTTGGTGGCGGCTACGATCTGTCCGCGCGAGGTGTGCGGGCTCGACACTTGGATGTATGAATCGAGCGGAATTTGGTAGATGCCGCCAAATAAGCCAAGCAGCGTGACCAATGGGATGACAGCACTCAAGCTGTTTGAAAAGAAGTCCATAAAATAACAGCAGATGGCCACTCCCAAGCTCGCCAAAGGCACCAAGCCGAGCTCGATGGTGTTGCCGGAAATCTTGCCCGATACAATGGATCCCGTCCCAATGCCAAGCGCCATCAGCAGGAACAGATACCCTCCCTGCACATCGCTCAAATGCAGCGATTGCACGGCAAAGGGGATCATATTAAGCTGTCCAAAAGATCCCAGGAAAAGGAAGAAAGCCGAACCGAAGACGGCGGTGAGCAGCGAAGGGTAGGTGGCCACATGCTTCAAAGTGGCAAAAATTTCGCCTAAGAAGAAGATATTGAATTGTTTCGATGAGCCCGAGGGCGGCGTGTATTCGATACAGAAACTGGCCACCATGGCGATGAAGGCTAAAAAGGTGGTGCATAAAGCCGCAAAGATGAAGTTGCGCTGTGTGATATCCAAAAGAAATGAGGCCGTAAAGGTCCCTAAAATAATGGCCAGAAAAGTAAAGGATGTCATCAAGCCATTGGCTTTGGTGATTTTTTCGCTGGCGACCAATTCCGGCAAGATGCTGTATTTCGACGGTCCGAAAATGGCACTTAAGGTGGCCATCAGAAACAGCACGCTATAGGCGCCGATTTTGCTCTCATAATAAAAGGCCAAAACACCCAATGTCAGCGTCAGGAATTCCAATACCTTGGTCAACACGATGATGTTGCGCTTGCTGAATCTGTCGGCCAATAGGCCGGATGAAGCTGAAAAAAGCAGGAAAGGCAGCACGAAGATGGCGCCGGTGGTGGCAAGAATGCGGTGACTATTTTCGATGCCTTCGACTTGAATGAAAAAATAGATAATCAGCAGCTTATAGATATTATCGTTGAGGGCGGCCAGGAATTGGGTGGCGTTGAGAAAAGTAAATGATGACACGCGCGGACCGAGAAATGAAGCCATTTGGTTGTTTCTTTATTGGTTTGCATTCATTATTATTACATACCGGGATCTAGATTCCGATCCGGTATACGCAAACAAATTGTAACGCCCGATGAGGTTGTCAAAATCCCGCAGTTCGCAATATCATGAGATCGGCAAGCGCAGTTTGCCTAGGCTATATTAGTTATTATGCCTAGATCCTTAGTATGTAGGGAAAAAAGATTACACTCAAGCTTTTTTTGGGTGGCTATTAATAAAAATTTTATAACTTTTATATTCTTTTACTTCCTATCAACCGATTAATTTCTAGTTGCTTATATAATAGATAAGCGTAAAAATAACCTGCATCCTCTCATTTTGGCAGAAAGAAGCATGGATCTTTTTAAAATTTTCTTTAGCAATCAAGCCGAAAGGCTTTTCCTGGATTTCAAGGAACAGCTCTTTGCCACTTCCCACCCGCTAGCTAAACGCATCGTTATCGTCCCTAGTGCTGCCATGAAATCATGGCTCATGCTGCAAATGGCACAAGATGAGCAGCTCGGCATTGCCGCCGGCATCGACATCGGCTTTGTCGAACCAACCCTCAAGCGGCTGTATACTTGGCTGGTAAAAAAACAAGATGCAGATGCCGATACTTACGAGCCTACACCACTTGAACTGACCCTGGCATTGGAAAGCACCATCGACGAAATCGCCGCCACCTTTGAAAATCTGCCCCTGCAAGCACAGACTAGCTGGCGCCCGCTGCTGCAATATCTGGGTGCCTTGACACATGAACAATGTCATCCCACTAGGCGCAGCGCCAAACGGGCCGGGGCTTTGGCCGGGGCACTCTCCAAATTATTTACGGACTACGGCCGCTATGGCGGCCAGATGCTTGCCGCATGGGTTGAAAATGCAGGGCCAGCAGACTGGCAGCCGCTGCTGTGGGAAAAGATGGAGGTCCTCTTTCAGAAATGGAACTACCCCTACCGCAAATTGCAAGCGTGTGACATAGACACAGATCTTGATCCGGCGGATTTACAGGTGCATGTGTTCGGCTTAAGCTATCTATCCCCTCTTTATCACCGCTTCTTGCTGCAAATCGCCAAACACATACCCGTACATTACTATGTGCTGTCTCCCTGCCAGAAATTCTGGAGCGACCTGCTTTCCGATAAGGAAAGTCTGCGCCTTAAAAAATATTGGCAGTACAAACAGGCTTCTATCACGCAACAGGATCTGCTCGAAGACTACCTGCGCGATACCAACCCCTTGCTGGCAAATTTCGGCCGCCTTGGTCGCGAAATGGCCAGCCAACTGGAAGCCGGCCAGCCCCTGCATGCCGAGAGATACGCCTTGCCCGCTGCCGTGCTGGCATATCCGTCTTATAGCGAATTATTGACTCCTGAGATCGAAATCCAAAAAAACGCCTCCACCCTCACCCTGCTGGAAGCGCTGCAGGCCGATATCGCTTTGCTAAGAAATCCCTCAGACTCCGATAAGATCCCTTTTGCAGCTTATGACGGCACCATCCAAATCCATGCCGCACCAAAACCCATGCGCGAAGTGCAGGTCGTCTATGATGCCATCATGCACATTATCGACAAGCACAGCCAAGACGCAGCGCCCATCCTGCCGGGCGAGATCGTCGTCATGGTCCCCGACCTGGCCTCCTACCACCCCTTTATCCGCACGGTTTTTGAAGCGCCCGAAAGCCACCTGACTGCCCAGCTGATGGACCTGCAAATCCCTGCCCACCAGCCCTTCCTCCAGGCTTTCCTGCATCTGCTGCGCCTGCCGCTCGGTCGCTGGGACAGCCTTTCGCTGCTGCAGCTGTTTGCCTATCCAGCCTTCCAGTTGCGCCACCAGATCAAAGCCGATGAGATGCAGCTTATCCATGCGTGGGTCAAAAATGGCGGTATCTACTGGGGTAAAGACTCGTCCCATCGCAATGAACTGCTAAGACGCGACCATTGCGATAAGGAGATGGTCGAAGAGAGCGGACATGGCACCTGGGAGCATGGACTCGGCCGCCTGCTCGACGGGCTGGCGATGTCTGCAAAGCTGCAGGCGGTGGATGATGAGATGCCGTTTTCGCCTTTGGAACTCATCGACACCAATCAAGGGGAGTTTTTGGGCAGCTTGCTGCAGCTGCTGCGGTCGCTATTGGCAGATTTGAAGCCCCTCATGGATGATACCAAGCTGTCTTTAAGCGATTGGTCGGCCTACCTGCAATGCCTATGCGAAGCCTATCTCGACACCACTGGCGATGGAGCCGAAGGCTATCAGCTATTGATGGAGCAGCTTGCGGCCATCCGCCAGGCTGACATCAGGCTGCATGGACGGCTGTTTGCCTTCCATTCCATCCGCCGCCAACTGGAGCAGTGCTTGCAGACCGAAACGATGGCCTACCGGGAATCCAATTTGCAGGCGGTGCGCTTTTGCTCCCTCCTGCCCATGCGCGCCGTGCCGGCCAAAGTCATCATGCTGATGGGCATGGGGGATGGCCAGTTTCCGCGCCACGATCAAACGCTGTCATTGAATCTATTGTCCGCCCATCCGCTGGGGGATTATTATCCCACCCAAACCGATTTCGACCGCTATCTGTTTCTGGAGGCGCTGCTTTCGGCCCGCCGCTATTTTATTGCCACCTATGTGTCGCAACAGCCGGGCAATCCACAGGAGGAGCTGCCATCACTGCTGCTGACGGAGCTTTTGAGCTATATCGATAAAGCCTATTGCCTGCCATCAGGCATCCTTAGCCATGCTTGCTATCGCAAGCATCCGCTGTCGGCTTGCGATAAAAGCTATTTCGCTGCCGCCACCCCCTTTAAAAGCTACTCCTCAATTAACTATCTCGCCAGCCTGGCGCGCTATCAGCCGCAAAAGAACGCTCCCCACAGCTTCTTAGATGCTTGTATTCCCCATGTGGTTGATAACCAATCCGCCGAGATGCAGACGGCCGGCAATGACATCGTCGTAGAGCTGGCCGAGCTGGTAGCCTTTGCCAAAAATCCGCTGAAAGCCTATTTCAATAAAAACTTGGATATCTATTTCGAAAGGCAGGACGATCGTCGGATAAAAATTGAAGAGGAGATGCTCCTCTCCCGCCTCAATGCCTCCATCCTCTTGAAGGATGCTGTGCTGGCGCCAACCAATGCTTTGCTAAAGCGCGCCTCCAAAAACGGACAGCTGCCCAGCGGTCCATTTAGGGGGCTGGAATCAGCCCGCCTATCCGGCGAGATCGAAAGTTTAAGGGACAACCTGGCAGCCCTTGGCGTCGACACCACGCAGCTCTTTGCCATTGAATTCAACGCGCGCCATGCTGCCGCCAAATCCACCGAAAAGGGATGGCAGCTGCCTCCTCTATGCGTCGATGTGCCGGCTGTTGGCCGCGTGCACATCGTCGGCCGTCTGGATATGGTGTCGGCACAGGGATTAATAGCCCTCGCCGAAGATGATGTCAAAGAAGTCATTAAACTCTGGCCCTTGTGGCTGGCCTTTTGCTGCCTAATCCAAACCCATGCCCTGCCCATAGCCGAGAGCCTATTGTTTGCCAAAGGCAAAAAGGGCAGCGCCAAAACGGCGCCATTAGATCAGCCAAAAGTACTGCTATCCCATTTCCTGGCCTACTATTTCAAAGGCTTAAAGAGCCCCTCCCCATTAATGCCTGAATGTGTCACACCCATGCTGGCCGGCTCTTTCGATACAGTGCGCAAAGTGTTTCAAACTCCCGAAACTGACGAATTCGTCACGGTTTATGATGCATGCCTCAAATGGCTTAGGCGCAGCTCGCCTAAGGCAGACGTCGATGCCGCCATGCCCGAGTGGCAGGCCATGGCCAAAACACTCTTTGTCGATATGCATAAGGCCTGGTATCCGAAAAAACTGACAAAGACCGGAGATCAAAAGACCGGAGATCAAAAGACTGGAGATATCGATGCTTGATGCAGCGATCGGCGGCGTGGCCATCGCGCCATTTAATGTCCTCGACAGGCAGCAGCCCGTGCACCGCCATGCCCTGCTAGAAGCCTCGGCCGGCACCGGCAAAACCTTCGCCATTGAAAATGTCGTTGTGCGCCTATTGATCGAAAGCCATGCAGGCCAAGCCCCGCTGTCGCTGGAACAAATCCTGGTGGTTACCTTCACCAAAGCCTCAACGCGCGATCTCAAGCAGCGCATCCGCGCCAACCTGGAAAAAGCGCTGGCCATCTTCCGGCATTACCTCAACGGTGAGCCGGCAGCAGGAAGCTGTCCGGACTATCTAATGGGATATCTTGAACAGGGTGAGACTGCCGTCGTGCAGGCTAAAAGGCTGGTCGAACAGGCGCTATTTTCCTTCGACCAAGCCCAGATCTTCACCATCCACGGCTTCTGCTGGCGCATGCTCAGCAGCTATGCCATGGAAGGCGGCATCAGCCTGGAATCCGGCTGCCGGGAAGAACAGCCTCAGATCGGCGGCAGGCTGTTGCAGGTGGTGCGAGATTTCCTGCGCACCGAACTTGTCGCCGACGCCTACTCGGCGGCACAGCTCAAGATTATCCTTAGGCGTGCCAAACAACAGATCGACAAGCTGCAGGATGATCTTTTGGATGTCGTCAATAGAGGCATCGAAGTGCTGCCCGGTCCTTCCCTGGCAGAGCTTGTGCCGAAGTTTCAGCTGGCCATGCAGCACCTTAAGCAAAGCCATGACTTCCACTCAGAAAAGATCGTGGCAGACTTCCACACCCAGGTACCCGCCTACAAGGATTTGTGCAACATTAAAAAGCAGCTGCATCCGGAAATCCTGCACAAGGTACAGCGCTTTGCCGCCCTATTTGATAAAGAACAGTGGCAGCTAAGCGATCTGGACGGCCTGATCACAGACGGCTTGTACTTGATCGAAGCGCTTGATCCAAGCCAGCTTAAAGCCAAGCACATGCCACTTGAAGCCAAGTCTCTGCATTACCCTTTTTTCAATCAGATCGTTAAAGAGGCCCTCGGCACCATCTTGCAGCAGGCCGGTGATGAACAGGCGCTTTTTGCCCGCCTGGCCAGCGACTGCCAAAAGTTCGTACGCCGCTATCAGACTGAAGAGGAACTGCTTGGCTTCACCGACCTGCTGCTGCAAATGCAACAGGCCATTAAGCATCCCGTCTTTGCCGCACGCGTGCGCAAAGCTTATGCCGCCGCCATCGTCGATGAATTCCAGGATACCGATCCCATGCAATGGGATATCTTTGCCACCCTCTTTGCTTCCGTCAATACGCCGTGGCAGGGTTATCTCTATCTGGTAGGAGATCCTAAACAGTCCATCTACGCCTTCCGCCAGGCCGACATCTACACTTATCTGGCGGCGCAGGCGCGCCTCGGCGATGGGGCGCTTGCCACCCTCGACACCAATTTCCGCTCGCAGCCCAAGCTGATCGAGGCCCTTAACATCCTGTTTTCAGCCGTCGACAGCCTATTTCCATTGCCTAAAATTGCCGGTGCGTTGCCCTATCGCAATGTCAAAGCCGGCAAAGAAGGGCATAAGCGCCTGGCCGGCAGCGATGCCTGCCTGCATTTCTGGCTAGTACAGGGAGAGGGTAAAGCCAAAAGCTCTTACAAAGACTATGAGGAGTCATACTTCTTTCCGGCCATGGCCAAAGAGATCCTGCGTCTCAACACTCAGGATGGCTTGAAATTCAGCCAATGCGCCATCCTGGTCGCCGACCGCTATCAGGCTGAGCGGTTGGGGCGCTTCCTCAAAAGCTGCCATATTCCGGTAAAAAATCAGAAGGGCGATGACCTATCCGTCTCGCCGGCTGTCGAAGCCATGCGCGAGGTCCTAAGCGGCATCCTGCATTATCGGCAGAGCAGTCCTCTAAAGGTAGCCCTCGGCGGACGGATAATTGGCCTGACGCACGCCGACCTTGTGGCCTTGAATGATGAGGCAGGGCTTACCGCCATCATGCGCCAATGTGAACACTTGCGCCAAATCCTGCTGCAGCATGGGATCGGCCATTTCTATCTGCAGCTAATGCAAAGCACGTGGCATGCAAATAAGACTACTGAAAATGTCGCCGCACAAACTGTGGCTGAGCGCCTGCTCAGACAAACCGACGGATACGAATTTTATTGCCAATGTCAGGATGTCGCCGACCTGATCATCGGCGAACAGGCCAAACGCAATTGCTCCCCCGAAGCTATACTCGCATTTTTGGATGAACTCCCCATGCTGGCCGAACAGGGTGATGAAAGCATCAAGACCTATCTGGATGCCGATGAAGAGGGGGTATCCGTACTGACGACACATATCAGCAAAGGCCTGGAATTCGATGTGGTCTTCGCCCTCGGCCTAATCAACCGCAAAGTATCTGATAAGAAACTGATCCTAATTGAAGAGGACGATCGCCAATATCTGGCGGCGGCTATCCCAAACGATGCCCATCACCAACGCCACTGTCAGGAAATTGATGCCGAAAAGATGCGCCAGTTATATGTCGCCCTGACACGCGCCAAATACCGTCTCTATATCCCTGTCGTCATGGCGCCAAGCGACACTGCCGTCCCCTTCGGCAGCGCCTCGCCGATGGATCTATTCTTGGCCCGCCTCAACCAGCCAAAGGCCGACTATGCGGCCATATACGGGCGGCTGCAAGGCAACGACGGCTTTGTCTTAAGAGAGTTTGTCAATCGCAATTCCGCTGTCATGCAGCTGACGGTATTGACTGAAGATTCGGCGACAGTACCCCCCCTGCCGGCCGCCCAGCCACCGGTATTACTCCCGCCGCCAACAGTGCTGATGCCGTCGTCGACATGCGTGATGCAGTCGTTCACCTCGCTGGCACATGCCAAAGGTGGCTTCAGCTTTGAAAATGCTGAGACACTGGCTGTGCCGCATGATTTTGGCGTCGAACTAAAGACCGAACATACCCTGCCTTCCAGCAATGAAACAGGAGTGCTATTGCACCGCCTGCTGGAACTGCTGCCGCTTGGCTCCGTAAAGGAAATGCCTAATGCCGGCGCCCTGCTGCCCTGGCTGCGCCCTCTCCTCCAAAACACCCCTTTTGCCGCTTGGGAGCAGGTGCTGGCCAAGCTGCTCTGCCAGTCTTTACAGACTGAACTGCCGGGAAGTACTCCTCCCTTTTGCCTGGCCGATATCGCTGCCAAAAGCATGTATCGCGAAACCGAATTCCTCTTCGCCTGCCAGAAAGATACGCATTTTGAAAACGTGCCCCTGCGTCCCGGCTTCCTGAAAGGGGTGATCGATCTGTTCTTTGAACATCAAGGCAAATACTATCTGCTCGATTGGAAATCCAACTGGCTAGGTCCAACCAACGCCTACTACCAAACAGCACATCTTGAAGTCGCCATGCGCGCCAACCAGTATGACCTGCAGGCCAAACTCTATGTCGAGGCCCTGCGGCGCTACCTTGCCATCTTCAATATCCCCTTTGAATCCGCCTTCGGAGGCGTCTATTACGTCTTCATGCGCGGCATCGGCCCAGGCACAGGCATCTGGCAAGCTAAGTTTTAAAAGGAGTCATCATGACAAGTAAACTTTTTAGTCCTTTAACCATCGGCCCGCTAACATTGTCCAACCGCCTGGTGGTCTCCCCCATGTGCCAATACAGTGCGCAGGCGGGCTCTGCCAACGACTGGCATCTGCAGCACCTCTCCAATCTCGGCTATTCAGGCGCTGCCCTGGTGATGGTCGAAGCCACCGGCGTCGAAGAGCGCGGCCGCATCACGCCCGGCTGTCTCGGCCTCTACTCCGATGCTAACGAAGACGCGCTCGCGCATGTGCTAGGCGTTGCCAGAAAATTCGCCCCCGCCACCCATTTCGGCATCCAGCTGGCCCATGCAGGCCGCAAAGCCTCTGCCAAAAGACCCTGGGAAGGGGGCAAGCCGCTGACTGAGGCGGAGGGCGCCTGGACATCTGTTGCGCCGTCGCCGCTGCCATTTGATGAGGGGTGGCCAACGCCTGACGCACTGGATGAGCAAGGCATGCAGCAGATCATGGCGGCCTTTACCCAAGCTGCCCAGCGCAGCGCCCGCATCGGCTTGGATCTGGTCGAAATCCATTCGGCACATGGCTACCTGTTACATTCATTTCTATCCCCCATCGCCAACCGGCGCAAGGACCAATACGGCGGCAGCCTGGAAAACCGTATGCGCTTTCCGCTACAGGTCGTGCAGGCCGTGAAAAAGGTGCTACCGCCTCAGATGGCTTTAGGCTTGCGCCTCAGCGCCAGCGACTGGCTGGAAGGGGGATTTACATTGGATGAAGCCATAATCTATGCCCGCCAATTGAAGCTGCTTGGCGTAGACTACATCTGTGCCTCCTCGGGTGGAATCATCCACCGCGTACAGATTCCGGTCGGACCAGGCTACCAGGTGCCCTTTGCCGCCGCCATCCGCCAAGGCGCCGGCATCACGACGCGCGCCGTCGGCATGATCAGAACGGCCGGCCAGGCCGAAGCCATCATCGCAGAGGAGAAGGCTGATTGCGTAGCACTGGCACGTGCCTTTCTAGACGACCCCAGGTGGGGCTGGCATGCCGCCGACCAGTTGGGTGCCGCTGTGGCTTATCCGCCGCAATATGCCCTCGCCCGCCAACCCAAATGGCTTGGCAAGGCATGATTCTAGAAATGCATATGGACTTTTGTGTAATTCTCTCATTTGCGGGATAACATATTGAAGCGAAGCCGTTTTGAGTCTTCCGAGCGGATAGGCATATGACAGCGATTGATAGTGTTAACCGGAAAGAAATCGGACATGGACGGGTTATCGGCCACAGGCTGACGTGGAATATCAATTCCGGCACCGGTCCTGCACCCTGGAAAGGGCTGGCTTGCCCCCCCAACCACATCATCAGCTTCGGACAAGGGTTGCAGCCCAAAGTCAGGCGAGGGCGAAGTTGTCCGATCCGGATTACCCGTTGTCTGGTTGGAAGCGTAAGTTCCCTCGGCTTGTTCCAAAGCAGGTATTTGGTCTTTAACATGCCGGTTGGAAAAGCTGGCCCCCCATTCCTCTTCCTTCAGCCGATACATTTTCCTATACATTATTAACTGCTGCTGTACGTTTAATGAATCTATCATCATAAGGATCCCCTGGGATCTTCCTTTAGCGGTATTAAAGATTTTAAAGAGTCCCCCTTTTATAAACCTTTCAAGGATTTCCAATTTAACCTCGTCATCATCAGACTCATACAAAACTTTAAAATCCGCTTTAAGTGCCTTAAAATCAGTTTTAAATCTTGGTTCCTGTTGATCTGTGCTATTGGAAAATAATCTGGCCAGCTCCTTAAAGATAGCATTGGGCATCTCTTCAATTAAAAGACTAGAAAAGGGAATCCTTACATTGACGGCAGGTATTTCAATTTGCGCAATTTTGTCTATGATATGGCTGATTTCTTTCACCGAAAGACTGTCGGCGGCTTGTCCTGCTAATTTGTTTGATGCAGCCAGTGAGCCAAAAATCCCATCTTGCATTCTAGTCAATAATTGATGTTTATACTGCAGTCCGATCGCGGCTTTGTCTGGCAGGGCTAATTTTTTGTCTAATTCACAATGCTCAGTAGCATCGCTATTCTGCGCGTTTTCAGGCGATGTTAATTCTGATTTTTTTTCTGTCAACGCCACCATAGTTATATTACAAGCGGCATCTGATTTAGCAGCATCGTTCTTTAAATCGATGATTTTATTTTTCAACTTTCTACCGATTTCATCCTTTCTATCCCACGATTTATTAAACAATTTCGCAAGATCCTCAGATATTATCTTGAACCTGTCTTCAAATGAAAGATTGGCAAATGATGGGATTTCTGCCGCCTTGGTTACGTCCCAGCGACCTTGCATTTTTTCTCCTTTGTGCTCTTCAGCCAATTCCACAGGACCAGTTTGAAATGAGCGTCCAACGGCTGAAATATTGTGCATTGCTAAACTCATACGACTCTCCTGCCTATGCCTTAAATGTATTGTAGATAAGGTATTAATAGATCTCAATGCAAGTGTTTTTAAAAGGTTCATCGCACAAGTGAGTACCTGCCCATGATGATTCGTCAAAAAGCCTTAGTAATTGATGGTTGAAATATGAGAAGTAATGATCTATTTGTAATGTTCTCTTTGAAACAAATCGGCATTCTAGCACAGAAGGTCTAGTTAGCCTCGATAGAGGCGGAAGCATATCGCCATAGGTGTCAACCTATAGAATAAAATGTATACCATGATCTTACCCATTTTTCCCTACGCCCGTCAGTCGTTTGTGCTTATGGTGCGCAAAACATGCAATTCCTATGGATTTTTGTGCGCTACTGACTTATATTTATATCCTTAGAACTACCAATTGATACCGATCCCGCAATTTTTTAGAGAGTTTCCATGCTTGGCAACGCACAATGTCTGTTCCTCGAGAAATATGGCACAAGCCCTTGGCAGTCGGCTCCCCCCAAAAAAACTGCCTGGCCCCTGTTGGAAAAAATGCTGGCTGCCAAATGCTTGGGCTATGTCGATTATGCCCTGGCGCAGAAGATCCTGCAGTCCGCCTCCCAGGCCAATGAAGCCAGTGCAGCTTTAATCTGCCATCTTTCGTTGGCCGCCCGCCAAGGGCATCTTTGTGTAACCATCGCTCCCACACATCTTTTGCCGGCGGCAGAAGAGGTGTGGCTGCCCGCCGAGTATGATCTGCCTCCTGAAGCCGCGCTGCCTTTTAAAGCCATTACAGACATGATTATAGCCGGCGCAAAAGCGCTGGACCTTAAATTAATTTCTGATATGGATAGTGCCTCTCCCGTATTGACCGTGCCGATCTGCCGGCAGCAAGACCGCTATTATCTGCAGCGCTACTGGCTGCTAGAAACGCTATTCATCGACCATCTCATGCCGCTGCTGGGCGACACTCCCCCCCAGCTATCCATCGACATACCGCAAGTCCAGAATATGGTCGGCGAAATGCAGGCCAAGGGGGAGCTGCTTCCTGAACAGGCATCAGCTGTGCTGCAGGGCTGCCGGCATCCCTTCACCATTATCACCGGCGGTCCAGGCACCGGCAAAACTCACACCGCCGGCATCCTGCTGCGCGCCCTATGGGAAGGGATGCCGCCGGCAGCTCGCAGCCATTGCCATATTGCCCTGGCTGCTCCGACCGGCAAAGCCGCCTCACAGCTGGAAGGCAGCATCCGCCGCGCCATGCAGGGAGTGGCAGGCTTTCCTGCCCTGCAGGCGCAAACACTGCATGCCCTGCTCGGCATCAGCCGCCACCCGCAGCGTAAAAACGCTGCCCTCTTGACGGCCGATGTCCTACTCGTCGATGAGAGTTCGATGATCGATGCCCGCCTGATGGGATCTCTCATGGCCGCCCTAAAACCGGGCGCACGCCTGATCATGCTGGGCGACAGGTATCAACTGCCGCCGGTAGAGTCCGGCTCGCTTTTTGCCGATCTCGTCATCCATTTACAGTCCACGGCCACAACCAGCCAGCGCGTCACATCCCTCAAAACATGCCTGAGAACTGAACTGGGTGGTATCATCGACCTGGCCGAGAAAATCAAACAGGGGGATGCGACAGCGGTTTTTGCGTTGTTTGCCCAAGAAGGCGTTCCGGCCGGCATCCGTTATGTGCCTTTGAACCAAGCCTCGGCCTCCAGGGAGCAGCAACGGCGCCTGCTGGCATATGCCCTGCCGCATTTCCCCTTGGTGGACAGGTTGCCCGACGACCCTTTGGCACTGCTCAAAAAGTTTGCCTGCTTCCGCCTGCTCACGCCGCTGCGCCACGGCCCCTTAGGCGTAGAAGCCCTCAATGCGCTGTTTTTCCAGGCCATGGTGTCCCGCGCTCAGCATGCCGAATGCCTGGTTGTGCCGATCATGATCGCTGCCAACCAACGGCGCCTGGGACTCTTCAACGGCGAAATGGGCCTGCTCGTCAAATTCATCAATGACAGCACACGCGATTTTGCCCTTTTTGCCGCGCGCGCGCAAGGTCACGAGCACGTGCGCCAGCTGGCTGCCCTGTTGTTGCCAAAATATGAATATGCCTATTGCGTATCGGTACATAAAAGCCAGGGCAGCGAATTCGACCATGTCGTCATGGTCCTGCCGCAAGGCTCGGAGGGTTTCGGCAGGGAGGCGTTATATACCGGCATCACGCGCGCCAGGCGCCATATCGAGCTTTGGGCCGCACAGCCCGTTTTGCGCGAAATGTTGACCCGCCAGGCACTGCGCCATTCCGGTATCGCCGCCCGCCTGCAAGCTTATTAAAGCCCGCTCAGGAACTTCTGGTGATGGTAGGCAAATTCGGCATCGATGGTGGCGTTTTTCGCCTTTAAAATACCTTGGCAGGTAATTTTATTATTCTCACGCAAATGATTTGCGTTATCGATCTCACGCTGATATGTAACCTGCGCGGCCCTTTTAACCTCCAGGAATTCGTTTTTGGCGGCCTGACGCTGATCCTGCAAATGGCCCAAAGCCCCCATATGAAACTCGGTGGCCGCCGCCAGATCGCGTTCGATCAGTGGAATCGCCGCCAGCAGACGTCGCTCTTCTGCCTGTAGTTCTTGGAGCATAATTACGGCATCTTTTCTTTCCCCGACGACGACATGGCCGCTTGGGTTTGGTCTGACTGGCTGCGTGGTTGATGCCGAATGGACAACAGTATCTTTTCGTTCTCCTGCAGCCACATGCATGTCTTTCGGTATGCTCTCGCCAGCTGATAGAGGCGCCTGCGGCAATTGTCTTTCACCGGCTGGCACAAATTCCACCGCTGCAGTTGTCTTTTTTTGCTGATTGATTTTCACGCGTACATCGCGCAGCAGATTGCGGCAACGCTGGATTTCAGTTTCCAGATTGTATTTGAGCGGATCAAAGCGCCTGTGTTCGTTTTGGATGAAGACATCGAGCTGGTCGATGTTCTTTTGCGAATTTTCGATGTCCCGATTTTTTTGGAAAAGGGCGTGTTTGACACTATTTTCATAAATCTGCTGATGGCTCTGAATTTCATTTGAAAAAATGTAGTCATTGTAGTGCTTGCGTTTGGCAAGCTCTGCGATGGATACTAAGGATAGGGAGGGCAGTAAATTGTATGCCGCGATGTAGTCGTTGTAGGTATCCCAAAGGGTGCAAAAGTTTGTTTTGCCGGCCAGATCGATGAAAGCTTTGCGCACCTCAGCATCATTTCCGTGCAGAATTTTCATGCTAAAGGCTTTCCAGGAGTAATTTGCGATGATCTGCTCGAAAGTCATTTGATTATCTCTTATCTCCTTGAGGGCGTTTTGTTTGAGCTGAGCCGGCTTTATCAGACCGAAAGCAAAGATATTCCATCCCTTTTCCTGTCCGCCGAATTTTTGCAGAATCTGTGAAAATGGCGTTTGCTGCTCATCGCGCAAAAAGCGCGCACTGAAATCCTGTCCGGAAAGCATGCCGACGGTTGAAAATATGTTCCAGCCAAAGGTCTTGACAATGGTAGAAACAGGGACGCCTTTGGTTTGTTGCATGAGATCTTTGGTGAAATAGCAAGGATCGATCACTCCGTCGTTGATGATCTGCCAAAAGCCGCTTAAGCCACCTTGTTGCTGCATAAAAGCTTCGACCGATGGCTGGCTCTTGTATTGACGCTGCAATTCCCTGGTGATAACCTCCTCAGAAACAATACCGCGGGCAATTTCCAGCTTGAAGTCGCTTTTTATTTGAGCATAGCTTTTGTCTTTAATACCTTTTAGAGTTTCCGCTACATACCAAGGGTCATTAGTTACCATGACGCCATCAACGAGCGGTTGATTTCCATAACGGTTTTTGAAAGCATCAAAGTTCATTTTGCCAGTCTCGATTTCTCTCATCAGCAAAGGATGTAAAGACTTCCAATCGATAAACTGATACTGTCTGATCTCATGTTCATAGCTTTGGCATACCGCCAGATAGTTAAGTGAGTCGCGCTCGATTTTATCCAGGAATTTTTCGGTAAGCTTTTCTTTGGAAATGAAATGCTGCTTTGATGTGCGCTCCCAGCCATATTTATGGATGATCTCATCAAATGTCCATTCCTGGATCTTTTCCGCGATGGCATCCACAAAAGCGGGGTCTTGCCAATATTCTCTTTTTAACAGTTTTATGCCCGCTGTCAGCGCACCGAAGGAGGCCGAAAGGCCCAAAGCCGCCGCGGCCGCCAAACCGATGCCTGCTGCCGGCATGCTAAGACTGCCCGCCACCAACAGGCCGGCGCCGGCCAGCATCCCCAAGCATCCAAGGGCTATCATGGCCACACCGACAATGCGCATGACACGCTCTTTTTGATGCCATTTGGCTTCCGGCAGGGGTAGGCGTTTAGCATCAACCACTTTTTTGCCTTGCCACTTGCCTTCAGGTGATGCAGATGTTACCAATGTGCTTGGAAAATAAGTTGGCTGTAAGGGTGGTTGGCTGATTTGCATAGCTGCCATATTAAACCTTTTGTGTATCATTTTTAGTTAAAATTTCATTAAATCATAATACCTTTATTAATTAATAAAAAGCGAAATTGTGTTAAGATCTTGTTAATTTATCCTAACTTTATGAGCCTTGCAGAATATCTACCCCAAACGCTGTTTTTCGGTTGAATATTGCAGGCTGATTTGGCATTCTGCCCAGCTATGCAAGATACCACCGGAATCCTATTAGTAAACTTGGGCACGCCCGATTCGCCACAGCCGCGCGATGTCTATCGCTATTTGATTGAATTTTTGACCGATGGACGCGTGATCGACACTTCCTGGCTATCGCGCCAACTGCTGGTGCGCGGCCTGATCGTACCACTGCGCTATCGCCAGTCGGCAAGCTTCTATCAGAAGATCTGGACACCCCAGGGGTCGCCGCTCAAGGTATATGGATACCGCCTTGAAGAGGCTCTACAATCACGTCTCGGAGGCAACTATCGCGTAGCTTTAGCCATGCGCTATCAAAATCCCTCCATCCCGCACGTGCTGGCTAAGTTAAAAGGGGTAAAATCCCTGCTGGTGCTGCCGCTCTTTCCCCAATACGCCTCGGCCACCACAGGCTCCGTCCACCAAAAGGTAATGGAAGAGGTTTCGCGCTGGCCGGTGATTCCCAAAATGACACTCATCGATCATTACTTCACCCATCCGGGCATGATTCAGGCCTTCTGCCAGTCGGCAGCGCCCTATCCCTTGGATAACTATGACCATGTGCTGTTCAGCTTCCACGGTCTGCCGCAACGCCAGCTGGTCAAAGCCAATAGCCATAAGCATTGTCTTAAAATGACAGACTGCTGTCAAAAGCTTTCCAAAAATAATCAAGCCTGCTATTCCGCCCAATGCTACGCCACGGCACAGGCCTTGGCCGAAGCGCAGAAACTTACCGCCGCCCAATATTCCGTTTCATTCCAATCGCGCCTCGGCAAAGACCCTTGGCTGCAGCCCTATACCGGCGAAGTCATCGCTTCCCTGGCGCGCCAAGGCAAAAAGCGCCTGCTGGTCTTTTGTCCCGCCTTCGTCTGCGATTGTCTGGAGACTATCTATGAGATCGGTGTTGAATATGCCGCCGAATTCAAACATGCCGGCGGGGAGCAGCTGGATCTAGTGCCCGGTCTAAACGACCAGCCCAAATGGATCGACACCTTAGTCGATATGGTTCACACCAATCTAGGGACCTAAGCATGTTCTTCTGCCGCGATCTCACCCCTCTGCAAGGCGCTGTCATGGCTGGGGATGCAGCCTTGCTGGCAAGGCTCATTGCTCAAAAGGCTGATCTTACTGTTTGCGATAAGCTGGGCTTTAACCCTTTAGAACTATCCCAGCTGCTAGGAAAGCGCTCCTGCCAGCGGCTGCTCGGCGGCAGCGAGCCTGCCGCCATCATGCTGCAGCGCAAGAGCGAACAGCAGCCCAATCCTGTCCCCTTGGCAGATTTTGAAAAGATCTTTGACCTGACATATCGTCCATACCCTACCTTCGCCTCCTATGCCATGCTGCGCCGGACCATCGCCGACTGCCCTTATGTGCTTAGGTGCGCTTGGCTGGCCAAAGACAATTATGCCTGGACAGTGCGATATAAACAGCCATTGGCGGCTGCCGCCCTTGCCGATGTGAGCATCAAATGGATCGATGAGCAGAT
The DNA here is from genome assembly GCA_963830365.1 of uncultured Chlamydiae bacterium. Taxonomy (GTDB): domain Bacteria; phylum Chlamydiota; class Chlamydiia; order Chlamydiales; family Parachlamydiaceae; genus CAWHMU01. Next base: position 26,502 of record CAWHMU010000040.1, read on the forward strand.
GGGATATGGTCTGTTTGCCGAAGCCGACATCGCCTATGGGGCATTCATCGGCGAATATACAGGCCTTGTACGCCGCCTGGTTAGGCTCCAGCATGACCAAAACGCCTACTGCCTGCACTACCCCACACGCTTTTGGTCGCTGTGGTATATGGCTGTAGATGCACTGCATGAGGGCAATGTGACGCGCTTTATCAACCACAGCGACAAACCAAATATCGAACCCTTGTGTCTGGTTGACCGCGGACTGCTGCGGCAGGTCTTTGTCGCCCTCCGCCCCATCAAAAAAGGGGAGCAGCTTACCTTCAATTACGGCAGCGACTATTGGCTAAAGCGTCGCAAACAATAACTAGCGAGGATTGTCGCTAGCTGATAGGCGGTGAAATCGATGCAACGCCAACAAACAGCCAAGAGGCGCAAAGGAAGGTAATTCACCACAAAGGCACCGAGACACAGAGAAGCAAAACAGCAAAGTAAACAGGATGTAGGATAAGCAGGATAAACACAGCAAAAGAGAAATAAGGCTCTGTTTTTATATTGCTGCTTGCTTCTCTGTGTCTCGGTGCCTCTGTGGTGAATTGCCTTCCTCCTAAATTTTCTCTACTGTACCGGATTATGTCCCGCCTTAGTATAATAATTCACATAGATAAAATAATGATATGCTGTCATAATTAGAGCTTCTTTTTTAGTTTACATGATGTTATTCAGGTGATGTGATTTAGATGTCGACCACTAAGCAGTTTTTTCTCATGCTGGCCTTGACATGCATGTGGAGTCCTTCATTCCTCTTTATCAAATTGGCCACCTACGATCTGCCGCCGATGACGATTGTGAGCCTGCGGGTCTCCATCGCCGCCGCCATCCTCTGCGCCATGCTGATATGGAAACGCCAAGGCCTGCCCATGACCTGGGCCTTCTGGCTGCGCAGCAGCGGGATGGCCCTGTTTTCCTCCATCATCCCTTTCAGCCTCTTCTGCTATGCCGAACAGAGCATCGACAGCGCCATGGCGGCAATTATTAACGGCACGGCGCCGATGTTCACGGCGGTGCTGGCCCAGCTGTTCGTGGCCTCCGACCGACTGAACATGCAAAAAGGCCTCGGCATCATTCTCTCCAGTTGTGGGCTGGTGTGGCTGTTTGCCCCTCAGCTGCAGGCCGGCGTCGACGCCACCACCATGGGGATGTCCGCCGCCCTCCTGGCATCCGTCAGCTATGCCGCCAGCCACGTCTATGGCAAGCTATATACGACGGGTCAAAAACCCTACGTCGCCCCCACCGCTCAGATGCTGGCATCATCGGTCATCCTATGGCCTTTTGCCATGTGGCACGACGAGGTATGGCGCCTGCCGTGGCCCTCCACACCGGCTATCATGGGAGTGTGCGGGCTGGCTTTGCTTGGCACGGTATGCGCCTTTATCATCTATTATAAATTGCTCGACCACTGCGGGCCGACAGCCATCTCCATGGTCTCCTGCTTCTTTCCCGTGGGAGGGATGCTGCTGGGATTCCTTTTTCTGGGGGAGTCGTTCACCACCGCAGGCATGCTTGCCGCCGGCCTGATCCTGCTTGGACTCCTGACGGTCAACAATATCATTCCCATGGGCTTCCTTAGCAAACCTAAAGACGTTAGTCCCGCCAATGAAAGCATAACGGAAACCATCGAGATTAAATGAGTGACAGCATGTTGAATGATGAAAATACGCAAATAAAATCTTTATACCGCGAGATTGCCGAGGGCAAGCTGCTTTCGGCCGTGCTGAGCTCTCCATGGAAAAAAGACGCTGAAAGTCCTGTAAGGTATAGCCTGCGGCCGCTTATCGTCAAAGGGCAGCCGTTGTATCAGGTCACAGACCATTACCAGCAAAAAGTCATGCATCGCAACCTTACCCCTGATGCCACCGTGCAGCTCATCCAGGCATCCCTGCCAGATCTATTCCACCAAGGAGTCTTCACTACCGCGGCAGCAGGCTACCACATCCTGGTCAATAAAAAGAAAGAGATGACGATAGTCAAAAAGGCCGCCAGCCAGCCGGCACAGCTGCCGCTGGCGCACAACAGGACAAAAAACCATATCCTGCAGGATGGCACCCCCATCCCTTTTTTGATCGCCCTGGGAGTAATGACGGCGCAAGGACAGGTCATTGCCAAAAAATACGACAAATTCCGCCAGATCAACCGCTTCGTCGAAATGGTCAGCGATGTGTTGCCGCATCTGCCGGAAGGGCGTGTCCTTGAAGTGATCGACTTCGGCTGCGGCAAGGCCTATCTGACCTTTGCCCTCTACCATTACCTCCATCACATTGCCAAACGCGCCGTCAACATCACCGGCCTGGATCTTAAGCACGATGTCATCAAGAGTTGCCAGCAGCTGGCCGAAAAACTTGACTACACACAGCTTAACTTTGCCGTCGGCGACATCAACCACCACCGGCCCAAAGGCAAAGTAGATCTGGTCATCACCCTGCATGCCTGCGATACCGCCACCGACGCCGCCCTGGAAAAGGCCGTGCAGTGGGATGCCGATGTCATCCTATGCGTGCCTTGCTGCCAGCATGAACTCTACCATCAGGTCAAAAGCGAGTCATTAGCCACCTTGCTCAGGCACGGCATCCTGCGCGAACGCTTTGCCGCCCTTGCCACCGATGCCGCCCGCGCCGAACTTTTGACAACCGCCGGTTATGAAGTACAGGTGCTGGAATTCATCGACATGGAGCATACCCCGAAAAACCTGCTACTCCGCGCCGTCAAGGCGCCCTCGCCGGCCAGGCAGCAGCAGGCTAAAGCGCGCTACGCCCAATTCAAAACCGCCCTGCATATCGACCCATCTCTCGAAAAGCGCCTCTCCACTGATTAATGATATCTGCACTTGTAGTGTAGACTGAAGTCTACGCTACATTATCAAATGATTGAGGCTATGTTTTTTATGCCCTTTTGGCCCCTTAGGTTCGCTCATTTACTGGACGAAGAACAAGCAATAGTCTAGTGTACGAAATTATCAATAACTAAAACTTAGGCATTGTCATGGACTTGTCGATATTTCTGGGAAAGCTCTTCGGCCTTTATCTGATGATCGCCAGCCTGATGTTTTTCTGGCGCCCATATGTCCTGCATGAAGCTGTCGACAACTTCTTCAAAAGCCATGGGTTGATTCTGTTTTCGGGTGCCCTGCTGACTTTTTTTGGATTAGGTTTTGTCCTTGCTCACTCCGTATGGGAGCTCAACTGGCGCGGCCTGCTCACCCTCATCGGCTATTTTATGCTGCTGAAAGGATTGGCACGCCTTTTTTTTCCTACGCTTGCTCGTGACATCGTCCTGAAGATATGCCACACCAACGGCCGTCTCTATGTCGGCGGGGTGACGTTCTTCATCGGGCTCTATCTCTCCATCGCCAGCTTCACTGCCAGTGTTCTCTGATACTTGATGCTGTCATTTCATGTTGCGATCCTGAATGACCGTCACATCGCCTAGCAGTGACTTGCAAGCAGGCACGGAGCCACCATTGATCACACACCGCATAAAGGAGGCCAGGATATGCCCATTTATCTGTCCATTGTCTGAACTGGCAACCGTGTATCTGATTTGATTATTTTTGTCGTGAATGGTGAAGGGACTTAAAATCGACCGAATCCTTCCTGCCTCAGTCTCGATGGCTGTAAAGCGGCAGCTCCACAGCACGCTTTCATGCGGATGCGGCAGGCCATCATACACCGGCGCAAAGTTCACCAGACACTGCCTGACTTTAAAGTTTTTCATACGAGTTTCAGGGATCATAATAGCTGCCTTTTTCAAGACCCGGGACAATAACACCATAGAATAAAGTAATTATTTACAAAAGAGAAGACGATCCTTAGCGCAAGATTTTGACTAGCCCCAGGCAGCCCGTGATCAAACTGAACAGGGAGATGGTGATGCCGAGTCCGCGCGCAAGTTTCATTGACATCGCATCCGCCCGCTGGATCAGTGTGGAAACAAAGAGGCCGTTAAAGCCGTCTGTCACCATCATTCCCAAAGTAAAAAAAAGGCCTAAAATCCCGGAGAAGGCCCAGCCGGACATCATCGATGCCGTGATGGAGAAGAGGGCGATCTGGCTGAAAGTGTCGAAGGAACAGGCAAAAAGTGCGCCGATGCCAATGATCAAGAAGGAGTTGTACTTTTTACCCATCAACTTTGACGCCAGCATGCCCCTTATCCCCACCGGCAATGTCCCCTGCATAGGTTCCTGAAAAAGGCTCCATAAATTCAGCAGTCCGAAAAGAAATAAAAATATGATCGAGATCCAGCTGCCAAAACCGTCCAGCCATTCGGGGATATGCGTCTGCATCAGTCCGCCGCCGATCAACAGGCTGATCACGGTGACTACCAGGCCATGTCCCAATGAAAATAAGAAACCGACCAGCCGCGACAAATAACGCGTCTGGCTGACGGTTCTGGTGATGGCATCAATGGTGGCAAGGTGGTCCCAATCCAGGCCATGCCTCATCCCAAGCGTAAAGGCGATAAAAATCATCCACATAAAGCAATCCTTACATTTAGCAGATGCGGGGCAGCTGGTCTCCCACTAACCGGTAAAGATAGCGCTCGCTGCCGAAGGCGTTTTTCAGTATTGCATTGGGGGACGTCGATGCTGCCGCCACCTGTCCGATAATGCCGGCCTGCCGCCCATCGTCAAAGGTGCGCATGATGTCCACGGCTTGGCTCGCCATCCTTTGCGGCATAAAGGCGACAAAACGTCCTTCATTGGCCACAAATAGGGGATCGAAGCCCAAAATCTCGCAGGCGCTATCGACAGCTTCGCTGACGGCGATGGCCTCCTCTTCGATGATAAAATCTTTGCTTGCTGTCTCGGCCAGCTCCACCAGGGCGGTGGCCAACCCGCCGCGCGTCAGGTCGCGCATGCAGTGCACCGTGATGCCGGCGTCGAATAAGGCCTTGACCATCGGGAACAGGCAGGCGCAATCGCTGCTTAAGGGGGAAGCAAATGCCAACCCTTCCCGCTGTGCCATGATGGCCATGCCGTGGCGGCCAATGTCGCCGCTGATAAGGATGGCATCGCCATCTTGGATCTGATAGGGATTGATGGCGTAATCGACCATGCTGATCCCGATGCCGGTGGTGTTGATGAAGATATTGTTGCCGGCCTGCCTTTCGATGACCTTGGTATCGCCCGCCACGATCTGCACACCATGGGCATCTACTTCCGCTTTCATAGACGCCACGATACGCTTTAGGTCGGTCTGCAAAAACCCCTCTTCAATGATGAAGCCGCAGCTCAAATAGCGCGGTCTGGCCCCGCACATCGCCAGATCATTAAGCGTGCCCGTCACCGCCAGCTTGCCAATATCGCCGCCGGGGAAAAACACCGGCTGCACGACATAGGAATCGGTGGTGAAGACGATTTTCCCTGCCGGCATATCAAGCAGGGCGCCGTCATGCAGCATCTCCAACTTGTCATTGGCAAAGGCCGGCAGGAAAATCTGCTGGATCAGTCGGCTGGTGTGTTTGCCGCCACTGCCATGGGCAAGGGTGATCACCTGGTCGTCGGCAGTGGCAACAGGGCATGTGGCGTTGAGCATAGACAGATGTCCTTAAGAAGTTTTCAAGCGTGAATAATGGTAATAGGCGGCGCAGGCGCCTTCATTGGATACCATGGGCGCTCCAAACGGTGTTTCCGGCGTGCATTGTTTGCCGAACAACGGGCATTCACCGGGCCTCTTTTTCCCCTGCAGCACCAGACCGCTGATGCAGCCATTATCCTTGGCTGCCCCATGCCCATGGTAAGGGAATGTCAAGGCGGCATCATAGCCGGCATAGTCTTCCTGCAGTCCAAATCCGCTGGCGGCGATATGGCCGATGCCACGCCAGGGGCGGTCGACGACCTTAAACACGCGATTTAAAATGTCGATGGCGGGCAGGTTGCCTTCTTCACGCACGCAGCGCAGGTATTGGTTGGTGACGCGGCTTTCCCCCTTCTCCAGCTGTTCGATGCAATAATAAAGTCCTTGCAGAATATCCAAGGGCTCAAATCCCGTGATCACAATGGGGACCTTGTACTCATCAGCCAAGCGGTGGTATTGGCTGTAGCCTGTGATCGTACACACATGGCCGGCCGCCAAAAATCCCTGCACCTGGCTGTCTTGCGACTGCATGATGTATTGCAGGGCGGGAGGTACCAGCACATGCGAGACAAGCAGCGAGAAGTTTTTTAGATTCTTCCGTTTGGCTATAAAGGCCGCCATGGCATTGGCAGGGGCCGTGGTTTCAAAGCCGACGGCAAAGAAGACCACCTGCTGGTGCGCATTTTCCTCGGCCAGTCTGACAGCATCAAGCGGAGAGTGTACAATGCGCACGTCGGCGCCTTTCGCCTTTAGCGTCAGCAGGTCGGTATGGGTGCCGGGAACGCGCAGCATATCGCCAAAAGAACAAAGGATTGTCCCCGCCTGCATGGCGATGTGAAGGGCATGGTCGATGATGCTGATCGGCGTGACGCAGACTGGACAGCCCGGCCCGTGAATCAGGCGGATTTTTTCCGGCAGCAGGGCCTGCAGGCCGAACTTTACGATGGCATGGGTCTGTCCGCCACAGACTTCCATGATCGACCAGGGCTTTGTCGTGATGCCATGCAGGGCGTCCGCCCATTTGCGCACCAGCTTGGCCTGACGATATTCGTCAACATATTTCATAGCTGCACCTCTTCGACCAAGGCTAATGTCGCTTTCGCGTACGCTTCATCGAGAATGCTGATGGCAAACCCCACATGTACAATGACATAGTCGCCAACTTTGGCTGTCGGCGTGTATGCCAGGCATACGGTTTTTAGCACACCGGAGAAGTCGATCTCCCCCATGGCAAGGTCCCCTTCATGTGTGATCGTCAAGATTTTACCGGGCAGGGCAAGGCACATTTCGTATTCCTTCGTTATATGCAGACACTACAGCAGGATGCATCAATTCATGGCAAGGCACAATTTTACCAAAGAGGCACCGAGACACATAGAAAGAATAATCCGATTTATATAATCGATAATCAACGGGATATAAAGCACACGTTAAACCCTCAATTTTGGAGCGCGGATACTGGTCTCCGCATTCCAACTCGGCCTAGCAATATTTCCAATCAGAGTTATGCATTTCTTTAAGATTATGGCATTGTTAGCACTTTAACCTATCTCAGCGCAAGCCTATTTCTCCCTGTGCCTCGGCGCCTCGGTGGTGAATTCTTACAGCTATTCCATCCGCAACGCTCCTACCAGCTGCCCGACGGCCAGGCCGCCATCGTTGGGAGGAATAGCACCATGCCAATGGGGTCTAAAACCTGCCTTTTTCAACTTATCAACGGCTAGCTCTACCAACATTTTATTTTGCATGATCCCTCCTGTCAGCAACACATGCTCCTGACCGGCTATGCGGGAAATAGCGACGATGCATTCTGCCAATGCTTCATGAAAGCCCATAGCGATATCGGCAATCGCCGCGCCCATGCCCTTATCGTGCATCATCTGCCGAAGCATCGGCCGCCAGTCCATCAACCACAGCTCCTTGTCCTTGAGCAGCGGGATGCGATAACCTACCGCCCTGCCCTTTGCTTCATAGGCCACGCCCTCCAAAGCCATCGGCGCCTGCCCTTCAAAGCTGCTGCTTTCGCAGCAGCCTAGCAAAGCGCTAACGGCATCAAAAAGACGCCCCATGCTACTGCACAGTGGCGCATGCAGGTCTTTAGTTAAGGCTTGCACTAAGACAGGCAGCTCTGCTGGCGTAAACATCTCGCCAAGCCGTGGCCGGCAGGCATCAAAGAATCTTCCATCGCGGAATGCATGCAAAGCTCCCAAGGCCGAACGGCGGGGTTCACGCACGGCCTTATCACCGCCCGGCAACCTGAAGGGATAGAGGCTGGCCAGTCTCCGCATACCGTTGCCTGCTACCAAAAAAGCCTCTCCACCCCATATCGTGCCGTCATCGCCGAAACCGGTGCCATCCCATGCCAGGCTGAAAAATGGCGGCTTTAAACCGCTATCTATCATGCCAGACCATACATGGGCCTCGTGATGCTGGATGGCCGATGATGGCAGCTGGCGCCTCTGTAGGTAATGGTTTGTATGGTAGGCGGGATGCTTGTCGCTTACACCCTTTGCCGGTGCGATGGCCAGCAAATTTTCCCACTTTGCGACTTCCTTCTCATAGGCCCGGCAGGTAGCTGCCGTCTCCAGATCGCCGATATGCTGGCTCATGTAGATCATGCTTTTCTTTTTAAGGGCGAAGCTGCTTTTCTGCTGGCTGCCGGCTGCAAATAAAGATAGTGATGCCTCGACGGCCAGTCTGTCAGGAAGCGGAATAGCATAGGGAATATAACCGCGGGCGCGGCGCAACACGACCGGCCGCTCGGCAATGACATGCACAATGGAATCATCAAGACGGTGGCTGATGCGGCGGTTATGGACCAAAAAGGCATCGGCCACCTGTGATAGCTGCGCTAAGGCCTCAGCTTCACTGATGCATAGAGGATTGCCGGAAAGGTTGCCGCTGGTGGCGACGAGCGGCAAGTCCAGGGCGTTTTGCAAAAGCAGCTGCAAGGCGTTATGGGGGAGCATCACACCGTAGTAAGGACTGCCAGCAGCCACCAGAGGTGAGATGCCGTGTACCTTCCCCTTCTTTTTCACCAGCACAATAGGGGCGGCGGCAGATGTCAATAGTTGTTCGGCAATAGGGCAGATATGGGCAATCAGCTTAATCCTGGCAAGGGTTGGCATAAGCATGGCGAAGGGTTTGCCGGCGCGATGCTTCACTAGGCGCAGCCTGCTGACGGCGGCATCGCTGGTGGCGTCCACGAGAAGTTGATAGCCGCCGGTATTTTTGACAGCGACGATCTTCCCTTGTTGCAATAAATTCACAGCCGCGCTGATAGCGCTATTTTTATCCGCCAGAGCCCTGCCGGCAGGGTCCATCAATTGCAGCTGCGGTCCGCACTGGGGACAGCAATTAGTCTGGGAATAAAACCTTCGGTCTGCCGGGTTGGCATATTCATGCTCACACTCCCCGCACATACTGAAATCTGCCATGGTCGTATTCAGACGGTCGAAGGGCATGCCCAAAAACAGGCTGAACCTCGGCCCACAGCTGATGCAATGCAAAAATGGATAGTGATAGCGGCGGTTATCAGGGTCGCATAGTTCTGCTATGCATTGCGGGCACATCGCCGTGTCCGGCAGCAAGGCCAGGGAGGTGTCGGCTTCACTTCGGCTGCCCTTTATTTCAAAGCTGCTGACCTCATCACAAACAGCCATTTCTGTTTTGATCTCAGCGATCTTGGCCCCGACGGGTTTTTTAGAAAGCAAATCCTTTTGAAAATTGGTGAGTGCATTCTCTTCACCCTGCACATCGATCGCCACGCCGGCAGTAGTATTGCTGATGCTGCCCGCGAGATGGTACTGCCGGGCCAGTCGGTAGACAAAAGGCCTAAAACCCACGCCCTGCACACAGCCGGAAATTTTAATGATGAGCCTTTGCATTGTTCAGTCGGCAATGTCGATGCTTTTCAGCAAAACCACCTGGGCATTGGGATCGGATATGTCCTGGGATTCCTCAGCCTCGATATCGGCATTTTCGGCGATGGTGCCGCGGGCGGCGATATCGAAATGCTCTTTGAAATGCGATGGCGACATATGGGACAAAGCCCCCAGCTGTACCGAGACTTTGGTCACTTTTTTGGCCTGCTGTTCCTTTGCCAACTCTAGGATCTTATTGATCAATTTATTGATCAGATTGTATTCATGCATGGCTGATATCCTCTTCCTGCAACAGCGCTTCGGCGACTTTTTCAACGGCCTGTGCGACAGCCGGCGTCATAGCATCGTTCATAGTGAAATTATCGCCGTTAATGCCGTAAATGATCAGCTTGGCAGGCAGTGAACCCAGATTTTTGGCAATGGCCATAGCCTGCGATACGCCCAATCCATGTGTCGATGTCTGGGTGTTTTCGGCCGGCAATGGCTGCAGCTGCCCGTCAATGCGCTCCCATGTGCCGGCGGCAGCGTCGGCACAGCAGGCGTCGACGATATACACCGTCTTGTAGCCGGCAAAAACATCCAACAGCTCCGACACATCGCCTCTTTGCTTTTTAAGATCTACCGAGGCTTTGACCTTGCCTTCCAACCTGTCGATGACGGCAAAGCCTGCGGCATCATCGCCGCGGAATGGATTGCCTATGCCTAAAATGATGATATCACTCATGAATACGCTCCAGTTTAAGAAAATGTGCCGAGCAGGAAATGCAAGGGTCGTAATTGCGAATCGCCTGTTCGCATTTCCAAATCAGCGCCTGATCAGGCATCGTCAAATTTCGGCTCACAAAGTCTTGCAAATCTTCCTCAATAGTTTTTTGATTCTGCGAGGTGGGAGGGACGATTTTGGCGTCATCGATGAGGCCCTTGTCATTGAGCCGATAACGGTGATACAACAGTCCCCTTGGCGCCTCGGTGACGCCGTAACCTGTCGCAGCCCTTCTTTCAACACCTACTGCCGACGGCCGGTTTTCCCCGTCATAGGCTGCAATGATGCGCAGCGCCTCGTCACAGGCAAAAAGTATTTCCAGCGCGCGAATGATGATACTGCGAAACGGGTTGCAGCAGTAGTCCTCAAAATCAATCTGCCTGATCATCTCTTTAACGGCAACCGGCAGGTTGTGGCGGTTGAGGTTGTAGCGCGCCATCGGACCCACCAGGTATGAACCCCTGCCTTTGATGATGGACTGCAAGGCATGGCTGTATGGGACCTGGAACTCTTCAAACTTATTGTCATAGTCGCCTGCCGCGATATCGAGTCCGGCCGTGGATGCGATCCTCCCCCTTGTCATCGGATATTCGGTGGGATGGGACAAGGCGACACATTCATATGGACGTTCGAGGTGAGGGAAATCAAAACGACTGACCCACTCCACGGTAGCGCGGGCGTCATCGCACGCCTGCTTTAAGATGTCGACCAATGTCAGCAATTGCGCCTGCTGCGGCAGCCGGTAGAAGCCTCCCACCTTGACGTTGATGGGGTGGATTTCCCTGCCTCCCACCAGGCGGATGATTTCATTGCCGGCTTTTTTCAAGCGCAAGCCTTTCTTGAGGATCTCCTGATGATCCTTGGACATGGCGATGGCATCCCCATAGCCCAAAAAATCAGGGGCATGCAGCATATAGACATGTAAGGTGTGGCTTTCGATCCATTCTCCGCAATAGAGCAACCGGCGCAATTGGTGCAGATAATCCGGCACATCCACTCCTAAGGCGTCTTCCATGGCATTGACGGCACTCATCTGGTAAGCGACAGGACAGATGCCGCAGATTCTGGCGGTGATATCGGGGGCTTCACCAAATTCCCTGCCGCGCAGCAAGGCTTCAAAGAAACGAGGAGGCTCGAATATTTTCAGCTTCACATCTTCGATCTGATCCCCTTTGGTCTTGATGTATAGCGCCCCTTCGCCCTCAACGCGCGCCAGATAGTCGACATGCAGCGTGCGCGACTTCATCCCGGCCTTGACATTGAGCTTTTTGAGGCTTTCGTCATTGCTTTCGTCATTGCTTTCATTGGTCATAGTGATCACCTGCTTCTTGAAAAGGGGTGGCGGCACAATAGTAGGTACTCAACATGCGCTTGATGGAGTCTCCATCGGTATTGAACTCTTTTTCCCACCAGTGCGTCAATGCCAAAGGGTTCGCCGTCTCTTTTGGCCCATAGCAGCCGTAGCAGCCGCGCCGATAGGCAGGACAAAGGGCGCCGCAGCCTGCATGAGTGACTGGCCCTAGGCAGGGAATGCCATAGGCCACGGTCACGCAGATATGGCCGTTTTTCTTGCATTCGGTGCATACGCTGCTGCTAGCTATGGCAGGTTTCTTACCCCGGATATAGCTGGTGACGACTTCTAAAAGCTGATATTTGTTGATAGGACATCCCTGTAATTCATAATCGACTTTCACATGCTGCGATATCGGCGTCGATGTCGCCAGGGTTTTGATATACTCTGGACGCGCATATACCAACTCCTTATATTCTTCGATATCACCAAAGTTGCGCAAGGCCTGCACGCCGCCGGCGGTGGCACAGGCCCCGATGGTGATCAGCACCTTCGACTGTCTGCGCACCTCGTGAATCCTTTCCCTATCGATTTCGGTGGTGATCGATCCCTCGACCAGCGAGATGTCATAGGGGCCGCCAAGCGACATCTTCGAAGCTTCAGGAAAATGGCTGATCTGCAAAATTTCCGTCATAGCCAAAAGCTCGTCTTCACAATCCAGCAGCGACAGCTGGCACCCATCGCACGAAGCAAATTTCCATACGGCGAGCTTGGGAAGGGCGGGTTTTACGAGCGCCAGTTTGTTCACTTAAAATTCCTTGATGGTTAGGTAGTCTTTCAGCTGCGCATAAGAAAAGACTGGGCCGTCTTTGCACATGAAGTAGGGACCATATTGGCAGCGCCCGCAGAAACCCACAGCGCACTGCATATTTCTTTCCATAGAGATATAGATGCTATTTTCATCGACGCCGGCACCCAAGAGTTCATAGATGGCAAATTGGATCATGATTTCGGGCCCGCAAAGCATGACGAGGGTGTTGTCCGGTTTCGGCAGGTGCTTGCCTATTAATGCAGTCACCACACCCACCTGCCCTTGCCAATCCGTATCGGCACAATCCAGCGTGACGGCAATGTCCAGGCCCTGCTTCCGCCATGCTTCGAGGTCATTTTTGTACAGCACATCACCCGCCGTCCTGGCCCCATAGAGCAGGGTGATTTTGTCATATTCATCCGACCGCTCTGCTAGGCCGAACATGGCCGACCGCAGGGCGCCCAGGCCTATACCACCGGCGATGACGAGTACGTCGCAGTTTTTTTTTGCCAGCGGCCAATGTGAACCGAAGGGGCCGCGCACGCCTATCTCATCGCCCGGCTGCAGCTTTTGCATGCTGTTGGTGACTCCACCGACGGCGCGGATGGTATGCACCAGCGTTTTACTTTCATGCGGGTGGCCGCTGATCGAGATGGCGACCTCGCCGAATCCGAACTGGTACAGCATATTAAATTGGCCGGGAAGAAATGGCCGCCGCATTTGATCATCCGGTATTGCCAAAGCCAGGGTAAAGACATCATGTGTCTCGTGTACAATCGATTGGATTTGATAGGGTTGCGGTATAAGCATCATGCGCCGTTATTATTTTTAGCGGGTGGCAAACCATTGAGGTCCGGTTTTAACCCTCATTTTGTAAATTCTCAAAAAGTCATGGCACAAGTCTCGGCGGAACGGATTTGGGTCTGGCTTGCGATTTGCGATTTGAAAGGAGTCTAGCTTCCTAAATGCACTGTAGGACTTTCAAATCACAAATCACAAGCCAGACCCCAATCCTAATTCACCAACCCTCTTCATGATTTTTTGAGAACTTACTTCATTCCTATTGATTTCCATATACATCGAGCAAATGCAGCCTTGCGCTTTCTTCGCGCGCCACCAGTATCTGTACAAGGTGTTTCATTAATTTGAAACCTAAGCCGGGATCTTCCTCGCATTTTTTGCGCAGACAGGAGCCGTCGATGGCGATGGCACGGGTCGGCTGCATGACCTTGGCCGATACGGTCCAGCGGTAAGGAGGGATCAGCCACGACAATCCCAAGACATCGTTTTCCCTTAGCATCTGGAATATGAACGGCTTGCGCGGCGGGATTTCCAAGGAGATGGCAACTCCCCCATCCGAGATCAAATAAAAATCATTGGCCATATCGCCGGGATTTGCTATCACCTGCCCTTCTTTGAATACCACATTCTTTGCACAGCCGGTGACAAAAGCCAAATCTTCCGAAGAAAGCCCTTCGAAAAATGAATGGCCGCGGATAAGGTCAATCATTCTTTTCATTGTATTCCTGCTGCAGTTTCGTAAGTTCTTCGGTCACATCAATACCAACCGGACACCAGGTGATGCACCGGCCGCAGCCGACACAGCCCGAGACGCCGAACTGGTCCCACCAGGTGCCAAACTTATGCGTCAGCCACTGGCGATAGCGCGACTGGGCCGAGGTGCGCACGCTCCCCCCATGGATGTAAGAATGGGATAAATTGAAGCACGACTCCCAGCTTTGCCAGCGGTCTACTTGCGTGGCATCCAGATTCACCACATCCTCGGTATCTGAGCAAAAGCAGGTGGGACATGCCATCGTGCAATTTGCACAATTGATGCACCGTTTGGCAACTTCATCCCACTGCCGGCTGTGCTGGCTGTTCAGCAGCACTTCGTGCACATGCTCATTGTCCACCTTGCGAACCATCTGGTCCTTCGTCCTCTCCACATGACTGTCGGCCAATTCTTTGTCTGTCGCGCTTGCCGGCGGCAATGCCAGCGCATCGCACAACGCTTGCCCTTCTGGGGAACCGCTGACGACCAAAAAATAATGCTGGCTGTCTGTCACCACCTCCGTCAATGCCAGGTCGTAACCATCCTTGTGGGCGGGGCCGGACTGCATGGACACGCAAAAGCAGGTGCTTGCCGCCGTTGTACAGTTGACGGCCATGATGAAGGTATTATCCCTGCGCCGCTGATACTGCTGATAAATGGCAAGCTTGTTGTTAAAGACCTTGTCCAGCACGAATATGGCCTGCATCTCACAGGCGCGTACGCCGATGAAAGCCATTTTTTCATCCGCCGGCGCGGTCTCTTCAAGCATTACCAGCTTGTTGTTTTCCTGTTTGCGTGCCGTCCATAACTTCTCCCTGGGAGGAAATAGATATTTCTTCCAGGAATGTGGCCCCAGATTATATCCGAAATAGGCTTGGTCCGTGCGGCGCTTGATGCGGTAATGTCCGGGCGCCTGCTCATCGGCCCAGCCTATCGGCAAATCCCTGGCGGACTGCAGCTCATCATAAATGATCACTTCGTCGCGCACTTTAGGACCCAGCAGCTTGTATCCGCCTTCTTTTATCAAGAGCAGCAGCTCTTCAAACTGCCTAGTCGTGCACTTAAGAAATGTCTTGTCCATATATCCAAAAAATAATTTTATCGTTAAAGCAGTGAGCGGCAGCACTTTTCAAAGCGGCGATGCTGCTGTTCATACCAATGTCTATCTTCTGCCAGACGCAGCGCAAGATAGGAGTCGCCGGTAGCTTTCATGGTCTTATCTGCCGTGATGGAGCCTTGCATGCCGATCTTGGAAAGGTCGTTTAGAGTTGCGGCAAAGGCGGCATGCAGGCTTTCTTCAAGCGCCTGCCATGCCAGCCCTTTCGTCGTCCTTTCCTGCAGTGCCAAGTCTTCAAAGGCCAGCAATTTGGCTAGCATGTGGGCGTCGACAGTTTTTTTTGGATCGCTGCCCACGACTTCATTTTCCGGCAGCTTGTTCAGCCGGCTATAAAGTTCCTGCAGGGTCCTGACCTTGTCAGGCAGGCTAGTGCGCAAGGCCGCCTGTGCCGGCTGCTCGTGCAATGCT
The DNA here is from genome assembly GCA_963830365.1 of uncultured Chlamydiae bacterium. Taxonomy (GTDB): domain Bacteria; phylum Chlamydiota; class Chlamydiia; order Chlamydiales; family Parachlamydiaceae; genus CAWHMU01. The sequence continues at coordinate 41,943 of CAWHMU010000040.1, forward strand.
TTTTGTGGCAACGCCTCTTCAACATCGAGCAGCAAACCGATGAGCTCTAACAGTTTAGCCCGCCAATAAAGGCGCATGTCGAGCAGATGGCGCTGCGCCCTGCTGCGTCCAAGGCCGACCTTTTTGGCCAAAGCTTTAAGCTTATGCTCCAGATAATTATCAATGGCGGCGATATCATCACCGCCAATAATCTCCATTTCGTCATGCGCCGCCAGCAAGGCGGTCTCTTTCAACCCTTCCTTGAGTAAGGCATACTCCTCATCAGCGATGCATCCCAAGCTTTTTAACATAAAGGTGTAGGCGGCGCTGCCGATACAGTCGTAATAGGCTAGCGATTTAGCAGGCACTGTCATGATGATTCAACTGTTATTGTTTTTGTATAGGCATATTCAGGATGTATATCTGCCGAGCAAACCGGCTGTCAATAAATATTAAAGGAATTGATATGTAAATTTGACATTTTATCAGACTCTCGTTATGCCTTTGTAAGAGCAGTTCCACCATTTTTTGAAGCGCACCTTAAATTACGTTATCACGAGAGTGGCATGATCGATGACTTCCATAACGCACACAAGTAAGCGTGGCTTGGCTGAAATTTACCCAGCGGCAGGCGCTGCCGGGATGCCGACGATGGACATCGCAACCACGCGTCAACGTAAAAAGTCAAATGTGGCGCAAATCACCCATGTGACCCAACAAGCCCTGGGAGAGGGGGAATCCAAAAGCTGCGGAGTATTCCAATCGCCTGGGCTCAAGCTAGATGTAAAACCTCTCTATACTAATTCATCAAGCATGGACCGCCCGGTAGGTAAGCTTCTGACGCTGGCACAGAGCAAAGCAGCGCATGCGCAAATAGCCAAAGACCTGTCCGGGCTGGGTTTTCCTTTTTCTACCGATCAGCTGGCCCTCATCTGCAAACTTGCCGATGAGGAGATACTAAAACCAAATCGTTCGACACATACCCGAAATGGCTCTTCCATATTTATAAACATCGCCAAAAGCAAATGCCGAAATTCTGCTTATGCGGATATACCGAAGATGCAAATGGAGGTCCATCCTGCAACCAATCACGTGCAGATCAATCTTAAGGTATCTAAGTCAAATACAGCCGTTGGAGCATACAAGAAGTTTGCCAAAGCTGTGAGCATAATTTTTTTTAATGGGAAATACCAACAAACCCTCTTACAGGCAAGGCTAAGCGCTAAATCGCAATTTGCTGCAACGGTGCAAAACGAAGCGAGCGTCCATAAAGAATTACAGCAATTAGCTGATCCAACCCAACCCCTACCCATCTGCCAGCTGCGCCAGGTCACCCCTATTTATATTGGAAAAGATGACGCGAAGTGTGTGATGTATTTAGAGCTCGGCACCGGTGGCGATCTATTTGATTATGCCCAGCTCTTGCCATCTGTCCAAAAACATGAAGTTTCCAGCTCAGCGCGCTTGACTAAAATATTCCCTATCATGCTGGATGCTGCCAAAGCGGTCCATCTTCTTCATAAGCATGGCTATGTGCATGCTGATATCAAGCCCGAAAATATTTTCGTGGTCATTGATAAAATGAAGCCTTTTATAAAGGCCATATTAGGGGATTTTGGCAAGGCATGCAAAGCTAAAAACTTATCAATATACTCAGGCACAGACACCTACATTGCTTGCGAAGCCTTAAAATGCAAATTGGGCATCGACAAGCAACAACGCCTAGGACAACCCATTGATATCTGGGCGCTGGGCTTTTGCTTTTATTGGCTTTTTATTGAACGACCTCTCCCCTGGCTTGGCCTGATTAAATCCATCTTCGCCCTGGCTCCTTTTTGTGAGCAGACGACAGCTGCCAGTAATGACAACAATAGCGATTTCAAGCTGTGTGAAATTGCCGGACAGATTAACGCTTTAGATGAAATTGTGGCAGCATTGCCGCCAGAGCATTTGGCGGATTTGTTCTACCACAATGTCAAAATGAGCGCGCTTAAATCAACATATCAACAGATGTTATCATTGGACACCATATTAAGAACTCTTATGGAAGAGTTAAAGATCCAGTCACAACTCCCCAAAGAAATGCATGCGCGGATAAATGAGCTGTACCAAAAAATGATCGTAAAGCTAATGGCGGTTTTTGACGCCCTGGAAACGATGCCCATGCCGGATAAAGACCAACAGCCGCTCTCCACAGAAAGTTATATCAAACAGTTGATTTGGCTGATGCTGCGTCCTAAGCCGGAAACCCGCATCACCAGCCAGGAGCTGCTTGGGGCATTGTCAAAACTCATTAGTGTTACTGCAATAGTTAACGCATAAAATAGGCCTGCGATTCATGACGCCATCAAGTTCATCATCAAGTTCATCGTCGAATTCTTCATGCAAGCGCTCCCTTGAGGATATATATCCTGCCACCTCAGCTGAAGTTCAGCCGGCTGCCGGCAGCGACAGCCCAAAGATTCATAAACAGGCCAAAGACAACCATATCACGCATGTGGCAATGCCTCTCTTAAGCCTTAAAGAGCATTCCGAAGAAAGTTATCTGCTAGATAAATCCATCATACCTTGCCAAAACGTTGTTTTGGAAAATACAGAATTTAAGGCCGGTGGCGATGGATCCAAACGAACGCCATTTCAGCCGGCCCCCCTTGCTTCCATGGCTTCCTTGGCTTCCATTGCTTCCATGGGCAGAGGGTTAGTTACATCTCCCTTTTTACCAGTCCGAATGAACCGGCCGGCGGCTGAAAATAAAATATTAACATCTAGCAAAGAGGCGCTTGCACAGCTGTCCAAAGACATTGCCGCCATCGGCTATGCTTTCACCGCCGACAAGCTAGCCCTCATCTGCCAGCTTGTCGAAGAAGAAATAAACAAACCCAACCGTTCAACACAGACCAAACAGGACTCTTCCCTATTCATCAATATAGAGAAGAGCAAATGCCGCCATTCGCTATATGCCGCCTTGCCTAAGCTGCAAGCATGCCTGGACCTTATGACAAAGCGGGTAAAAATCCATATTAAAGTCGCCAAGTCCGATACGGAGCTGGGAACAAGCAAGAATTTTTCCAAAGCCATAACCTTATCTTTCACGCACCAAGCAGCCCCAAAAGCTGAGCTGCATGCCAGGCTTAGTGCTAAAGCAGGCTATACCGTACAGGTGCAGAAGGAAGCGTTGTTCCATCAACAGCTGCAGCAAGCTTTAACTTCAGAAGCTACTGCCATTTGCCAGCTGCATGAGACGACCCCCCTTTATACCGGCAAAGCAAAGACCAAAAAAATCGTGATGTACACTGACTACTATCATGGCGGCGACCTCTTTAATTATTTATCTCTCTCTTTTGACTCGTCTTCCTGGAAGTCCCTTTCCAAAGCAGAACAACTGTCACATTGGCTGCCGGTCATGCACGATATGGCTAAAGCTGTGCATGCCGTCCATCAATTATCACCTCATTTCCCGTAAGAATTATAACTAGGTACAATACAAGTCATTAAACAACAATGCTTTGACACTTAACTTTAAAACTTCTTTCCTTTTTTCATGGTTATAATTATAACCATGAAAAAAGGAAATCATATGACCTATCGAGTACATCAGATAAACAAGAAAACTGGCATTACATATGTTTATGAGGCTGTTTCATGCTGGGATAAGAAAAAAAAACAAGCGCGCAATAAACAGGTGTGCATTGGCAAACTTGATCCTGCCAACGGAGAATTCGTTCCGGCTAAGCGTCTTGCGCCTGAACAAGCTGCTGTTAGAGATCCGATTGTCACAGCATCTGCCGAGATAGTAGGATCTTCGATTATTCTCGACACCATCACCGACCAGTTAGGTCTGGAAGGGCTGCTAAAATCCAGCTTTCCTAAGGAGTACCGACAGATTCTAACAATGGCTTACTATCTCGTTTCCCAAGGTGGTCCTTTGAGCCATTGTGGGGCGTGGTGCAAAAGTCATGCACATCCTTTTGGAACACCATTAACGAGCCAGTGCATCACTGAGATCCTTCGTGCAATTAGCATCGACAAGAAACAAACTTTTTTCACGAAATGGATGAATAAGGTTTTGGAGGATGATTACCTTTGTTACGATATCACTTCCATCTCATCATACTCAGAACTCAATGAATACATCAAATACGGCCACAACCGTGACTTAGACAAGTTACCGCAGCTGAATCTTGCCATACTCTTCGGCCAAAAGGGACGCTTGCCCGTGTATTTCGAACGGATTCCAGGAAACATCACCGATGTCACTACATTACACAACCTTCTAAAGACCTTCAAAGCTTTGGAGACAAAGACCCTTCACTATGTGATGGACAAGGGGTTCTACAGCAAGAAAAACGTTGATGAACTGCTTGCTTCTAGAGACAAGTTCATGCTATCGGTTCCTCTGAACAATAAATGGGTACAGCACGCTATTGATGATATCTATGAGGTCATTCACGGGCCTGAGGGATACCAAAAGCTTGATGATGAAATCCTTTATGTCCACTCTCGCCTCTACCCATGGGGAAAGGACAACCGTCGCTGCTACCTACATCTTTACTACAATGCACATGCACGGGCTAATGCAGTCGATCGGTTTAGCGAGGAACTGGTTGGATACAAGAAGGAACTGGAATCAGGAAAAGCCATAAATGAGCACCAAGAAGCATATGATACATTTTTTGTGGTGAAGACAACCCCTAAACGGGGAATTCAAGTTTCGTACAACACCCAGGCTGTAAACCAGTACATTAATCGCTATGCTGGATTCCAAGCATTGCTGACCAATAGCATCAAAAGCCCAACGGAATCTCTACAGATCTATCGAGACAAAGACATCGTGGAAAAGTGCTTCGATGATCTTAAAAATCAGTTAGACATGAAGCGTCTGCGTATGCACAGCTCTGCAACTGTTGATGGCAGGCTCTTCGTTCAGTTCATTGCTCTTATCTATGTAAGCGCTTTACGTAGAGAGATGAGAAAGTCTACGCTTATTGAGCGCTACACAGTTCGCGAGCTTCTGCAAGAAATGGACACGCTAACCAAAGTGAAGTATTCCGGCAAGTACGGGCACATTCTCACAGAGATGACGAAACCACAGCGAGATATTTTGAAAGACCTGAACATTACCCTGCCTAGCAAGACCTAGTTATAATTTTTACGGGAAATGAGGTTATCATGCGTGCATATCGATATCAAGCTGGCTAATTTCCTGGTGCAAATGGACGCTAATGGGAAATATATAGCCACGGCCTTGGCAGATTTCGGCACCACCCGCCAGGTTGGACAAGCCATAGAATACTTGGGAATGACTCCTGAAACTGTTTCGTGCGAAATGCTGAAATGGGCCTCGGGCAAAGACAAAGATCAGCGGCATCTCGGCCTGCCGCTGGATATATGGGCCTTGGGATGCAGCTTCTATGGCCTATACATGGAGCGCAATATCGGCTGGTCGTATCTGCTGAGTGCCTTTTACAGTTGCCTACGCCTAAAACGTGCCCTGACATTAAATATCCTCAAAGAAGATGGCGCCGATGATAGTAAAAGCGATCCAGACTGGGAACCTAAAGCTCTGTCTGATCGATTCAAAAAGATGGAGGATCTGGTCGAAGAACTGCCTACGCATCATTTAGGCAGGTTAGATTTCGAGGTAAAACCAAAACGGCCGGTGCTACGCATGTACAAACAGGTTGAAGCGCTGGATGAACAATGCAAAGCCCTGCTTGAAGAGGCAAAGAAACAGTTATCGCATTCAAATCAACTGTCTTTGCCAATACATCTATATCTCGCCCTAAGCAGCCTGATGGATAAACTCGCCGATAAGCTATTGGCGGTATTTGACGCTTTGGGAACGATGCCCATACCCGATAAAGATAACCAAAATCCGTCCAAAGAGGTCTTAGTGCAATGCTTGATCTGGCAGATGCTGCATCCCGATCCGACGGCCAGACCCACTAGCCAAGATATCGTTGCAGCCCTCTTCAAGCTCGGCTGACGGCATAGCCAAAATTTGTGGTTCATCCGGTGTTACAGGCCAAGGACGTGAGTAAGATATATGATTTTCCCCAGGCGAAGCTCATCTCTTTGTGACTTACAATAAGCATGATAAAGAGCTTGTGGCAAATGTGCATGACAAATTTGACTTTTTATCTTGTTAGAATTATCCCTGTATACAGATGAGACTTACCTTTTTTGTTGTATAAACCTAATAAATTAGGATAACAAATGACCTCACCAAGCTCAGGAATCTCATCCACATCATCAATGGCTACGGTTGCTTACCAGCCAACAGCTGCCACTGGCGCGTCACAAACTGGTAGCCGGACGACAGCCTCTGCCTGTATTAATGATGCCCTGCCAATAGCCTCATCTTGTAAACAAAAAACCCCTACAACCACTATAACAAGCCTCTTATGCCAATGTTTTCTGCCACAGGAAGAGGAATCAAAATCGGCCTCCCATCGCTTGCCACGCCAAGCCGGCTCCGGCACTGGCCGTGATAAATATTCATATTCCGGGCAGCGATTTTCCTCAATTTCCGAAATGCCGACGCATGGCTCCGCAGCTCCCAAAATGGCCATCAAATTTAGTGATGAGATGCATGAGCAAATTCTTAAACGATTTGCCGAGTTGGGGGTCTCTTATTCCAAAGATGTGCTGGACGCCATCTTCGAGCTTGCCAATGCCGAAATCCAACGCCCTACACGTTCATCATGGACTCTGCATGGCCCCTCCTTATTCATAAATATAAAAAAAAGTGCCTGCCAAGATGCCCTTAAATACAGCAACTTGCCCAAAATTCAGGTGCATATCGACCAGACGACACAAAGGATTCAGCTGTTTATCAAAACCACGCCGTCAAATAAAGATATTGGCTCCACCAAAAAACTTTCCAAAGCGCTATGTCTGTCTTTTATGCCGGAGGCCTCCCCGGATGCATGCATGGAAATCAAAATGCAGGCCCGTTTAAGCGCTAAACATCTACACGTCGACGGGTTGAAAAGAGAGGCCGACTTGCATAGCCGCCTCCAAAAATCATATGACACCTCTCAACCGTTTTCCATTTGCTGTCTCGATCTGGCCACACCAAAATATGCAGGTAAAGCCAATCAGGAGAAAATTGTGCTTTATAGCGAATATTGCGAAGGGGGGGACCTGTTCGCATTTACTTTGAAAATGATTGAAAATTTTAAAAAAAACCAGCTGTCGACGCAGCAACAGAAAGTCTATCTGCGCCCGCTCATAGAGGATTTGATTAAAGCCGTGGCGGATTTCCACCAGGAAATGGAGAGTAAAGATCAGTATGTCCATCTGGATATCAAGCCAGAGAATTTCTTTGTGCGCTTGGAAAATAATAAATATCGCCTGGTTTTAGGTGATTTAGGTACCGCCCAAAAGACCGGACAAAACTTCATCTCAGGAAAAACGACTCCCGAATACACCTGTGAGTTATTTAAATATAGGCAGGGATTGATTAAAGACTTTTCCACCATCGGTCAGCCAGCCGATATCTGGGCCCTGGGCTGCTGCATTTATGAGCTCTATATGCAGCGCTCACCGCGCTGGGCTAATTTGCTTAGCTCCTACCAGACCTTCGATAGCCTTTATTCGCAGGCCTCCAAATGCACGCTTGTCACCATGTCCCAAGGCGAACTAGATGTCGCCTTGAAGAAGCTCCAGCGGCTAACCAAAGACATCGCCTCTTTGTCTGCCGAATTTCTGGCCGACTTGCAATTTACACCAGGCGTACCTAGTGACAAAGAAATCCATGAAAGAGCCATCGCCCAAAAACTTGTCATGCGTGGACTGATAAGCCAGAGCGAGGCGCTGGTTAAAGAGATCACAAGCAATTTCCTCAGCAAAAAAGCCACTTATTTTCCCAAAGAACTGCATGCAGCTCTAAACACTGTCAGGCAGCTGCTGTCACAAAAAATTCTAACCGCTTGGGATGTTTTGGAAAAGATGCCCACTCCAACTCCGGACAAGTCAAAATCCGCAGAAGAAAACTTCTACGAGGCCTTGATTTGGGTCATGCTGCGCCCCGATCCATCCGCACGCATCAACAGAGAAGGTCTCCTCAAACTCTTTGCCGAACTTACCGACATCAGCGACGCAGCCTACTTCACCCCTTCCCAAATGTCCTGAAAATCCCATATATACCATGATCTAGTGAGAATTTGACATATTGGACTGCGCGCAAAAAAACAAGCAAAAAAGGTTCATCACGCAAATGAGTACCTAATTAACAAAACCCTAAGAGCAATCTCCATTTTCCTTCTCTGTGCCTCTGTGTCTCGGTGGTGAAGTCTTTCGTAACGCTTTGATTAATAATACTACACCACCAGAAAGCAGATTTTACCACAGAGACACAGAGAAGGTCAGGAAAACCTCATAGGTACTCATTTGCGTGATGAGCCCCAAAAAACGCATCGGCAAAATGAGGTAATGCCAATAAAACACTTAACAAATTAATAAACAACACAAGCGAGTAAAGGTTATGCTAGCTTATTATTCATATTGCTTGTATACTGTTGCTTCCATAATATTTATTGTGTAGGTTTTATGTCTTTTGATTCACGCGTGCTTTCCCAGCTTACCACTTCAAATATCCCGGCTAATAACGGGCATGCGCTGCCGGCGGCTGGCGGAAGTCCCGCCAAACTTCAGCACCAAGGCGATGAAAATCAGCTCGCAGGCGCTGAATACAAAGAGAATGGCGGCGCGTTAAATGGTCGGTGTATTACCTCACAGGCGCCTTCCATCAGCATTAAGGTTAATGCTGCAATGTTGGCGCAAATTGCTCAAATTACAGACAGCTATCAGCCTGCTATCGAGGAAATGCCGTTCTTAGATGAAGATGTGTTGCAGTTTATTTTTAATGACGTAAATCATCGTATTGAAAAAAAAACCAATGACGTCTTTTTCCGCATTCCCCTGCATGTAAACGGTCAAAAGTCTTGTATCCATGCTTTTGTGGATAAAAGAAATCTCACGGTGGATGTTAATATACAGACATCATCAGCTGTAGACGAAAATTACGCCAATTCTTCAAAGGCTTTTGGTTTTCGTTTTGCTTCAGGCGACATTCAGCAAGTCACTCCATTGATCAAATTGAATACCAAGCCCGATGTGCAGCCAGATCAGTTTATGAATGAACTGAAGTCCTATCGATACATGGACACACGATCGGCTGAACGGGGGGCGGCGTCCTATGTGCCTGCCATACATCACGCTTATTCTTATCCGAGCGAGCACCATGGCCAGTCGGAATCTGTCATGTATTTAGAAAGAGGCCTGTGTAATCTAGCTGAGATCAATAGAAACAACATAACATCGGCTGTTTATGGCAATCTCATTAAGGCCGTAGCCTCTTTCCATGATCTGAATCTAGCACATGGCAACCTAACTTTGGAAAACATACGGGTTAAGGAGAATACAGATGGAACGACTCGTTTCGTGCTCACTGGTTTAGCTTCGTCGCATGATATGCGCGATGATAGAGACCCATCCTTTGCCATTCCGAACTACTGTTCACCCGAAATGCTGGAACGGATAGAAGCCGATGGCCAAAATCCCTCACAGCTTGGACAATCCAGTGATATCTGGGCTTTGGGTTGCTGCTTTTATAAACTTTATACCGGCAATGAACCGCGCTGGTCGCCGCTGGTTAATGCATACGTCTACTTGATAGGGTTCGCAAATCAGATAAATGTGGCCATTGCCAACCAGCCAGGATTGCCTGTTGATGATACTGTTCCAGAACACTTTATCACCGGACAGCCAAGAAAGGACATCGATGGTCTAAAAGTGCATATGAAAGGTCTGGAAGATGATATCAAAGCACTGTCTGCTGATCATCTGGCTTATTTAGAAGGCACGCTGGAAAGTATGCCAGAGACTGGACAATTAGCTGCCATGGATGACGAGCTCGCTGACTTGGTTGATCGCATGAAAGATGATCTAACTCGTGCTCTTTACGTGATTGACGATTTAAAGCGCACTGGCGTGCCTCTTGATGAGGTGGGTAAAGCATTTGAAAGCCTAAGAGATGCACTGAAGACGAAACTTTTTGCGACATTTGCCGTTTTAAATAACACACCTAAACCGATAAATAATCCCATCGCAAACTTGATTTTGCAGATGTTGCGTCCTGATCTGGATGTTAGAGGCGATATCGAATCGATTGAGGAGTCTTTTACCTGGTACACTCGTTCATAAGAGCGCATCGTAAAAGGAATCTGCTCGCGAACCCCATTTTTCTAGCTTCCCTTGTATCTTTGATTTATGTACACTTATCAAAAAGGGCTGTGGAGGAAGAAATATGTCTAGAGGTGGCAACCGGCCGGGCGCCGGCAGGCCCAAGGGGAGCGGACACTTTGGCGAAAAGACGCAGCCGCTGCGCATCCCGGAAAGCGCCATAGATCAGGTGCTAAAATATGTGCAACACAGCTTTTACCGCCTGCCCTTATATCAAACGGCCGTCTCGGCGGGCTTTCCCTCTCCGGCCGAAGATGAGATCGACCAGCATCTGGATCTGAACGAATTGCTGATCAAACATCCGGCGGCCACTTTCTTCTTAAAAGTGGCCGGGGATTCGATGCTCAAAGCGGGCATCCATCATAATGACATCCTGGTCGTCGACCGCAGCCTGACGCCGGCGTCCGGCAAAATCGTCATCGGCGTGCTCAACGGCGAGCTCACCGTCAAGCGCCTGCATCTCCAAGGCAAAAAAGTCTTTCTAGTCCCCGAAAACGACGCCTACCCCACCATCGAAATCAGCGAAGCCATGGATTTCAGCATCTGGGGCGTCGTGACGAGCGTCATCCACACAGTTTAGTTTATACCACACCTCTTAGCCGGAAAAACGATGCCTCATTTTGTGCTTGTCGATTGCAACAACTTCTACGCCTCCTGCGAGCGGCTGTTTGACCCGCGCCTGGAAGGTCGCCCCGTGGTTGTCCTCTCCAATAACGACGGCTGCGTCATCGCCCGCTCGCAGGAAGCCAAGCAGCTGGGCATTAAAATGGGCGACCCTTTTTTCAAAATCAAACACTTCTGCCACCACTATCACGTCGCCGTCTGCTCCTCCAACTACGCCCTTTATGGCAATCTGTCCCAACGGGTGATGGAGATTTTGGGCGCACAGGTCCATGACATCGAAATCTATTCCATCGATGAAGCCTTCCTTAGCTACCCTTCGATGATGGCACTCGATGCGCTTGCCACTCAATGCAGCCGGCTGCGCGGCCTCATCAAACAATGGGTCGGCCTGCCGGTTTCGCTAGGCATCGCCCCCACCAAGACGCTGGCCAAACTGGCCAACAGCTTCGCCAAAAAAATTCCCGCCGGGGTTTTTGATCTGTCGTCGCCGCATGCGCAAGAAAGACTGAAGAGCGTCCCTGTAGAGGATGTATGGGGGGTGGGAGGAGGCTTGCAAGCCTCATTCAATGCTATGGGCATTTATAGCGCCTGGGAACTGCGCACAGCCGATCCGGCTTTCATCCGCCGCCACCTGGGCGTGGTGGCAGAGCGCCTGGTATGGGAGCTTTGCGGCATAAGCTGCCTGGCCATCATGCCGCCGGCCGCCAGACAAAATATCGCCAGCTCGCGCGCCTTCGGCAAACCCGTCTCCTGCCCACTCCAGCTGGCAGAAGCCCTGTCTACCTATGTCAATACCGCCTGCACCAAGCTGCGCAAACAAAACTACTGCGCTTCTGCCATCTACGTCTATCTTGAAGCCATCATGCCTGGCTACGCCGGCAAAGGCCTGTGCCAGGCCACCTCAATGCCGCTGCCCTTCCCCACCAATGACACCGCCCACCTCATCACCGCCGCTAAAAAATGCCTGCATAAGCTCTATGTCAAAGGACAGCCATACAAGAAATGCGGCGTCATGCTGCTGGATCTGCTGCCGGAGAATAACGTGCCGCAGGACCTCTTCGGCCAAAACCATGCTCCCAAGCGGCAGCAGCTATTGCAGGCTGTCGACAGCATCAATGCGAAATTCGGCAAGAAAACGCTGTTCTATGGCGCCATGGGTACAAATCCTAGGGGCACAAATCCTGCCTGGCAGACGCGCGCCGACTTCCGTTCCCGCGCCTACACCTCCTCATGGCAGGAGCTGGCCATCGCCCATGCCTAGGCGTAAATGAGATTTGGCGATATGTCAGGTTGTCGGCTTGCCAGTTTGAACGATGTATCGCATGGCATGTTCTGCGTGGGAGAGGGTCACATGCAGACTGGTCTCGGTAGCAGACAGGCTGATGACCGCATTGACGATGGCAGGATCGACCGGCAAAGCCAACTGCATCAGGATCATCAATTCTAATTGATCATCAGATTGCAGCTTATGCTTTGGCTTTCCACAAAATATGGAAAATTCCGTAGAAACCTTACTCAAGGTCTCGTCTAGGCATTTCAGACGCTCGATATCCGTTTTCAACTCATCGTATGTGTCTTTAGCTGCTTCGATAATATTTGTGAAACCGGGTGTGTGGTAAAATTTGCAAAAATCATCACCAATAGGTGGTAATGATGACTTTTCTGAATTGGAAATAGCGTCGGGTGAGAGGGAGTGTGTCGTGATAAAATGGCATAGTTTAGTCTGGCCTGCCTTGATCGTATCTGGATTGACATTTTCGTCAGCCAACTCCCTGTTTGCACGGGCAAGATAGTCGGCATTTATCAAGTTATTCAGGGCTTTTGCGACAGTGGCTTTTAACGTGCTCAATTCACCACGCGTCTTGGCCAGGGCCTGCTTACGCTGGGCATCGAAAAGAGGGTCAAACAATTTACGGAAGAAATCGACGATTTTATGCGTTTTGAATAAAATTGACTGCGTGGGATTTTTCTTTTGCAGCGCCTCCTCTTTCCTGATAAGGCTGTTTAGCGAAGCGTCCAAATGCGTGAAAACTTTAATAGAATTTTGCAACTCTTTTGGGTCCTTAAAGAGCACAGGTTCTTGCAGGATTCCATTTGCCAACGCAAATACCGATTGCATGGTCGTTTGTTTCAATTTTCCTTTTAAAGTCCTTGTGCTACCGCTTTTTTCAGGACTGGCGGCATAGGCCGCCAAAGCATCGTTAATCAGTGAGATGGTTGGAATGTCTGGTTTAATAGCCATAAACAACGCCATTATCGCATAATGTAAATTAATTACTAATGCTTATTATATCAGATTGTTATTTAATACATAGATAGTCTTTAGCATATAAACTGCTACTTACCGCAAACACCGGCACTCTTGCCGCATAGAGCCAACATAGGAGGGCATCCATGAAAAAAAGATATCATCAACTTTCTGCTCAAGAAGAGCTGGTGATCGATAAAAAAGGCACCGAAAGGCCCGACAGTGGCCAATACAACGCACATGCCGAACCCGGCATCTATGCCTGCCGAAAGTGTGACGCCCCCCTGTATCTGTCTGCCGATAAATTCAATTCCCATTGCGGCTGGCCAAGCTTCGATGATGAACTGCCAGGGGCGGTGGAAAGAAAAATCGACGCCGATGGCCAGCGCACAGAAATTTTATGCCGCCATTGCGGCGCCCACCTCGGCCATGTGTTTACTGGAGAGCGGGCCACATCCAAAAATGTGCGCCACTGCGTCAATTCCATCTCGCTGTCCTTTGTGCCGGCGTTAGCTGAAAATGGCTACCAGCGCGCCATCTTTGCCGGCGGCTGCTTCTGGGGGATCGACCATCTGATGAAGAAATTCCCAGGCGTAATCCGCACCACCTCAGGCTACATCGGCGGCACCACCGTCGACCCAACCTATGCCGAGGTATGCCAGGGCGATACCGGCCATGCCGAAGCCGTCGAAGTGGTCTTCGACCCCGCCGTCACCAGCTATGAGACGCTAACGAAATATTTCTTCGAAATCCACGAGCCTTCCCAACAGATGCGTCAAGGACCCGATATCGGCAGCCAATACCGCTCGGCGATCTTCTATCTCACCGCGCAGCAAAAAGAGATCGCTACGCACCTGAAAGCAGTCCTCACCACCAACGGCATGCCTGTGGCCACGGAAATCGTACCGGCCCACCCCTTCTATGCCGCCGAGGAATATCATCAAGACTACTATGGCTATACCGGCAAGCAACCCTACTGCCATACTTGGGTAAAACGCTTCCCCTAGCAAACCCTATGCCCAGGCCCCATGCCGTGCCCGTGTCCGAAAAACAAAAACGATTATGCCAAGACAACCTCTAAGCCAACGCCGCGCAAGGCGCTTGTCGTTACCCACAACTATCAATCGAATATTTTAAGTATTTTTTTTGGCCATTATCATCTTCGCAGGGAAAATATTCGGTCACCAAAGCAAAAAGAGAGGAACTCCTACGGAGTTAAACAAGAATATGTATTTTCCCGTAGGAGTTCCTCTCTTTTTGCTTTCTTGACCGAATAAGCGATCATGGCCAAAAAAATGGTTCATCGCACAATCGCGTACCTGTCCGAGAAGATTCGTTAAAAAGACTTAATAATGGCTGGTTAAAAACGAGAATTAACAATATATTTGTACGGTTCTCTTTGAAACAAATCGACATTCTAGCACAGAAGGTCTAGTTAGCCTCGATAGAGGCGGAAGCATGTAGCCATAGGTGTCAACCTATGGAATGAAATGTAGCAAAAAGTAAGCCGTGAATACGGCGACAGCAACTCCGAGGGAAGTTGAATTAAATGCGATTATTATACCATATAATATCCTTTAGCCATGGCTGTCGCCGTATTCACGGCTTTGTTTCTAAACATGCGATAACCACACGCTGACGCATGTGGCTACATGCTTCCGCCTCTATCGAGGCTTTAAAAATGTTCTCAATGCGCCCTGTCGCTTATATGGCAGTACTGGCTCAACTTCTACCTTCACAGGAGCGAACGTGCCATTTGCGGATTTTTATGATGCATTATTTGCAACGACCTCGATTAATTTACATAAGGCGAGGTACGCATTTGTTTGATGAGCCCAAAAAATAAATTAAAATATTCGCTTGATAGTTGTGAGTAACGACAAGGATTCTAAAGCCTTGTCTAAATGCGTGGAGAATCGCCAAAAGAATGCCACCACTCCAATGCCCTCGTGGATGCCAAAAGCTATTGGAGCCGCCGCTGCCCTACTTTAGCTCTAAACGTTTAAAGTTCTGATGGGATGTCTGAACGCTTATAGCTCCTGCCCGATAATTTTAGTGGCATTTTGATTATAAACAACTTATAGTCAGCGCTGTTTACTGAAAGAGGACGTGCAATGAGCAAAAAAACCATCCCCATGGCCATCGCCTATGATTTCGACGGCACCCTGGCGCCCGGCAATATGCAGGAGTATGATTTTGTACCCGCCGTTGGCATGACTTCAAAGGAATTCTGGAGCGAAGCCACCCAGCTGGAGCAACATCAACAGGCCGACAAGATCCTGGCCTACATGCGGCTGATGATTCAAAAAGCCAGCGCCAAAGGGGTGTCCATCCGCAAAGAAGATTTTGTCAAGTACGGCCGCTCCGTAGCCCTCTTTGAAGGCGTCACAGATTGGTTTCAGCGCATCAACAGCTATGCGACGTCCAAAACGGTCGAAATCAAACATTATATCATCTCCTCCGGCATCCGCGAAATGATCGAAGGCACTCCCATCGCCAGCGAGTTCCATAAGATCTTCGCCTCCTCCTTTATGTACGACCATCATGGCGTGGCCGTATGGCCCGCCCTGGCCGTCAACTATACCACCAAGACGCAATACCTCTTCCGCATCAATAAAGGCAGCCTCGACGTCTGCGACCACTCCCAAATCAACAAATTCGTCCCCCAGCACGAACGCCCCATGCCTTTTGCAAATATGATCTTCATCGGCGACGGCGAAACGGATATCCCCTCCTTCCGCACGGTCAAGGAACAGGGTGGACATGCCATCGCGGTCTATAAACCGCGCGCCAGCAAAGCCCGCGAGAAATCGCGCGACCTCATTAAGGAAGGGCGCGTGAATCTGATGGCGCCTGCCAGCTACAATGAGGGCAGCCAGATCGAAACCATGGTCAAGGCCATCATCGATAAAATTGCCGCCGACAGCATCCTGGATGAGCTGTGCAACGCTAAGTAATGTCCGATTTTGGGAACGAAAAATTCAACACAAAGGAACAGCCATGATGCTGTCGCTGTGAGGCATGCCAGCTTATGGATCCTGCGCCAGGCTTCCTTCTGCGGTGTTTATCCTGCATATCCCCTTTGCGTTGAATTTTTCATATGCAGCGCACACCAAATCCTGAACGCTTGTAAATAAATTATACCATGATCTAGTGAGAATTTGACATATTGGACTGCGCGAAAGCCCCCGCGGTTGTATGATCATAAGCCACCCAATATTAGTAATATGGGGTGGCTTATGATCATGCAACCCCGGGGCTTTGGCGCGTCCAACATGTCAAATTCTCACTAGATCATGGTATATGTCATTGCAAATGAATCTGCATTTGCAATAAACTGCCAGATCGTTTCGCAATATAAATGCTTAATAATAAGGAATTTTAGCATGAGCTCATCCGCCACACTCTCCCATAATGGCCTAAACTGCTGCCAGGCATCACCATTGACGGCAACAGCTCTGCCGCGCCCATCGACAGCGCAGTCTTTGATGAGAGTTTTGGAAAAAGTCAGCGCCATCGCTTTAGGCGTCTTTTCGGCACTGATCAACCCTCCTCTCTTTGGGGCTTATTTCCTTATCGGCGCTGCCATCGGTGCTTACAGCACCTTAATGAACAGCAACAGCCGGCCGCATGACCATATTGCCTCGGCCTGCTCACAAAGCTTCCTGGAACAGATCACCGGCGTAAACCTGCCGCCTCCCATCTCGCTTGCGGCCAATGTGGCCATCACTGTTTGCCATATCGACCACCATGCCAATGTCTTTGTGCCGCTCACCGGTCTCTTCATGGGGGCATGGCTGGGAAAAGAATCCGCATATGCTGCCGTTTCACTATGCCAGAAAATTCATACGCTAGCATCCCGCCATCACTGCCGCGCAGCGCTGGCATCTTAAGACGATAGCTGCTTGGCCCGCTCGTAGGTGGCCAGAAAGATATTGATGATGCTGCCTCTTAAGGCCTGCTCCTCAAGCTTTTTCAAGCCGGCAATGGTCGTCCCACCGGGCGAAGCCACCTGCCACTTGAGCTCGCCCGGGTGCTTCTTGGTCTGTTCCAAGAGCAGCAGGCTGCCTTTGATCATCTGCTGTACCATACCTTGCGCCTCATCGGCCTTAAATCCCATGCTGATGCCGGCATCGACCATGGATTCGATGATGGCAAAGACAAAGGCCGGCCCGGAGCTTGCCAAAGACGTAAAGGCATCCATCTTATTTTCCGGCAGCCAATAGACCTTTCCCAGCGGCTCCCAAAGGTGCGCAAACTTTTCCTTGTCACCCTTGGACAGCTCATCTTCAGTGGCAAGTCCGATCAGCCCTTCCCCATAGATAAGCGCAAGATTCGGCATCATACGGATGATATGCCGGCCTGCAAAATGCTGGCTCAGCCTAGCGATGGTGGTGCCTGCCAGCAGGCTGACAATCGTTTGGGTGGCCGTGAGCTGTCCGCAGATCAGATCCGCGACTTCGTCAATATTTTGCGGCTTGACGGCCAGCATGACAAGCTCGGCTTGCTCAAGTGCCGCCTGCGGCGTCTGGCAAGCTGTGCCATAGCCGGCCTGCTGCAAGCTACCCGACTTTTCGCTATTGCGGTCGTAAAAAAATAGCTGATGGTGCGCCGCCAGGCGCTGCGCCAGTCCTGAGCCCATATGGCCGCAGCCGATGATTAAAATTTTCATCTCTCATCACTCCTAAAAATCATTTCCGGATCGTATAATTGCCGCGGATAACCCATTTGTATGATGTCAATTCCCGTAAACCCATCGGACCTCTGGCATGCAGCTTCTGCGTGCTGATGGCCACTTCGGCGCCAAGTCCTAGCTGCCCTCCATCGGTAAAGCGCGTGGAGGCATTGACATACACGGCGGCCGAATCCACCACCCTGACAAACAGGTCGCCATGCTTTTTGTCCTGCGTCAAAATGGCATCGCTATGCCCCGTGCTGTGGTGCGTGATATGTGCAATGGCTTCGTCGATATCTTTGACCACCCTGATTCCCAGCACCAGACTCAGCCATTCCGTATCCCAGTCGTTGAGCCCGGCTGGCGCATAGTTGCCTTGGCAGTAGCGGCACTGGGCGACGGCAAGACTTGTCTCATCCAGCCGGAAGCTGACTCCCTTGCGATGCAGCAGATCGATAATTTGGGGAATGAAATCATCGGCAATTTTGGCATGCACCAGCAACGTGTCAAGGGCATTGCATACCGTCGGCCGCTGCGTCTTGGCATTCACAATCACCGGCAGCGCACGTGCCTGGTCGGCCGTTTCATCTACAAACAGGTGGCAGACGCCCACCCCGCCGGTGATGACAGGGATGGTGCTGTTTTCCCGGCAGAAGCGATGCAATGAGGCCCCGCCGCGCGGGATGATCAGATCGATATAGTCGTGCAGGCGCAGCAGCTTCTTGACCTGCGTGCGCTCGGCTGTCGGCACCAGCTGGATGGCGCCGGCAGGCAGCTTCTCAGCCGCCAGCGACTGCTGAATGATCTTCACCAGCTCCCGATTGGTATGCAGCGTCTCAGAACCGCCGCGCAGGATGGCGCAGTTGCCCGATTTTATCGTCAGGGCGCTGACATCGATGGTGACGTTGGGCCGCGACTCGTAGATCACGCCCAACACACCGATGGGGGTGCGGCATTTGACGACGTCCAGCTGATTTGGCAGCTGCTGCGCTTCAAAGCACTCTCCAATAGGGTCTGGCAGATTCAACACCTGCTCGATATCGGCAATGATGCCTGATATCCTTCCTTGCAGCGATAGGCGGTCGATCAGCGCCTCGCTTAAACCCTCGGCTTTGGCCAGGTCGATATCGGTCTGGTTTTGCTGCAGGACATCGCCCTCGCGCTTCTTAAGCGCAGCAATCAGGTTGGCAATGGCGGCGTTCTTCTGCTCGGTGGTAGCCCTGGCCATGGCATGTGTAGCCTCTTTGGCCGCCACGCCCATCTTCTTTAAACTAATTCCGGCACACATGCTCTATCGTCCTCTTTGGATTTTATTCGCGTCATATTGGTGCGATGGACAACTTCTGCCCCATAGCTATATCCCAAAATATCTTCGATGCCGGCCGAATGGCTGCCGAGCAGGCGCTGGATTTCATGGTCGCCGTAGTTGGAGATGCCAGCTGCAATGGGGGTGCCCTCGGGACAAAAAACGTGGATGATGGCCCCTCTTTCAAAGGTATGCGTCGTTTTGGTTATCCCCGACGGCAGCAGGCTGGCGCCGCCATGCATGATCCTGGCCGCAGCTCCGGCGTCGACATGGACGATGCCCTGCTTCTTTTCAGATAGCAGCCAGCGCTTGCGGCTTTCCTGCGGCGTGATCTGCGTCTCGAAGGTGGTGCCGACTTTCTTGCCCATATTGATATCGAGCAGGACATTGGGCAGGGACGAAGAGGCGATGATCGTAGGGATGCCGCATTGGGAGGCGATTTTGGCAGCTTCGATTTTCGTCGTCATACCGCCTGTGCCAAGGGACGAGGAGGCGCCTTTGGCTAAATTGAAGATGGAGTCGTCAATATGTTTGACCAGCGGAATGAGCGTAGCATCGGGGCTAAGGCGCGGATCGGCGGTATACAGTCCTTTCTGATCGGTCAATAACACCAGCAGGTCTGCCGCCGTCAAATTCGCCACCAGCGCGGCTAAGTTGTCATTATCGCCCACCCGGATCTCCTTGGTGGCCACGGTGTCATTCTCATTGATGATGGGAATGACGCGGTGCTGCAGCAGGCAGCACAGCGTATCGCGGGCATTGAGATAGCGCCTGCGCGATGATAAATCATCACGGGTGAGCAGCAGCTGCCCCACATGAATGTCAAAGAGTGAAAATAGCTCCGTCCAGGTCTGCATCAGCTTCACCTGCCCAATGGCGGCAAACATCTGCTTGGATGGCAACGAACGGTCGACGGTGGGGTGGCTGAGCAATTCGCGCCCGGCAGCCACAGCCCCTGAAGACACCAGGATGATCTGATGCCCTTCTTCATGCAGCAGCGCAAGCTGCCTGGTAAGCTCCAGCATGGATTTGCGCGACAGCTTTTTGTTACCTTGTGTCAAGGTGCTCGTGCCCACCTTTACAACGATCTTTTTAAGCGCTTTCATATAACCTGATATAGCGTAAATAAATTTTAACTTTGTTTTCCGGTTAACGGACAAACAATTGCCTATTGATGCCAGGCGTATGGATTACATATAAACTTATCGATTAATGATAAATAGAAAATTACCCCAAACGGGGGAATCGGAGGGAATAACTGAAGATAGCCTGTGAAAGTGCGTAAGTTTTCATATCTCTAAAAGAGTAAAACAGTTCATTAAAAAAGCATTTTATCAAAAATACAATTATAATTCAATAAGTGAGATTCATCACCCAAATCAGGGAGTTGCAAACATTGCGTCTGATGAGATTTCGGCATTATTTATCGAACCCTGATGCCGGCTGCAGTATACATCTAAGGGACCTAAAAGACGGAGTCTTCCCTTAGGTCCCTTTAACACTTAGCCCCTATTTCTTGCGCGCTTCAAGGATCGAAAATTCTGTCGATGTCGTATACACACGCTCCAAGGCAAAGCCCGAATTGTCCAGCATCTGCTCAAAAGCCGCCAGCGAACGCTCCTTGCCTCCGGTCACAGCCAGCATCAAAAGATCCATGCAATTGGCATATGGAGACTGGTCCTTGGGAAGCAGCACGGTTTCGACAATCAACAGCTTGCTATCCGCCCCCATCGCTAGGTGGCAGTTGCGCAAGATCTGCTCGGCCTTAACATCATCCCAGTCGTGCAATACAGACTTCAGCAGGTAGGCATCTCCGCCGGCAGGCACCGACACAAAAAAATCACCGGCGCAAAGCTCGACGCGGTCGCTAGCCAATTTCGGATTGACGACGCTGATCTTGGCAATGACATCCTCGACATCAAAGACTAACCCCTTAACTTGCGGATTTAACGCCGCTATCGCCTGCACGAAATGACCATAGCCGCCGCCGATATCATAAACGCTATCAAATTGTCCGAAGGGATAGGCCGCCAGCGAGGATTTGATCACGGCCATAGATTTCTCCTGCATGGCCTTTTGGAACAGCGCCGCCCCGCCTGGATGATCCTTAAAAAAGGCAAATACCGGCTGCTTGAATGCCAGCTGAAAAGCCGGTGTGCCTGTCTGGATGGACGGCAAGAGCTCATCCCAGGATTTATGCAGCCCTTCGCCATAAAGCAGCGAAATGGCATGCAGCGTGTCGGGATTTGATTTTGCTAGCAAAAGGCTGGCGTCGCTATTGGCAAAGATACCGGGTGCTGTCTCTTCAAAGACATTGAAGCCCGCCAGCATATGCAGCAGACGGCTTAATGCATCCGGATTGGACTGCGTCAAAACCGCCAGTTCGGCGGCAGTCTTCGGACCATCTTTAAGATGGTCGGCGATCTCCAATTTCGTGGCCACATACAGGCCGCGCGAAACCCACTCGCCGGAAAGCAGCAATAAAAGCTTTTCCCGCGCCATGTCCTGATCAGACCTGGCTGATACGCTCTCTGCCTGATATGTGGTATTAGCCCTTATATCTGTGCCTAGGCAGCAGGACAGACATGCTGCCAAGGTTGACAATGGATAAAATAGACGCTTCATAAAGCTCCTTATAAAGTTAAATTTTCAGCCACTTTATAATAATCTTTACGTAAGTGTCCATAGATTTTATCCGTTGCCGCATAGAAGCAAAAACCATCTCTGGAAATTAAAACAATTGCCTTAAAAGCCTCGCTAGAGGCGATAGCATGTAGCCACATGCGTGAGCGTATGGTGACCGATTGTTTAGAAATAAAGCCGTGAAAACGGCGACAGTAATTATTCTGGATGCTTTATTCTAAAATAATCACATCGATTTCATCTTCTTTGGATACCGCTGCCGCCATATTCACGGATTTCTTTGATTTATTTTCATGCCATAGGTTGGATGCCTATGCCTACATGCTTATGCCTCTAGCGAGGCATTTAAAGACATCGTTCTGATTTCCTGTGCCTTGGTTTTTTTGCATATTCATTGTAACATTTCCTCCTTGTGGATATGATTTCGCCGGATACTCTGCCAATGGCCGCGCCATCAGGCCGTTCGAATTGAGGTCTGCTATGTGATTTGAAAGCCATCCGGCGCTGCTAGGAAATCAAATTCCTTGCAAATCGCAAGCCTGACCTCAATTGATTCCTAATTCGACGGGAAATACGATGAACTGCACTTTAAAACCCTTAGTTTTTTTCCTTACCTTCTTCCTCCTAGGCTACACCCCTTATGTCGCCTCTGCCCAACCAAAGACCCCTTCGCCGAAGGAAATGCGCCAGATGGAAGCCCGTCTGGTGGGGATGGTGAACAAAGAACGCAGCCAACACGGCCTGATAGCCTTATCAGTGTGGAATGTGCTTTCACCATACGCCAGCGGCCACAGCCAAAAAATGGCGGCAGGCAAAGTCGGCTTCGGACATACAGGCTTTGAAGAACGCGCTAAAGCCATCCGGCAACATGCCCCGCTGCAGGCTTTTGGTGAAAATGTCGCCTACTGCCAGCTGGTGAAAGACCCTCTTAAAGTGGCTGTCGAAAAATGGATGATGAGCCCAGCCCACCGCAGCAACATTCTGGATGACTTCGACAAGACCGCCATCGCCATCGTCTGCGATGAGAAAGGCGGCTTTTACATCACGCAACTATTTGCCAAACGTCTCCTCAAATGAAGCCTGGAATATGAGGTAACAAACGGCCTACCGTTGGCAAGTCTCGGCTACGCTTCTCCGCCACTCATAACGTAAATCAGTCTGAGGATTGGGGTCTGGCTTCTGATTTGTTTTCAGATTTTACAATTCATTTTAAATCAAAAAACAAGATTCTGGCAGGTGATAGCGCCTTGAATGTCAGCTGCGTAGCGCTTTCAATGGCCGCCCCGTCGCCTGCTTGCAGCGTCTCGCCATGCATGGAAATTTCACCATCGACCACCTGCACCCAGCCGTAACGCGTGGAAGAGATTTCTTGCTCGGCCTCCTTTCCGCTGTCTAATGAAATGGCATATAGCCAGACATCCTGGTGGATTTTAAGGGCATTGTCTCTTCCATCTTGAGAGGCAATAAGCACCCATTGATTCGCAGAAGCGGGAAGCTTGCTCTGCTGATAACGTGGAGCTAGGCCTTTGGTATCGGGCTGGATCCAGATTTGTAGAAAATGCACACCCACATTTGAGGGGTTGTACTCGCTATGGGTGATTCCTGTGCCGGCGCTCATCGCCTGCACCTCATTGGCATGGATCACAGATTTATTCCCCATGCTATCTTGATGTCCCAAATCCCCTTCAAGGATGATGCTGAGGATCTCCATATCCTGATGAGCGTGCATCGGAAATCCCCGGCCGCCTTCCACCCGATCTTCATTAATGACCTTTAAATCCCTAAATCCCATAAAATTCGGGTCGTAGTAGCTCCCAAAGGAAAAGGTGTGGTATGTCCTCAACCACCCATGATCAAAATATTTGCGCTCACCACTGCGTCTGATATGATATGTCATCTGCATTCACCTACAGTAAGGCCTTCATGAGCCATTGTCGGCATCAGCAATCCTGACCATCGTCCAATCCTGCACGGTACCTTCCGGAAAGGTCAGTTGCACATTCACCACGTCCTGGGTAAGATTATAAATCCCCGTCGTCATCTCGGGCGCAAATGTCCCCTCGGATACTTTCCAATAGGCCTCTTGGGATTGCTGGTCGACAACCCCTTCGATAGGATAATATTGGTCCGTTGCCGAGTTGTAATATGTCCCCGCTATCTCCCCTTGCTGGTTGATGGCCAGCTGCATGAAGATATTCGAATACGAGGCCTGGGTGGCATCTGCACCGAGGGCAAAGACGCCGAGCGGCAGCCATTCCCCTTCGGCTGCAGGGGCTGATGATGGGTAGGCTTGATAAACGTTGGTGTTGATGTAGTTTTGCTGATCATAGTTATTTATCTCCACAGGATATCCCCCGACTTCATAATAAATCGGATAGGTCGAAATTCCCCAGCCCAGCCATCCGTCAACGCGATCCCATGGCGCTCCTCTCCACCAGTTTACATTGTCATGCCAATAGCGGGAATGAAAGTTGTGTTCTTTAAAGCGGTCGCTATTAAACCACTTATGGTAGCCGGCATGATTCTGCCTCACATGTGTGGATACATTCTGGGCGGCATTTCTATTATTTTTAACAAGCTCCTGAAAGACCGGCTTCTCATGCGGCGCCTTTTCACCCGCACCCGGTAAATTCGATGGCTGGTGTTTCCGCTCGCGCATAAATTGGCGTGCCTGGTTCTTCAATGCTTCATTGCCAGGCTGAGGCGTATTTGGGCGCACCTGTGAATGATTCTGGGGTGCGTCTGGACGAACTTGTGTGGGCTTACGCTGTGCATTTTGACCAGCTGGCTGGTGCACCTTCGGCGCGCTTGGACGGGCATCTGGAGGATTCTTTGGTACGCTTGGAAGAACTTGTGGGCGCTTTTGTGGTATGTTTTGACGGATCTGCGGCTTATTCTGTGGTGCGTCTTGAATAGCCTGAGGGCGCTTCTGTGGTGGGTTTGAACGAGCTTGTGGGTGATTTTCTTTCACATCCGAACGGCTCATGGAAGGGGTGCGCGGCTCTGCTCTGGACGGCCGTTGTGGTTTAGATGCTTTTCCCCCACCCTGTGCCGCCCCTTGCCGAGGTTGGACAGGAGCTCTTTGAGGACGCTCTGCCCCTTTCCCCGCTTGAGCCGGTCCTTGGCCCGTCCGGTTTGTTTTTGTCCCCCGATCCTGGCGTTGGTCGGCGTAGGAGACAGCAAAGGCCAAAAGGGCAAAGGCAAAGATAAAGGTTGTAAAATTCGGTTTCATAGAGCCTCTATTTGTTTCTGATGACTTTGAATGGACCGATATTTGGCAGCAGCTTGCCATCAACTTCACGGCTTTGTGAGGCGAAGGTGTAGGTATTGTCATCGCTTTTTTCATAGACATGCAGCGCCGAAGCTTTGCCGCCTTGCGGCATGGTGAAGGTCACCGGGGCATACCAGCGATTCCCTTCTTTAGACCATACGCTCTCGCCATAGCCGCCATCCGAATCGAAGATCCAGGAACGGATCTTCTTGGCAATTGGATCCCAACCGATGATTTGCATGCCGCTGAGCTCTTCTTGTCCGAGAATGCTCAACACGAAATGTTGCGTCAGGAAATTTTTATTTTTATCCCATGCTACCGTATATTTTACATCGATGTTGTCGTCTTCATCCTCCCAATTTCCAACCAGCCAATCCAGCTCTTTAAGCTGTTCAAAATGCGAAAGGACGCCGTTCAACATATTGATGCTTAAGCTCCTGATCAGCCACTTGCCGTTTTCTTTGCCATACTGGAAGATGAAGGCGCTTTTTTCGGTGTGCTTGTCTTTAAAAGCGACTTCGGCCAGTCCTTTGACGATGGCTTCATCGTCAGTTGGGTAGTGGATCGATGAAAGGGTAAGTTTTAAATTCTCAGCGTTCTGTTGCGTGAACAGCTGATTAAAGTAGTCTTTGATATCCTCATTCCCTTCAACGGTTTCCTGGGTGGTAAGATTGGTATAATATCCATCTTGAGACCACAGCAAAGCTAGCTTGTCGGCAGCGTGGTTGTTGAAAGCCTCTGTATAAGCTTCTATACGTTCTTTTATGGGAGCTTCATCACTCTTTGCCTCTCCTTTTGTTTCTAGGAGTGCATCACCCTTGGCGCATGACTGGAAAGTAAATGCGATGGTTGCCATAGCTAAAATGAAAATAAGTCGGCGTTTCATTTTTTACCTTTCTTTTGGTTATTAATGAACATAGCAAAACAGCATGATTTAAATAAACATTTGTCATTCACATTAAAAGGCTACTGCTCAAAAATGCCTGGCGGCAGGCGATACTCAGGATGGGGCCTGGCTTGTGATTTTTTGAGCCTAAGAGGTTCATCCGACAAATGAGGACCTTTAGGGCTCATCGCGCAAATGAGTACCCATGAGGTTTTCCCGACCTTCTCTGTGACTCTGTGCCTCTGTGGTGAAATTTGCTTGCTGGATGTATAGTATTATCAATCAGAGTGTTACGGAAAGCTTCACCACCGAGACACAGAGGCACAGAGAAGAAAAATGGAGATTGCTCTTAGGGTTTTGTTAATTAGGTACTCATTTGCGTGATGAACCACCTTTAGCAGGTAAAGGTATTAAGTCTTCAGATTTTTATGAGCCTTCACTATCAGAACTTTGTGAACTGCTTGAGATCTTGAGTAAACTTTCTACAATCCCCGTTTGAGAAAATTGCAAAGGTACTTAATGTAGCTCAAATTAAGATGTTGGATAGTGCCTTATACCGCGGTAGCGGTAAATGTACATTTTAGCCTGCTTGCAAACCTTCATCGAAGAGACAAGCATACAACTTCTTGAATATGGAATATTTTAAACTGCAACTTTATTATCTATACGAGTCGAGGTACGCATTTGTCGGATGAACCGCATAAGATAAGGAAAGTCTTTAGGCTAAAACACATTGCGCGCGTTTGGATCGCCGCCAAACACATGCATGATGGGATTTGGCTGGAAACAAGGGGCTAAAATAAAATCGTCATACTGCAGGCGTTCCAGACTGCCATATAGCTTCCTCCCATTATACGGGGAATATATGCCGTAAAAGGCCGACAGCTCAAGCGCGATCAAGGCAATCGGGGCTGTGAAAATTCTTATCAGGTCTTTAGCAGCTTCCTTCACTTGGGCTTTGAATGTGCAGCTCGTGCCTTCCGCCGGCGACATCCGAAAATAAGCGGCTGTAATAAGCTTAAATATTCGGCAGGCGATATATTTTATGGCTGCGGCGAGGTGGACGAGTGGCGTGGCCAGCGCCAGCAATATGCATTTTTGGCGCACACAACTCATCGTCTCATTCCAATAGGGCCTGCCTGTCGTCTGATCAATTAAATATTTAGGCTCGCCATCCGACCAGGTGCCTCCCTTCAAACATAGCTCCCAACGGTTGATCGGCTGAAAATCTTTTAAGGTGAGGTTCATTCGGCAATGCGATTATATCGGAGTGTGAAAATGCGGCAGCATAGTCCGTCCAGGCATCTAATACAAGCCTTCTTTAACTAATATTTAGTTTGATAGTGCCAGCTCTTGACTTGCGTTGCGTCTTCGCTTGCGCTCGCATGCCTTAACTGCCCACTGCAAAGAGATATGCTCTGCCCAACAATAAGAGCCCTTAAGACATATACCATGATCTAGTTCACTATCCGTTTTCTCATCCGCTGACCTACGCATGAGTTTTTTAAGACTTACGGACTGATCTCTTTGTAGCCCGTGGTTAAGGCTTGCGCGCACAAGCAAAGACAGCCATAACTACGGGAAAATGGATATTTGCATTTAACTCCGTAGGAGTTCCTCTCTTTTTGTGTTATACCACGCAGAGGCTGGAGGAGACAAGGATACACAAGGGCAATTGAATATAAATTGGGGATTAAAATGCATTGTTAATAAACTTTTTTTATCCTATATAAAAAAAGGTTGAAATGCGGTCATTGAAACTAAACATCAGCCCTCCCATAGCAACGGTGATGAAACAATTAAATCTTTTACTGAGAATCATCTATGAAACTCCTTAAACTCTGCTCTCTGATAGTCCTACTGCTGGTAGATGCAAGCATGTATGCCCTGGATTCAGGCTTTGAAATAGCAAATATCTATCGCCATGATGACTACCAACGCCATAATGTCGCCGCCATGGTTCCTCCCACAGAGGATTCCATCGACAGAATCAAAGTGGATAATGTCAACCTCTGGCAGATCGGCATCAAAGGCCGCCTGACACCGCCAAAAGATCACTTCTATTGGAATAACAACCAGCTCTTATCGCTGCTCAATAATTTCTATTTGGACGGATTTACTTACTGGGGTTGGTCTAAAAATAGCGGACAGATCAATGAAAACATCCACAACCTGATAACGGGAAATACAAGCAAGAGCAAAGCCAACCTGAAAAAAGTCTTCACATTCGATCTTCAGTTCGGTCTGGGATACTTGCTGGAATGGAACTGCTTTGGCCTGGGGGTTTCCGGCGGCTACGCCTATAATACCCAAAGAGTCAAACCAAAACATGGTGAATTTTCCCTGGCCGCTATGCCATCACCGCTAGATCGCCAAATATTGACCAATTCATTTCATACTCGCACCATTTGGAA
The DNA here is from genome assembly GCA_963830365.1 of uncultured Chlamydiae bacterium. Taxonomy (GTDB): domain Bacteria; phylum Chlamydiota; class Chlamydiia; order Chlamydiales; family Parachlamydiaceae; genus CAWHMU01. The sequence goes on from CAWHMU010000040.1 coordinate 70,237, forward strand.
GGGGCCTTGGGTGGGGGTTGAATTGTTTTATGAGCTGGCCAATTGGACCTTTAACGCCGGCTATGAGCATCATTTTGCCCTCTATACTGTCAATCATTACAGAAACATAGACAGCTTTGCCCCTCAACCACCACAACCATTCTTTGAAGATGGCACGCACTCCAACCATGCTTATGGCAATATCGCTTTTATGGACGTTAAGTATAACTTCTGTGAAGGATGGACCGCCGGCACAACGTTGAAATATCAGCATTGGCAGGCCAACCACGGGCATTTATGGCCGGACGATGTGACTTTTGTTGAGGCCGGACTTCCCGCCACCACCGAAATTACAGCCACCGGCAGCTGGATCTCATACAGCGTATCCCTGGACCTTGGCTATAGCTTCTAATTCAATCTTTACCGCGGCAGCTTCAAATTGTCAAGAATGATACGGCTGGCAACTTCTTCAATTGGTTGCATGTCTAGCTGATAAATCGTCGTCTTTACAGTCTGGGTGCTCTTTCTGTCAGCCAAAATTTTCCCATCACTGTTTTTGACATCGATGGTGGTGAATATAGTCAAACCCAAAACCAGCGGATGCTTTTTCACTTGTTCGGGATCGAGCAGAATACGTGTCGGCACGCGCTGCACAATTTTAATCCAGTTTCCCGTCGCATTCTGAGATGGCAACAAAGAAAATACACTCCCAGAGCCCGGCAAAAGCCCGGCTACCGTGCCGTCATAGACAACAGTACTCCCATAGACATCAGCCGTCATTTTCACCGGTTGGCCGATTCTGATCCTTTCCAGCTGTGTCTCTTTAAAATTAGCCTCCACCCATACCGAATTCAATGGCACAATGTTCATCAATGGCGTTCCCGACCTGACCGTCTGCCCTACCTGCACTTTCCTTTTGGCTATGAAACCTGAAACGGGCGAGACAATGGTGCATCGTTGGAGCCCAAGATACGAGGTTATGAGTTCAATTTTAGCGTTCTCAATCGAGGGATGGTTCTGCAATTCAGTTGTCCCCAATGATGCTTCGGCCGCTTCAAGTTGATGCTTGGCTAGATCCAAAGCGGCTTTGCTAATTTTAAATTCCGCTTCCGCATGCTGATAGTCCTCTTTAGCAATAGCCTCAGTAACAACCAGATCGGTGCGATTAGTCATATTGAGATCTGCACGGTGGTATTTTGCCTCTTCTAAAACCACATTGGCCTTTTTCTGCTGCACGTCTTCGTAAAGGTTAAGCACCTGCCTGGCAGCCAGCGCAAGGCTGGTTTTCTTTTGTTCGAAGTTCGCCAAATAGTCCGTCGGATCCAAATGCACAAGCACATCGCCCTCTTCCACATAATCGGCATCTTCAGCCTTATAGGAGAGGATACATCCATCCTGACGTGAAGATACGACCACGACGTCCCCCGTGACGTAGGCATCATCGGTACTTTCATAACCCTTATAAAATAATACCCACACTGCGCCAATAGCTATGGCTATCAATATCATCAGGAATATGCTGACCGTGATGATGCGATTGCGCTTTTTTCTATTTAACCTACTCTCATCGGCCGAGGCGATAGCTGGAGTAATATCACCGGTAGGAGTTTTTATCTCTTCACTTATTGGTGCTTCTGACATTTTAATTCCTAAGCTTTTAGTAACTATTAAAGCGTTTGGGCATCTATAGCCTTATGACGCCTCTTGCTGGCAGGATATTTCATAGCCGCCACCGAGAGCACGGATCAAGGCAATACGCGCCTGCAAGCCGTCAAAGAAAATTTGCACGCGCAGATCCTCCGCCTGCAGCCAGCTATTTTCATATGACAATACATCGGCTCGTGAAATAAGAGCGCTTTTTTGCCGTTGACGGGCTTGCTGCAGATTTTTTTCAGCCAGGGCCTGGCCGACCCTGGCAGTTCTATAACGCTCGTCGGTCTTTTGTATGATCACCAGAGCGTTTAACACCTCTTTCACGGCCGCCAGCACCGCCGAATCATAGTCTGCCACGGCCAGCCGATATTCTTGCGTGCGGAGATCAAGATCGGCCTGCAAAGCCCCGCCCTCAAAAATCGGCAGATGCAGTGCCGGACCAAAAAGTAGTCCATAGGTGCTGTCAAAGACTAATAAAGGCAGATTTCCGAGCGCCTGATAACCCATGATGCCGGAAATATTGATATTTGGATAAAACGCAGCCCTGCCAGCGCAAATGCGATGCGCCGTGGCCTCCACACGCCAACGATGCGCCCACACGTCGGCACGATGAGCCAATAAGTCCAGCGGCAAGCTGCATGGCAAAGGAAAGGCTTCTAATGCAGCGCAAAATGCAATATCCTCAACGGGTACATTAAAGTCATCGGCCAGTAAAGCCTGCAATTCAATACTGGATAAAGCAGCATCTTGTTGTAGTTTTATCAGATAGCGCTCAGTCTCTAAGGCGTCATAGACTGTATTGTTAAACACCGCTTCATTCTCAAGGCCATTTCGCTGCTTTTGACCGGTCAAAGTCGACATCGCTTGCTTATTGCGGAGCAGTTTGTCTGCAATCTCCACGCGCTCCTTCAAGATGTGCGACTGGAAATAGGCCTGCACCACAGAAATGGAAAGCGCCAATCGACAAACATAGGCTTCGGCTTTCGCCACTTCTGTCTGATTCATAGCCGCTATCAGCTCATTCTTATGCTTCTTAAAAAAGTCAAATTCGTAATTGAAGCTGATGCCCATATTTTGCTGGCGGTAGGTGATGGGATAGAGCGGATCGCTAGCCGCCAAGATACCAAAAATGCCGTTTTTACTCTGATGCACTCTGGTCGTGTCCGTCTCGAAATCTATGGTAGGATAAAATGGCGCATAAGACTTATCTCCTGTGGCCAAGGCGGCGCCTATCCTGGCTTCTGCCCCTGCCATAGTCGGGTTGTCAGCCAAGGCCTGCTCTACCAAGGCATTCAGCTGTGTATCGCCAAAAAAGCGCCACCAATCCTGCTCTGGCCATTCGTCAGCCGTATAAGTCGCCCCATCCGAAATCCCTTGCGCCTCTTGCAATGCACATGCTGGCGCTTGTTTAAGGATCGGTGGCGGCGGACTAAGCTGGCAGCAGCATAACGCCGACATAAGGCCTACCCAAATACAGCTACAGGTCATCCGCACAAATATCAAAAACATGCTTTTCTCTACCCCGGTAGATTTCATACCAAATGAATTTGGCTCAACTAGCTGCGACGCGCTCTAAAACCAAAGCCGCTCAAGTGCTTAATACATAATAGACATCTTTGAATTAAACAATAGGTATTTTACAGGCGAGGTTAGCTGTGCTAATGGAGTCCGGATTGCAAGTCTTTAAAGACCATGCTGAAGCTGTTGAGTACCTATAATCCAGCTACCAGTCTGTTCACCATGCAGGTGGGCTTAAAATTGGCAATTGACTTAATCCATATTTAAAATTAGCATGAAATATTATATTTAAATATTTATATGCGTGTACTTATGACGAACTATTTAGATGTTTTAGCTTCACCTCGTCGACCAAAAATTGCTGTCGTACTTAGCTCCGGAGGCATAAAGACCTGTGCCGCCATCGAGCTTTTTGTGCTACTTGAGAAAGCCCAGATTCCCATCGACTTACTAGTAGGGTGCAGTGGAGGAGCCATCGCGGCTGTAGGCAAGGCCATGGGCCTAGAGATTGCCGAAATGCGCCATACCGTGGAAAATATGGCTAAACCTGAAACCTTTACATTAGATTACCGCACCCTGCGGGCGCTGATGCGGCTGCCTTTCAGCTCTTTTGAAACTGAAATGGGGATCCTGAAAGGCGCGCAACTGCAAAAAAATATGCTGGAAATGGTCGGTGATAGGCGCATTGAGGATTTACCTATTAAAACCATACTCCAAGTCACCAGTATGGAAACAGGGCGAGGGGTTGCCATGAGTACGGGGAATCTTGCCAAAACCCTATATGCCAGTTCGGCTATCATCCCTTTTCTTCCCCCCATCCAAATCGAGGGGCGCTGGTATGTAGATGGGTGCTATAGCGTACCTCTTCCCATTCTTGAGGCTGTGTTAGCAGGCGTCGACATCATTATTGCCATGGACTTTCAATCTGGGGTGGCGTCTTCTACATCGACCAGTTATTTAGAATATTTTTATAATTTTAATATGGACAGGTTGAGAAACACGGTGCGCTTGCAGAACGCCTTCGCTGTCGATACCCACCATTATGAAATTGTTTTTATCGATGTAAATTTTAAAGAAGATATAGCCATGTGGAACAATGCGGCCATTCCCTATATTTATGAACAGGGTAAAATCGCTGCTGAGCGTGCCAAGGAGGGCATCATACAAGCAATTGAACTTTTCCCTTTGACCCATCATATCAAAATGGACACCTAGGTGAGTATTAGTCATGGATCAAATAAGTTCTGTCGGTCTTAAATCCCGTCCAAAAATATGCATAGTTATTGGCAGCGGAGGCATTCGCTCGCTGGCAGCGTTGCCCATACTCGCACATTTGCAGCGGAAAAATGTTCCTATCGATTTGATAATAGGTTCTGGCGGCGGCGCAACCTTGGCCGGATTATTTGCGGCAGGATATCCCATCCAACAAATTCCTAAGCTGATGGCCAAGTTATTTGATCCCAAGGTGTGTAAAAAGCTAGATTATAGACAGCTGGCAGAAATTCTAGGGTTGGTAAGCAAAACTTCCAATTCCCCTCCTGCGCCTTTTAATAATAAGATGATACTCTCTTGTCTTAAGGGCGTTTTTACTGAAAAACGTCTCGAGAATTTACCTTACCATGTCATCATGCAAGCTACTGAAATGTCTACCGGCCGAAGTGTATCTTTTGAAAAGGGGCTAATCGCAGATTGTGTCTATGCCTCAAATGCCATGTATCCCTACTTCCCCCCAATTTTGATCGATGATAAATGGATGGCCGCTGGGGTACACTCTGCTGCCCTTCCCATGAGTGTAGCCGTACACAAACGGATGGACATTATCTTAGTTGTCAATGTCAATGACTCTTTAAATGAAATTACCGCAGATAGCTTGATTGACTCCTCAAGTAGCTTCTTCAATCGCTCCTCAACCCATTCCCAAGGAAGAGAGATTTCACTAGCCATCAGCATGCATGAAGGGGAAGCGCTCCTCATGAATGTTGCCTTTGTTAAGCAGATAAATCTTTGGGACATCAAGTATGTAGATGAAATAATGCAAGCCGGTGAAAAAACATTGCAAAATAACGTCGACGAAATAGACGCTCTAACCAACTTATCAACGGCATGAACCAATAGGGGTGCCATATTTTTTGTGGAAGTATCGGGCTCAATCTCATCTCACGGGTATCAACATCTAAGTATCAATGGCATATGATATATTTATGAAAAAAGCACCCCTCAAAGGATTTACGTTCTACCTTTTGCTGTTTGCCTTGGGTTTGGCTGTTTTTATCTCTGAATTGGATTTCTCAATTGCCAACGTGGCCATTCCATCCATTGCCGCAGGTTTTGGGGTTTCTCCCCAGCAAGGCACATGGGTGATCACGTTATTTGCCGTCAGCAATATTATCGGCCTGGCCCTGACCAGCCGCATGGCAACGCGTTTTGGCAATGTCAAAGTTTGCGTTTGGTCGATAGCTCTCTTCACGTTCTCATCCTTTCTGTGCGGAATATCGTGGGATCTATATTCATTACTTTTCTTCAGAATGATCCAAGGAGCCGTCACAGGCCCGCTTATGGTGCTTCCGCAAACACTGCTGTTGGAAAACTGTGCCGAAGAAAAAAAAGACATGGGCTTATCCATTTTACTTTTGCTTTTGGTGTTAGGACCCGTACTAGGACCTTGGGTTGGCGGGTGGATTGTAGAACATTACCCATGGCCATGGATTTTTTACATCAATGTGCCTTTTGGGATATTATCGGCAATGATCACCCTGGGTATTTTGTATAACCGGGAATCAATAAAGTCAAAAATACCCGTTGACATGATGGGTTTTATCTTTTTGGCTGTCGGACTTACCGCCCTGCAGATATTTTTGGATAGAGGCTATGATGAGGACTGGTTTAGCTCAAATGAAATAACTACCTTGGCAGTTATAGCAGGGGTCAGTTTGTTTCTATGTGTGATATGGAATATGTATGCTGACATTCCGATCATCGATTTATCCTTTTTTAAAGACCGGAATTTCACTTTAGGCACCATCTTAATATCAGTACCTTATTTAGTGATTTCTGGAACGACCATCCTCATTCCACTATGGTTGCAAACCCAAAAAGGATATACCCCCTATTGGGCCGGAATTGCTGTGATGCCCTTGGGGATTTTGCCGATCGTGATTGCCCCGTTATTGGGCTTGGTCATGGGTTTTGTCAGTTTGCGCTTCCTAACAGCGATAGGATTTTTCATATTTGGCACCACCTGTTTGTGGTTTAGCAATGCTACTTCTGAAATTTCTCTTTGGCAGTTGTTCATACCACGCTTAATACAAGGCGCAGGTGTCGCCTTTTGCTTCTTACCACTCTTTCAGTTAACCATTGCATACATTAAAGAGGATGATCTGACTAAAGCCACCGGCGTGTTTTTGGTCATGCGTTCTATCGTTGCAGGAGCTGGCATCGCCACAGCCCTATATGTCACCGTATGGCAACAAAGGGAAGCTGTGCATCATAGCAATCTAACTGAAGTGCTCTATCCCTTGCGCCAGCCGACGATTGAAGCGTATGAAGCCTTGACCACTGCCGGTGTCGATGACCAGATGGCGGCCCAGTTTTTTGATATCATCGTTACCAACCAGGCCTATGTGATCGCTTTTAATGATCTGCTTTGGCTGTCAGGTTGGGTTTTGCTGTTAACCATTCCGTTTTTATGGCTCTGCAAGGAACGCCCCCCTGGCAAAAAACTTGTGCGGGCCGAATAATCCTATACCACGCGTGGTATAGCATAATCGAGGTCCGGTAGCTGTCCCCGCCAATCGATTCCCCTGTTTTACAGGCAGGCTATTCCACATATAAATGCATACCCATGCGGTTTTGCCGACCTTCTCTACTCTGTGGCGAAATCCACTTATTGTTGGTATGGCATGATTAATCAACGTGTTATGAACAACATCACCACCGAGACACAGCGGCACAGAGAAGGAAAATGAAGTTTGCTATTAGTTTTTTTAATTAAGTTCTTGTTTGCATGATGAACCCATTCTAGCATAAAATGTCTAGCTAGCCCCTAAATTTTTAAGTTTTATTATATACTTGCAATGATATAATAGGTTTTGTGACACACTTATTTATCGTATTGTTAATCTTGTTGTTATATGAGGTGACACTATGCTTAGCTTGCTAATTATATTCGCAATTGCGATCAGTTTATTTATCGCTCTACGCCTCTACTTTTACATGCAACGAAAAAAAACAGATAAATATCTAAACAAATTCGCATTTGACACACGACTTAATCTCTATCCTGTAGCCCGACAAAGACTTTGTCTTTTTTCAAAAGGCGTCCATAAAAAAATCCCCCAAGCTGTTTTGTTGTTACACGGGTTTACTGCCTCGCCCGCAGAGTTCAACGTCCTTTACCCCTACCTGGAAGCCGCCGGAATCCCATATTATGCCCCCCTCCGGGTGGGTCATGGCCTGGGCGATCTGGAAATATTAACAGATCTTAAGCCATCAGATTGGCTAAGGGATGCCGCCTTTGCTTTTGATTTGTTGGCAGAGATTGCAGAGGACATTAGTGTTATCGGTCACTCTACAGGGGGCACGGTGGCTTTGCAGCTGGCCCAAATACGGGATATTAATCATTTGATTCTGGTGGGACCAAATCTGGTGACGGGCGCTAATAGCCGCTCATTTCACGACATGATGCAGTATCGACTGATGGATTGGATGCTTACGAAATTAGTGCCTGTGTACCCATTTCAACCAGAACAAGGGAAACAAACGATAAGGAATACCTCTTCAGTAGAAAGCGCATTGAATGCCTTTCAATATCAATCGTTACCAACACATTCAATGAAAGTGATGTTCGATTTGTGTGATGCTACGGATTTATCGAAAAAGATCCGTAGCAAAGATCTTACCATACTCTATGGCGAGCTCGATAAAACAGTGGATGACGTCGCTGGTCTGGAAAAGTTAGATCGTCATGGTATTACCTACGAGGTATTCTCCTATCCGCGATCGGCGCATAATCTGCTGGAAGACTACGATTGCAATGAGGCCATCAAGCAGATCATGCACGTTCTGGCCGCTTAGAGAACATACGTTAAAAGCTTTTTGGCAGGCGCAGCCAATCACTTTGTAGCCCGGCAGCTAAAGTTGGCGAGCGCAAGCACAGACAGCCGCAGGAGCGGTAATTGGTGCAGCCCACTGCGTAGTCCTGGAAGTGCTTATAAGCTGTCAAAAACTCAGCGAGGGCTGGGACTTAGGGATTAGGGTCTGGCTTGTGATTTGTGATTTGAAAGCCCTACAGGGCATTAGGAAGACGCACTCCTTTCAAATCGCAAATCGCAAGCCAGACCCTAGTCCTTTCGGCCGAAACTTGTGTCATCATCCACACACCCTTCAAGACCTTACAGGAGCTATTCTTCACCCCTTGACGCACTCATACATGATGACGGCGGCGCCATCGCCGGGTGCGATTCTGGCATACGGCTCCGCCTGCCATTTGCCGACGACCTTTAGGCCGTGCTGCTTAAGCAACAGCTCAATCTCCGCCGCTGCGTAGTGGCGCACCTGAAACTCTTCCACCTCGGTGCGTGAGATCGCATTCTTTTCCCATAATTCATAGCGAAAGAGGCCGGTTTCGATTTTCGATGCCGCATCGTAGCGCGAGAGGACGTTCATGACAATTTTGGCACCGTCGGGCTTATCGACCCATCTCCCCCGCCACACCCCCTGGGGTTCACGAATCGAGGGGGCTGACATGCAATCAACAGGACGCAAACCATGAGAATATTTTAAAGCCTCGCTAGAGGCGGCAGCATGTAGCCACATGCTTCAGCGTGTGGTAATCACATGTTTAGAAACAAAGCCGTGCATACGGCGACAGCAATGACTAAAGGATATTATTGTATCTAATTCAGCTTCCCTCGAAGTTGCTGTCGCCATATTCTGGTTCATCACACAAACGAGTGGTTGACAGAGATGACTGCTCAAGAACTCATGACGTGAAAGGACTTTGAGGATTAGGGTCTGGCTTGTGATTTGTGATTTGAAAGCCCTACAGGGTATTAGGAAGACGAGTTCCTTTCAAATCGCAAATCGCAAGCCAGACCCTAGTCCTTTCGGCCGAAACTTGTGTCATCATCCACACATCATTCGAGACCTTCAAATGCTATTCATCACCCCTTGACGCACTCATACATGATGACGGCGGCGCCATCGCCGGGTGCGATTCTGGCATACGGCTCCGCCTGCCATTTGCCGACGACCTTTAGGCCATGCTGCCTAAGCAACAGCTCAATCTCCGCCGCTGCGTAGTGGCGCACCTGAAACTCTTCCACCTCGGTGCGTGAGATCGCATTCTTTTCCCATAATTCATAGCGAAAGAGGCCGGTTTCGATTTTCGATGCCGCATCGTAGCGCGAGAGGACGTTCATGACGATTTTGGCACCGTCGGGCTTATCGACCCATCTCCCCCGCCACACCCCTTGGGGTTCACGAATCGAGGGGGCTGACATGCAACCTCATTTCCCGTAAGAATTATAACTAGGTACAATACAAGTCATTAAACAACAATGCTTTGACACTTAACTTTAAAACTTCTTTCCTTTTTTCATGGTTATAATTATAACCATGAAAAAAGGAAATCATATGACCTATCGAGTACATCAGATAAACAAGAAAACTGGCATTACATATGTTTATGAGGCTGTTTCATGCTGGGATAAGAAAAAAAAACAAGCGCGCAATAAACAGGTGTGCATTGGCAAACTTGATCCTGCCAACGGAGAATTCGTTCCGGCTAAGCGTCTTGCGCCTGAACAAGCTGCTGTTAGAGATCCGATTGTCACAGCATCTGCCGAGATAGTAGGATCTTCGATTATTCTCGACACCATCACCGACCAGTTAGGTCTGGAAGGGCTGCTAAAATCCAGCTTTCCTAAGGAGTACCGACAGATTCTAACAATGGCTTACTATCTCGTTTCCCAAGGTGGTCCTTTGAGCCATTGTGGGGCGTGGTGCAAAAGTCATGCACATCCTTTTGGAACACCATTAACGAGCCAGTGCATCACTGAGATCCTTCGTGCAATTAGCATCGACAAGAAACAAACTTTTTTCACGAAATGGATGAATAAGGTTTTGGAGGATGATTACCTTTGTTACGATATCACTTCCATCTCATCATACTCAGAACTCAATGAATACATCAAATACGGCCACAACCGTGACTTAGACAAGTTACCGCAGCTGAATCTTGCCATACTCTTCGGCCAAAAGGGACGCTTGCCCGTGTATTTCGAACGGATTCCAGGAAACATCACCGATGTCACTACATTACACAACCTTCTAAAGACCTTCAAAGCTTTGGAGACAAAGACCCTTCACTATGTGATGGACAAGGGGTTCTACAGCAAGAAAAACGTTGATGAACTGCTTGCTTCTAGAGACAAGTTCATGCTATCGGTTCCTCTGAACAATAAATGGGTACAGCACGCTATTGATGATATCTATGAGGTCATTCACGGGCCTGAGGGATACCAAAAGCTTGATGATGAAATCCTTTATGTCCACTCTCGCCTCTACCCATGGGGAAAGGACAACCGTCGCTGCTACCTACATCTTTACTACAATGCACATGCACGGGCTAATGCAGTCGATCGGTTTAGCGAGGAACTGGTTGGATACAAGAAGGAACTGGAATCAGGAAAAGCCATAAATGAGCACCAAGAAGCATATGATACATTTTTTGTGGTGAAGACAACCCCTAAACGGGGAATTCAAGTTTCGTACAACACCCAGGCTGTAAACCAGTACATTAATCGCTATGCTGGATTCCAAGCATTGCTGACCAATAGCATCAAAAGCCCAACGGAATCTCTACAGATCTATCGAGACAAAGACATCGTGGAAAAGTGCTTCGATGATCTTAAAAATCAGTTAGACATGAAGCGTCTGCGTATGCACAGCTCTGCAACTGTTGATGGCAGGCTCTTCGTTCAGTTCATTGCTCTTATCTATGTAAGCGCTTTACGTAGAGAGATGAGAAAGTCTACGCTTATTGAGCGCTACACAGTTCGCGAGCTTCTGCAAGAAATGGACACGCTAACCAAAGTGAAGTATTCCGGCAAGTACGGGCACATTCTCACAGAGATGACGAAACCACAGCGAGATATTTTGAAAGACCTGAACATTACCCTGCCTAGCAAGACCTAGTTATAATTTTTACGGGAAATGAGGATGCAATCAACAGGACGCAAACCATGAGAATATTTTAAAGCCTCGCTAGAGGCGGCAGCATGTAGCCACATGCTTCAGCGTGTGGTAATCACATGTTTAGAAACAAAGCCGTGCATACGGCGACAGCAATGACTAAAGGATATTATTGTATCTAATTCAGCTTCCCTCGAAGTTGCTGTCGCCATATTCTGGTTCATCACACAAACGAGTGGTTGACAGAGATGACTGCTCAAGAACTCATGACGTGAAAGGACTTTGAGGATTAGGGTCTGGCTTGTGATTTGTGATTTGAAAGCCCTACAGGGTATTAGGAAGACGAGCTCCTTTCAAATCGCACATTGCAAGCCAGACCATAGTCCTTTCGGCCGAAACTTGTGTCATCATCCACACATCATTCGAGACCTTAAAATGCTATTCATCACCCCTTGACGCACTCATACATGATGACGGCGGCGCCATCGCCGGGTGCGATTCTGGCATACGGCTCCACCTGCCATTTGCCGACGACCTTTAGGCCATGCTGCCTAAGCAACAGCTCGATCTCCGCCGCTGCGTAGTGGCGCACCTGAAACTCTTCCACCTCGGTGCGTGAGATGGCATTCTTTTCCCATAATTCATAGCGAAAGAGGCCGGTTTCGATTTTCGATGCCGCATCGTAGCGCGAGAGGACGTTCATGACGATTTTGGCACCGTCGGGCTTATCGACCCATCTCCCCCGCCACACCCCTTGGGGTTCACGAATCGCCGCCAGCGTTTCGATCTCGACTACGAATTTTCCGCCTGCTTTCAACCGCTCGGCGACAAATGTCAGGGCATGACTGACCTGCTCTGATGCCGTCAGCAGACCAAACGAGCCGCTGGGAATAAGGATCAGACCGTAAGTATCGCCCAGCGGAAACGTTTCAAAAGTGGCCTCAAGTAAAGTGGCCGATAGGCCCAGCGCCTGGCATTTCGTGCGGCACACCTCAAGCATATGCGGTGAGGAGTCGAAACCCGTGACGGCAAAGCCGTGTGCCAGCAGCGGGATGAGGAAGCGCCCGCTGCCGCACATCGGCTCAAGGATAGTGCCGCGGGCCTCCTCGGCAAAGCGCAAATAGCATTCAAGCGCATCAGGCGCGGCCGTAGGCTTATCCAGTACATAAAATTCTGTGCAAAGGGACCGATAGGGCAGCGATGCTTTATCCATAATGACAACCGTATTGAACCTAGGTAAGCGCACTTATACCCCAATGCCCGCTCAAGATCAACATTGGAGTCAGGCTGACGCCAATCAAAACTCAAGACTGCGTAAATATTTCGTCCTTCTTCTTCTCAAAAGGTCTGGCGTCATAAAATAATTCGTAACGAATGATTAAGCCCTCTTGAAAAGTTAATAGCACGGCCCCTCGGACAAGCCCAAACGGAGGCGGGCAATCTAGATCATAGGCTAGCATAACCTGATCCCCGGCGCCGCACTGAGCACGAATGGTGAGATTTTTGAAGATAGCCGCAAAGTGCTTCACCGCATTGAGCACGATATCCTTTCCAGATATATCTGCCATTGGTCCTATAAGCCGAACTTCCGGGTGAAGATATTTCTCCATGGCAGAAAGATCTTTGATATTCATCGCCTGATAATAGGCGACGGCAGAAGCTATATTTTTCGCTGACATATGAATCCTTTCTTTGATAAGTGTTTGACTTTTTTAATTGAGTATAGTAAACTATATTCGATATGTCAACACCAAAGAAACGTTCCTACAATTCCGAGTCAAGGCAAGCGCAGTCACAAAAGACTAAAAATCGTATTTTGGCTGCTGCTAAAATGCTGTTTGAGTCCAAAGGATTCGAACAGGCAACGATAGAAGAGATAGCTAGGGAGGCACAAGTCTCCATTCCTTCCATCTATTCCATTTTTCAATCGAAGCGTGGGGTTTTGCTCGGTTTGATGGATGAAGCTCTTTCACCCGAGCAGTTTGAAGTTCTGGTTGAACAAGTAAAGAAAGAAAAATGTCCTCGTAAACGTCTTGTAATTACGGCGGCCATTTCACGACAGCTTTATGACGCTGAGAAAGCCCAATTAAGTTTTTTGCGAGGAGCATCGATTTTAGATCCAGTGTTTAAAGGGTTAGAGATTGAAAGGGAGAGGCGACGATATCAGCGGCAAAAAGAAACCGTCGAAGTCATGGCTAATGAACGGGCTTTTACGGACAACCTGAGTTTTTCTAAGATTAGAGATCTTCTTTGGGCGTTCACGGGAAGAGATTTCTATCGCATGCTGGTGGTTGAGCGCAGCTGGTCATCAGATGAATATGAAAAGTGGTTGGCCGAGTTGCTAATTCAAGTCCTCTTAGTTAAGCCACAGCCTTCGCTTGAGAATTTAAAAAATAACGAGAATCATGGATTGTTTTAACCTAGAAACGGCAGTTGAGCATGTGAAATGGTGCTCAACTGCCGTTTCTAGGTTTAAAGACAATGCACGGGGTCAGGCGTAAGTTTTTAAAAATTCATGACGCTGATAGGCGGCGGAGCCTATCTCTTTGTAGCGCCCAAGCGGTTTACCGCTGATATCTGAAAAGTAACGGTGTCATTAGATGCCATCTTCAGAAAAAAGAACGATCTCTTATAAGCTTTCTTTTTACCAAAACAAAAGCTAATAAGGAGATCGTTCATGTCTAATAGTAGCAATTCCAATCATTTCAAAAAACAACAACATAAAAACAAACTTGGATACATCGATCCTACTGTTGCTGGCATCGATATAGGAGATAAGGGAATCCATATAGCTATTCCCGATGGTAAAGGTGGTTCTTACGTGAGGGAATTTGGTACAACGACACCTGAACTCCGTGAAATAGTCAAAGTTCTTAAAGAGGCTAATGTGGAAATTGGTGTTATGGAAGCTACGGGTGTTTATTGGATTCCCCTGTATGAAATTATGGAAGAATCAGGCTTAAAACCAGTCTTGGTCGATGCTAAAAATGTCAAAAATCCACCTGGCAGAAAAACTGATGTGGTGGATGCTCAGTGGATTCAAACATTATATTCTAGTGGTCTATTAAGAGCTGCTTATCGCCCACCACGCGATCGCTTAAAATTGCGGGCATATGTAAGGCAGCGCATGAATGTCATCAAAACAAAGCAATATGCACTTCTGCATATGGAAAAAGCCTTGCAGTTAATGAATATCAAGCTGAGCACCGCTGTAAGCGATATAGCGGGAGTCTCCGGATTAAATATAACACGAGCAATAGCAGCCGGTGAAAGAGATCCATATAAGTTAGCTGCAATGAGGAATAAGCTTTGCAAAAAGGAAGAGAGCCTATTTGTAGCAGCCCTGACAGGGAATTATCAAGAAGAACATATTTTTTCGCTAAAGCAAGCCCTAGATCAATACGATTTTGCACATAAACAGCTGGACGAGTGTGACGAGTGCATTCAGAAGGAGCTTGAGCGATTTCCAGATGTAGTCAATACGCCTCCACCAAAGAACCATAAAGATATAAAAAAGCGTCCTCAGTTTTCTAAATTCAAAAAACCTAAGAAAAATGATCTTTGTTTTGATGTCAGAGCCATTCTCTGGAGAAAAACAGGAATAGACCTGACAGCGCTGCCAGGCATAGCAGATAGTACTGCACTACTCATTTATTCAGAACTTGGAGGGACTGACGTAAGCGCCTGGAATAGCGAAAAAGCATTTTCGTCCTGGCTAAAACTGTCCCCCGGCAATAATGTTTCAGGAGGTAAACGACGTAAAAGCAAAAGGCAAAAACCAAGTGCCAATTATATTTCACAGGCTTTAAGAATGTCTGCAGTGGCAGCTAAAAAATCAGATGCTGCATTAGGAGCACATATCAGGCGCATATGCGGCCGAACGGACAACTCTAAAGGGATTAAGGCCGGCGCGCATAAGCTAGCGACTATGGTATATCACATGTGTAAGGAAGGCTGGCAATATTATGAAAAAGGAGCAGAATATAATGAAAAAATGCATGCAATGAAAAGCCTGATCGGATTGCACAAAAAAGCTGAAAAATTAGGTTATAAACTAGTTGCCGTAACAGCGTAAAGAAGACAAGAAAAGCAAGACCGGTTGAATAGCAGTAATCAAAAATTCGTGGAAAAAATTGACCCATCGAGCACTGGTGCTAAGTGCCCGTTTTGTAGCTTGGTCGGAAAGAATCGCGATAATATCATTGGGAAGCATAGCTATCCCGTTCGGAAGATCGCCTGGCATTATGTTCTTTCCTCCGCCTTTTTAATGATTAATGCTCTTCGACTCCAAAAGCAGGGGAAATGATGAAAGATCCGCCAATAACGCCGGCATAAGTTTCGTAAGCATTCAACCTATTGTTACTCGGAAGCGCGTAGCTAAGGGCTTGCGAGCGCAAGCGAAGACAGCCACAGATACGGGTAAAGGTATAATTTCAGCTAACCCCGGAGGAGGCAATTGCATAAGTGACAATAAATTGTTCTAAATTGAAGTTATTGTGAATTCTTGAAGTAAAGCTCGAGTTTTTGTGTAGTTTTGAGCGTTCTAGCATCGATTCATTTTGATCCCGGGTACGATTGACTTCCAAAGAATCGCTGTATAACTCGTGAAATACTTTTGCAATTGTCTCGGAGGGGTTCATCTCTTTTTTCTATCGACACCAACGAGGCTAGTATCAATCCTGAACCCAACCTTGTTGCTGATTTGCGGCGGGAGCCGCTCAAAGCATGTAGCCCCATGTGTAGGCGCTGCCTGCGCCGGAACGTGGGGTCATGGCAAGAAGAAATATGTAGCTGCGGCAGCTGCGGCAGAATGTTACGTCCATTCATGCACTGCTCCCTTTACGTTCTGGCGTTCGTGCGACCCGTCATCCCACCCAATAATCAACTCGTCGCTATTCTTAAGAGTCAGGATGAGGCCTCAAGTTGGCCAGAAAAATACTTTCAAAACACAAATGGATAGAATGTCCTGACCTGGCACCAATTAGCAACTTGCAGACTTGCAGGCCTGACCCCTTGCATTCTTTATTTGATGGATGATCCACTTGATAGGTGCTCTTTGAACCAGGCTAAATTGCGTTCTGCGGCATCAATGAGCTGTTTGGGCTGCTTGATGCCATGGCCGCTATGCGGATAGAGCACAAGCGTGGCTATTTGCTTTTGGCGGTTCAGCGCGTGGTAAAGCTCATACGCCTGCGTAACCGGCACGCGTTCATCTGCCAGTCCATGCTGGATAAGGCAGGGCGTCGTCACCCGCTCAGCATAATAGATCGGCGACCGCTCCCGGTAGCGATCCGCCGCTATTGAAAAATGTCCCATATAAGCCTCAAGCATACCGTGCATATCGCTTGTGCCCGACATGCTCGTCAAATTCGTCACCGCCGCCCCAATGGAGGCGGCCTTGACAGGACATCCATAGCGATTCGCCATGTTGTAGTTTCAATCCACGACCCCGCACGGGGGGCGACGATCTTATTACTAACGTCACAGGGCTTAATATTGAGTTTCAATCCACGCCCCCGCACGGGGGGCGACGCGTAAGTGCATTGATTGCGGTGAAGTTCAGGAGGTTTCAATCCACGCCCCCGCACGGGGGGCGACTATCTAGTGTTTTGGCCTATCACAAATGCGGACGCGGTTTCAATCCACGCCCCCGCACGGGGGGCGACGCGTTAGGTTTTCAGTGTATGTGCCAGGCTGTATGTTTCAATCCACGCCCCCGCACGGGGGGCGACAAGGCTTCCTACTTGCTTTACGTTGATTTTCCTGTGTTTCAATCCACGCCCCCGCACGGGGGGCGACCGTCTGATAGCCCGACAATGGAAACTATAGGATTCGAACGTTTCAATCCACGCCCCCGCACGGGGGGCGACTATAGGGAGACATTGCAAAAGTGACATCTGTATATGTTTCAATCCACGCCCCCGCACGGGGGGCGACTCCAGCAAGACCACCCTCTAGCTGACAGTCATTGTTTCAATCCACGCCCCCGCACGGGGGGCGACCTTAGAGCCAATCGGTATTCCTTCGTCGGTTATAGTTTCAATCCACGCCCCCGCACGGGGGGCGACGAGGCCAACAACTTCGAACACTGGCGCGTTAAGGTTTCAATCCACGCCCCCGCACGGGGGGCGACCGCATGCATTATAAGTAATTGAAGATCAATAAGCAAGATACTTATTAGCGCGGAACGAAGGGGTTAAAATTTTTCGATAGTAAACTTTAATTTTAGAGAAAACATAACAAGCAGAACAACAATAACTTATTGATATCGCGGATCTATAAGAGAAAATAGCGAGAGCTTAGGATTCGCGCTTTCTTAAGTGAGAGCTCATCAAATGATGAGGAGCCCTTCTGGATCATAGGATGGATTGGCACCGATATGCTCTATCTTAGGCTTCCAATTGCTTCCCAAAAAATAAAATCGAAGACTATCAACCTCAGAATCAATCTCGTCATTGAGCTTCTTTGAAAAAGTCACCCACAATGCAGGGTCAACAAGACATTCAAACACTGACTTTTGAACACGTTGACCATGACTTTCACAAATTTTAGCTATGCGCCTGAGCCTGCGCCTGCCGCTTGGACATTCGGTATTCACATCATAAGTGACTAATATTAACATATTCCTTGATCCGTCATTTTATTTGCATATAAAAGGGGGATATCCATCCAAATCACCTCTTAAATATCGTGCAAACAGAGTAGCTTGGATGTGCGGAATTAAGCCAAATGAAATTTTTTCGCCGAGAAATGGATGGAATATCTCTTCTTGTTTTCTTTTTTGATACGCGCTCAAGACCTCTTTACGCGTAATATCATCCATTCTAATATCCCCTGAGTGTGATTTAATGAACCCATCTCCTTTGACTTGCAATTTATTTATAAGTGTCAAGGCAAGTCGATCTGCAACAAATGATCTGCACTCCTCCATTAAATCCAAAGCTAGACTTGGTCGCCCTGGCCTATCTTTATGGAGATAGCCGACAGCGGGATCAAGTCCTACAGCCTCAAGTGCTGAGGTTACATCATGAGCCAGCAAGGTGTAAACAAAAGAGAGGAGAGCATTCATATTGTCTAATGGCGGCCGGCGGCTTCTTTCTTTGAAGAAAAAATCATTTTTCTGTGACAAAATCAAAAGGTCGAAAACAGAAAAATATGTTTTTGCAGCATCTCCTTCAATGCCACGCAAGCTATCCACTCCCTGCATTTTATCCAAGTTCTGAATGAGATAGGCCAAATGGGATGCAGCCTTTTTTAGCAAACCCGTGGACAAATCGTCCTGTGATTCACGTGCCGCGCGCATCAGGACTGTACGAGAGTTTGCAATCTTCCCTAAAATGATGGAACGAGTGATATTCTCTGAATGTAAAGCGTCATCAGCTCTGCGATATTGCTCACGACGGAGCAAAACATTTCCTGAAACGGGACCTTGAACTTTTGCTAGAAAGCGGCCCCGATCGCTTAGAAACGAAATCGAAACCTTTTTGAGAGCGCAAAGGTGCATAAGGGAGGGCGTGCACATCACATTCCCAAAACATACAATCCCTTCCAAGAGATGGATAGGGAACTGATGTTTCGTTTGTTTGTCGACTCGTATTAAAACAGTTTCCCCTTCTTTTGATAGGTATGTCTTCTTACTCGTTATATAGAGAGTATTTAAAAGTTTTTTCATGTTTTATCATCCGTCTCCATAGCCCATCTCACTATATTATCCACATAGCTTTTAAAGTTCTTCGAGCCATTTGTACAGGCAGGCATGCACCAGTTGATAAGAGAACAGCTTTCGCATTTCTTTTCATATTTTGCGGGAGGAGTTTTCTTAGCATTATTTACCTGATGAAGTCTCTGAATAAGTTTGATCGTCTCAGTCCTCAATGAATTATCGAATTCGATCTCAAAACGCCTTTTAGTCTCCCCATAAAAGAAAGCTCCTCTAGGAACACTCACTTTTAACATTTCTTCGAGGCACAACGCTTGCGCGCATAGCTGAACTGAATCCGTAAGATCTTTCTTTGGTTTCCCTCTCTTATATTCAATTGGATAGGGCTGCGGTATTCCCCCATTTCGGCAGTCGTGAAATTCGACCACGTCTGCCACCCCAGTAAGACCAAATTTTAATGATCTGAGACGAAGGCTGCGCACAATTTTAATTTTCCCTCTGGATTCGCTTTCAGGGGTGTCCACTTTTTCATGCAGCTGCTGACCTTCTGCTGTCAACCGGTTTTCTTCCCAAATTTGTTCCAGATGAATAAGTGCCCACTGCCTTTCGCAAAACATGAGGTGCTGCAAGGCTGATATTGGAAGCAGATCTTCCTCATCATAAATCTTCGAATGGCATGAAGACAAAGTAATATCTCCTACAAATTTCTAGACAATGGTGGTATCAAATCACCATTGCCGTCTTTTAGGTTATCTACTAGGGATGAACGTTAAAAATAATTCGGCCAGCCCCCATTCTACGTCTGCTCAAGCAGCTCTTCGATACATTTTTCAATGATCTCCGTCATCGACTGCCTATTGCGCAATGCATAGATCTTAAACTCATGATGTAGCTCTTCCGGCAGCCTGATGACTAGCTGGGTTATCTTCTCTTCTTTCATTAGTTTTTCCTATATCTGTCTAGGTGGTTTTTCAGTCACGGTTGGACAGTCAAAAACCATCGATGATTTCAGGTTTCAATCCATCAAGCTCACAGATTTGGTATGCAAACGGTTCATCATTCTGAATTTTGAGTGACGCATGAACTTTAGCAGAAGAGTATTGTCCACTGGAGCTGTTATGATGCCACCAAATCACTTTAAGTACACACATACTGCCTTCAGGCCGTGCAGAAGAGGCATCATTTTCAAAAAGCTTGGGAAGGATAATTTTTATTGTCTCTGCATCTTCTTCACTAAATCCTGTTTTGTCAGCGAGTTGAGGATTCATGCTACCAAAAAAAACATATATGCCATGGTCCACACGATGTTTCATGCCCATTGTATCAGATCCTTTCTTCTTGCCATCACCTTCGCCGTTGACGCTTTTAGTAATTTGTGTGCTGGTAATGCTAACAGGAGCTGTGCTGAATGCGGGATGAATAGATATTGGGCCGCGGATTCCGATAGAGACGGCATCATCACTTGCGGAAGCATCTTCTTCTTGTCCCTTTTTTTTATCTTTTTTTATTTTTTTATCTTTGAAAGCAAAGAGTTGACCAAAGGCACGAACATCAAACCATTTCTCACAAGCAAGCTTAATAGTTTCATTGGATGATTTGCCTAAAAGCTTTGCTTCATCAGCTCGTTCTCGGAGGCTCATGCAAGAATCTGTTTTGCGATCGTCAGATTGAACAAAAATGGGCATGCCGATTTCCTGGAGTCGATCGCGGATTTTGCGCTTGATGCATACATCGGAAAGTTCGCCAATGCCTTCATATGTGGTACGTGGACGATTGCCATTAAGTGGATCGCCATTGGGATTGGCATTTTTTACCTTGAAAATAACAGCAAAGTCGATTTTTGATTTAAGACTCATAAAAAGTTCTCCTAAATATTAGTTTTATACGTCGATTTCTTCTTCAATAGATTCTTCGACATTTATTTTATCTGTCTTATCTTTCATAGCCTTGCGTTGACAGTGATAGCCGAGCAAAAACTCGCCGGAGAGTTTGGTGGGTGAGGTAAACTCATCAACCTTGAATGCAGCCATCACAGCATCCATTTCAGACTTTATATTATGCAAAAAACCAGCGCGCTGATTACGAAGGCGCATCTCATAAGGTTTGAGAGCCTTTGCTATAATCAGCCATGTTGCATAGGGGTTGTCAGAAAACCGCTGCATAAGCCTTTCAGCATTAGTCGCACGCTTTTCATTTGTAAGGTATAATGCGACTTCTTCCAGTCGTTCGGCAAGGGCGAGAAGTCTTCCATAAAGGTAATCCCGCGAGCTGCGATCGGTTTCAAGAGCCATTTGATAGTTCCTTTCATTTTTTGTGTGTTTACAATACAAAGCACAAGCAATTCCTAAGGTCTTTTCCCAGTCCCAAGTTTCGATACCATTTCTGCTGCCGGCGCGGCGAACGCAGCATTCGACAAGATGGCGTGGCAACGGGGCTGCATCGATAATGCAAGGAAGCAATTGACGGATGGTTGCACTGCGAAGTTTATCATCCACGCGCCTTCCGTAAGCTGCCTCAGCAATATCGCGCGGTGAAGGTGCGCCGATAAAATGGACATCTTTACTATAGTTCTGAAACCAGCAACATTGTTCATGCCACGCTTCTATTCGTGCGAGAAATTCGGACGAGGTTAGTTCGCGGTAGTAGATGATAGACATACGTCCAGTCGTGGCCGAATCAAGGGCAAGGACGATGATATCCGCTACCGGGCCAAGCTCTGTTTTATAACCACCAATTTTGCGTTTAAGGCGAAGAGCGAAGTCTTGAGCAGCATTGCCATTTGAGAATGGAGAAGCCAAAGTTCTTTCCGGAAATGTCTCCGAAGGTTCCGCTTCGGTGCGCAAAATGTCGAGCGAATTAGCAAATGGATCAGGGACTGATTTGTTGGCAACAGACCATGCTACAATGGCTTGCAATCCATTGCAATAGCCTTGCCGGCTGATAAGCCAACGAAGAATATTATGAGCCTTATGCGAAATTTCCAAGCCAACGCCACAGGCCTGAGAACCTGTAGAATCGCTAAAGCGACCACGAAATGTAAATCCATTGCCATCATTAGCGGATATAAGTTTCGCCTTATCAGCGGAATTGCGAAGCTTTGCCGGATGCTGCTTAGCAAGTGGAATGAATTCACCCGTAACATAACACAGTTCTGAAGAAGTTTTGGAACTGGCATAGTAATCAATCCAGCTTTGCCAAACACTCCTATCGCACCAGAGCAATGATTGTGGGTCATCCGGAATTTCGACAATCCAGCGGACAAAGGCTTCTTCCGGTAATGCCTTAGCCGGCATGACCCCATAAATTTCAGGAGTTTTGACAGACAAATCTTCCCACTTTTTGAGTAGACAGCCTGTTGCCACGTCTTTTGGTAAAACGCCTGCTTCAAATAAGTCTGCAACTGTTGATGACTTTTTAACATAGGTGTAAACCGCTTTGATCTTAGGATGTCGATCGCACCACTTAGCAAGAAGTTCTATATAGATCCTGTGCGGTTCGTCCTGATCTTTAGAGAATCCGGAAGTAACTTGTCCTCCAAATTTAACAAAATCACCTGCAACATACTGAAGCTTATCGCAGAGGGGATGACAGGTTGGTTTTGCGCCTGCACGCCCTCCCGACTCCTCAGTGCATGGGATATCTGTAACAGCTTCCGATTTAGGGATAACACGTGCACGTTGGAACGAACCTGATCCATCGATGACGATTTCTATCTGGGCATTTTGTGTCGTATGATAGATGGGAAGAAGCTTGGCGGAAGTTCCATTGGCTTTTCCAATATGATCTGTACAATTGTCGTAAGTTTTGTAGAGTTTTTCCAGCCAGCTCATTCAAACAATCCTTCTTCTATTAGCCCAACAGATTTGGGTGGGTTTGATTTCATCTCACGGACATACTTGCGGATAGTGCAATCTTCAGGACGGTTGAATTCGATCACGCCATTTTTCATGGTTGGCCTCCAGAAGCGACTGAATAGTTTCTGCTCACCGGTAGTATCCGGATAATCAAATCCATGAAACATAAGACCGAAGGAAATTTCGCCGGCAGCATCATAGTATCCCTCATCCTCGTGAAATGGACAGGGTTCTACATAACTTTGGCATTCCCGTGCTCCGAGAAAGATATCTCGCCGGCCGCCTTTCTCAATCATGCGCATAGCAACATTGAAATGCTTACCGTCGATGCGGTCATGTATCATGTCATCTCGATGGAGATTCCATTCGAAGTGAGCAAGTACTTGATAATCGACATCAGCTAGGTATGTGTATGTGGCTAGAGTATTGCCACCACTGAATTCGAGAGGTTTAATATTTTTAGCTTCAGTACGAATGGGGTTAATAATGCGTACTTTGTCGATGACCCACGTAAAAGTGGGTTTCCAATAGATTGAACAAGCAACGCCTTTTAGTGCCTCGTAAGTGGGGATATGGTAGGAACACTTCTCTCCGCCTATCCTCGTCAGAGGGTCTGTAAAGAGTGCATAGCGTCCACGGACTTTAAAAGAGATTGTGTTATTCATTTAAAAAGCCTTTATTCATACATTGAGAAATGTCATGTTCATTGTTTCTTCAAGAGAGATGCCAAAGGCATCGTTATAATGCCGTTCATCAAGGTAGTAAATACCTGACTCTTTTTGAACTTCGTAGATACAGCCATCTTTGTGAAGTTTGGCCAGCAAATGTGGGAAGACATTTACAGAATACTGCTGAGCACGCCGTAGCAATCCTATTTGCTTTTCCAGAGGGCAGTCGGGGCTGAGCGCAGCAAGTTCGGCAATAATCTGCTTACTAACTCCGTTATAAGGCACGATGATGCCATGTGTAGGGGCATCAATGACACGAAACTCCTTAGCAGCTGTTGCGAATGCCTGACGGAGAGGAATTGGAGGACTAGCATTCTTTGTCCGTTGATAGTTTGAGACTAAGGCCGTGTTCTTGGAAAGAAGATCTAACAGGTCTGTATCGCATCCAATTTCAGGACGATCTTTAACAAAAATAGGATAAACCATTTCTTCCGAACGCTTGAAAAAATAATACTTATAGAACTGGCGTATTGCTTTCGGGCTAAGTAGATCGTTGTCCATTGAGTCGGGGTCGTTTCGGTATTCGTCGAGGACTCGTTTGGTTACTTCTTGACCTTTCTGAATATCGGTAAGCCTGTTGATGTTTTCTTCGGCAGGATTAACAACAAACACAGGAGCTAGACCCCTGGTTTGTCGTCCATTACGATTGCAACGCCCAGCAGCTTGTGCAATGGAATCAAGGCCAGCAAGATAGCGGATAACTGAACCAAAATTTATATCGACTCCAGCCTCAATAAGTTGGGTGCTGATGCAGATAATAGGTTGTTTAGAATCAAGACAATTGCGAATAGTGGCAAGTATCGCCTTGCGATGTGCCGGACACATATTGGTGCTGAGATGATAGATCTTTGCGTTTGGAGTGCAGCTAAGTTTTTTATAAAGAGCAAGAGCCGAAGCTTTGGTATTCACAATTATAAGAACGCTGCCATTCGCGTTCATTTGGCATAATGAAAGATCGGCAACTTCTTGAACAGTCCACCCCCCTGCCTTACAGAGATCATTGATCTGGGTGCGGCGAAGGTCAGCGAAAAGCTGGCGATCATTTGATATGATTTTGCTGTTGGAATTCAGATGGATAGTACCACGACCAGCATCCACCTCATTGAGTAGAGGTTGAGTAGCCGTACAAAGGACTACTGATGAGCCACAAGTCTGGATCAGAAAGTTAATGGCATTATTAAATAGATGAACTGTTTTAATGGGCAGTGTCTGGATTTCATCAAAGATAATGATTGCATTAGCCAATTGATGCATGCGACGGACATCATTTGTTGAACCAGCAAATAGTGAGTTGAGAAACTGGACAGAAGTAGTGAAGACAACGGGCGCATCCCAGTTCTCCGAAAGGACACGATTTCTCCAGGTATCCTTATCTGAAACTAGATTTGAGTGATGTTCAAGAACATTGTCATTACCAATTATATTTCGAACACTTTCAGCATTCTGTTCAATAATAGAGGTATAGGGAATGACATAGATTATGCGTTCAAAGCCAGAATTGGAACTAGTTGAGGAATGATGTTGAGCATGATGGAGCGCGAAACGAAGGCTGGCTAAGGTCTTTCCACCACCTGTCGGAACCGCCAACGTAAAGACTCCTCTAGGTCGTATTGAGGCTTCAAGGCAAAGTTTTGAAATGGCACTTCTAAGCCCATCCACGTGATTTCGAGTTTCAAATTTGAGCAAGTGTTTTTCAAGTGAATGGATAAGAGGCTGCCAGTCAGTAAAAATATTGGTGTTTCGGAAAATAGTTGATTGGGGATTATCAAAATTTGCAGCACTAAGACGATCTGCATCAATGAGGCAACTAAAGAGAAAACGCGTGAGGAGGCCGTAATGAAAGTAACGAAGACACTCGTTCTCTTGATGTGTAGCTATTTTGTATAGGAGAGGTGTGAGTTCGTTCGAAATCATGGTTGAAGAAAGAATATCTTGCATTTCTTCAATGATCTCGCCATCACCTTTTACTATAACGTAAGCGTCAATTTTAGCCATCTTTTTACAATTCAACCAAACTGGTAATCTTCCCTTAGATTTCATTTTAAGGAGAGATATGACCAAAGGAAAACCGAATCCCAACTGGAAAAAATTAGTCCACGAATGGAGAGACAGCGGAAAAAGCGCGTGCGTTTGGTGCCAAGAACAACAAATTCCCATGAACACTCTGTCCGGCTGGAAAAAGCGTCTTAAACGATTGGAAGGCGATAGCGATGGCAAAGGATTCCAAAAGCCTTTTGTTGAGTTGAAGAATTTACGCCCCCTTGTAGATTCTGGAGTTCTCCTAGAGATTGATGGAGTGAGTATTCGCTTGCAAGTTGATTTTGATGAGACGGTTTTTAGACAATGTTTGGATTGCTTGAGAGGAGGTAGATCATGATAGCCCTCTCAGGTAGCGCCCGTATCTTCTTTTTCAAACAGCCGATCGATATGAGAAAAGGCATAGAAAAATTGTCTCAGCTTGTCGAATCCTGCTGCTCCGGAGAGTTGATGAGCGGTGCTTATTTTGTTTTCGTCAATCAGACGAAGGATAGGATGAAGGTCTTGTACTGGGATAACGATGGGTTCGCTATTTGGTGGAAACGCCTTGAAAAAGGAAGCTTCCATCTTCTTGGAATCGATAGATTTCTCATCGATCGCAAGGAATTTTTCATGCTCTTGGAAGGGATCACTCCAAAGAAAATCCAAAGCCGTTTTAGCGTGCGCTAAAACAGCGTTTTCCTGATTTTTTTTCTTGGAAACTTTTCTGTTTTTTGGTATATTTTTGCATATGAACACAGCGGAAATATCACTAGAACAGCCCTTGCAAGAAGTCGAAATCTTAAAGAAAGAAATCGCCTTTCTAAACGAGCAAATTGCTTGGTTTAAGCGACAACTGTTCGGTCAAAAATCCGAGAAACTGGTCGATGCGCAAAACTCTGAACAACTCTCCTTCGAGGGTTTGGAAGAACCTTCCTCCGCTGAAGAAAAAAAACGGCTCGTCCCCGCTCATCATCGTTCCATTAACAAGACCAAAGGCAAGGACAAAATCGTTCTGCCGGAAGATCTGCCTATAGAAAAGCAGATTCTCGACTTGCCAGAATCTGAAAAGATTTGCCCTGAAACTGGTAAACCTTTAGTGAAGATTGGCGAAGAAATTACATCCAAGCTGGCTCACAAACCGGGCAGCTATTACATCAAACAAATCGTCAGATCTAAGTATGGCCTTCCTGAAGGCGAAGGCGTTGTGACTCCTGAATTGCCTGCAAGTCTTTTAGATCGCTGTCTTGCTGACGACAGCCTACTTGCCGACATTGCAGTCAAAAAATTCGCAGACCATCTTCCCATCTATCGTCAAGCTGAAATCATGTCCCGTCAGGGCATTTTTATTAGCAGACAAGTTCTTTGTCAGTGGGTGACCCGTGCCGGAAAGGCCTTAAAACCTCTCTATAACGAGATGTTGGATAGAGTGTTAAGAAGTGGTAACGTTTTCTATGATGAGACTCCTATTGCTATGCTAGAGCCCGGTAGAGGAAAGACCCGTCAAGCTTACATGTGGGTCTTAGTAGGGGGAAACTCGGCAGCGCCTTCCTATCGAATCTATGATTTTTGCAATAGTCGAGCTCATGATAATGCTGTAAGGCTATTAAATGGCTATGACAAAGTGCTTCATTCCGACAAATATGGAGCTTATGAAGCATTGGCCAACAAGAAGCAATTCACCTGGTGTCCATGCTGGGCGCACATCAGGAGGAAATTTATCGAAGCAGAAGTGGGCGATCTTAAGTTTCGAAACTGGGTTTTGATGAAGATTAGGCATCTTTTCATGCTTGAAAGAGTCGCATGGGCGCGATCGGAAAAGGAGCGGCTTCAAATTCGTCAAGAAAAAGCAGTTCCCATAATCGATGCTCTTATTGCGGCGATCAAAGGCAAGTTAGTTGACGGAAATATTCTACCCAAATCCAAATTTAAAACAGCACTAGGGTATTTCTGCGGTTTGATTCCCTACTTGAAGAATTACACTCTGCATGCATTTGCCAGAATGGATAATAACGTGGCTGAGCGCGCTGTGCGCCCCCTCGCAATTGGTCGCAAAAACTGGCTTTTTGTGGGCAATGAGGACGGCGGCGAATCTGCGGCAGTGTTCTACTCTCTGATTCAGACCTGCCGTGCGCTCAAAATTAATCCGAGAGACTATCTTGAATATGTGATGATGCGGTTGAACGGTCATCCTGCTTCAAAGCTTCACGAGCTCTTACCGGATAACTGGGCAGAAGCGCGCGCTTCGTTCGCTCAAATCGCCAAAGAGCCAGCCTTCCAATAATTATCACTTCAGGCTACATGGCCTTAATTGAC
>CAWHMU010000041.1:0-107334 GCA_963830365.1 uncultured Chlamydiae bacterium
CGAAGTAAATTCAAAAGTTGGCAGCAGGGGCACCAATTGGCCTGAATTTATCCCTGACACGGCTCCTGAAGCATTTTCCTAGCTCTGACTCTTCCCCAAGAGATGATATGAGAGCAAAAAATCCAAAAATAGCCGATTTAAACTCGTCAAATCCTGGATAGTACGTGTTGTAAATAACCCTTTCCTTCATCCATTTCCATAGTCGCTCGATAGGGTTTAGGTTGGGGCTATAAGGCGGCAAAAAGTGGAGTTTTATTTTTGAGGTCTTTAGATAATTGTGGACGTCTTGATTTTTGTAATATCTGGCATTGTCACAAAACACGTGGATTTTATCATTGTCAGGATAGGCTTTTTCGATTTTTTGCAGAAAAGAAATGGTTGAATTGGCGTTTAAGGTCTGATCCGCTTGGACAATTACCTTATGAGAAATTACATCCACAGCTCCTGACAAATTTAGCCTGGATCGTCCGCTATTGGCTGGAATCTCTTTCCTAATTCCCTTTTTGATCCATCCGTATGCAGGCTGCACATTGTGCGTAGGATGCACCCCATCTGTAAAGCAGATCGTTTCATTCGCAGGGAGTTCTGCACGTAGTTTTTCGTATTCAGCTATCCATTCTTTTTGCTGTTGTTCATCGGCCTTTCCCGGGACGACTGCGGGCTTTTTATAAGAAAACAGATGCCTTTGGAGCCAGCTTCTCAGGCCGTGAACGGTATACTTAATACCAAAAGTTATTTCAACATAAGCAACAATATCCTTGACGTACAGATAGGTGTGTTTTAGCAGGTGGGCTTCAAGTTGTTGCGATTGTTTATTTGATAATTTTTCTTGAGAACCACCGCTTTTTGGTTGTAATTTTTTAGCAGTGTCGTAGTCGTGAATATGATTGCGAACAGCCTCGTCAGAGATTAATAAAGCTTCCGCAATTTGCCGAAGGGACCATCCCTTATCGTGAAGCAAGACGGCTTTGATTCGATCGCGTATCCGCCCATCTCGTTCTTTCTTATGTTGTATCGTGAGTCTTGCTCGTTCTGCGTCGTCTAGCGTCATGGACGACACATTACACAAGAGCTGAATTTTCCGCAAAACAAATTTTGAAACACGTTCGGTATAATCAAAGGTTAATAATGCCGGATTTGTCCCAGATGAAAACATTCGTCTTAACATCAGAACTCGGCAGTTTAGCAGCCGCAGCTCGAAAGCTTGGTATTTCGCCTGCTGCTGTCAGTAAACAGCTGACAAGGCTCGAAGAAGAACTGGGAGTGCAACTTTTATTGCGTTCCACACGCCGGATAGAATTGACTGAGGTGGGGATAAACTATTGCCTCCAATGCCGGCGCATTCTGGAGGAAGTGGAAGCGGCTTCCGCATTAATTTTACAAATAAAAGTCGTTCCTAATGGGGTTTTAAAGGTTGTCAGCGGTAGGCATTTTGCCACTTCTTATATCGTGCCGCATGTGAAAGAATTTCTCTTGAGATACCCTAAAATTGAGTTGAATCTTGAACTTGCTGAGCGCGTTCCTGATTTAAATGCCGAGGCGATAGATGTTCTGATTGGGATGAGCATCTCAGCAACTGGAGATGCCATTCAAAAACGCATAGCCACAACGTCCTATTCATTTTGTGCCTCTCCATCTTATTTGGAGCAATTTGGCATACCTGAAAAACCGAACGATTTAAAAAATCATCGCTATATTGCTCATAGCATGCGAAAGCCAGATCATGAATTGCTATTTTGTGACAACGAAGTCGTCACCATGACACCATTTATCAGAGTGAATGATACACAGACGATGCTGAATTTTGCACTGGACGGATTGGGCATCGTGAAGCTTCATCATTATGTCGTTAAAAAGCATCTAGAACAAGGCACATTGCAAGAATTATTGACTTCCTATACTAATGCTGACGTTCCCATTTATGTAGCGTACCCACAGCGGCGTTTCATCGCCTCAAAAGTGCGCTGCTTTATTGATTTTATTAATGAAAAAATGATTCAAGAAATTGACGGTTAAATTGATGCACAAGCGCATCGTTGCTTTCCCATGTCCCCCTTTTGATTGTAAAGCCAACTGTGATTGGGCCTGACCCAAAGTTTTGACCCCAAGTTTTTAAGCGGCTTCGCCCCTTAAAAATCCCCGCCAAAGGGCTGAAAGCCCTCTAGACGCGCCCGCATGATAAGCTTCGCCCCATATCAGTATTTCCCACATCAACTCACAAGTGAATGGCCTTGCGAAATTCATGGGGCGTTTACGTAAATTTTACGCACTTGACCGCAAATGCTTGCACAATGCCTGGGGTCAAGTTGGACTCAAGAATGGGGTCTGGCTGGCGATTTGTGATTAGGCTTCCTGCCAAATCGCAAATCGCCAGCCAGACACCATTCGAGCTAAAATGTTGATTTTCCAGGCGCTTTGTAATCAATGTCTTAATGTTCAAATCGCAAATCGCCAGCCTGACCCCATTCCTGACCCCATTCCAATGAGGGCCTTTAGCAGGTAAAAGTATTAAGGCTTCAGATTTTTATGAACCTTCATTATCAGAACTTTGTGAACTGCTTGAGATCTTGAGTAAACCTTCTACAACCCCCATTTGAGAAAATTGCAAAGGTACTTATGTAGCTCAAATTAAGATGTTGGATAGTGCCTTATACCGCGGTAGCGGTCAGCAGATTTCAGCCCCGCGTGCAGGCGCTTCCTGCGCCGGAACGTGGGGTCAGAATACACATAATATCAAAACCGCGGCAGCGGTGTAAGAGCTTGTAGGCCTCTTACACCGCTGCCGCGGTTGCCTTTTAAATTTATGCGAACCCCACGTTCCGGCGCAGGAAGCACCTGCACGCGGGGCTGAAATCTGTTGACCGCTGCCGCGGTAAGTGCACATTTTAGCCTACTTGCAAACCTTCGTCGAAAAGACAAGTATACGACTTCTTGAATATGGAATATTTTTAACCAGCTTTATTATCTCTACGAGTCGAGCTCCTCATTTGTCGGATGAACCACAATTCATCTTAAAACGCCTATATCTGAGGTAGGGAAAATTTTTACCGAAGGTAAATTCCATCATCTTCCTGTCGTGGATGGCAAGGAGCTGATTGGGGTAGTCAGTTACTTTGATCTCATACGGGTCAGCTTTGAGAACTCATTTGGAGTCACCGACAAGATGGCTGTTTATGTAGCGCTTGATCAGACGCTGGACATTGCCTCAATCATGACAAAAGACCCTTTGTGTATTCAAGAAAAAAGCACTATTCGTGAAGCTGCAGAAAAGTTATCCACAGGAATATTCCACTCTCTACCTGTTGTTAATGAATATCATGAAATTGTGGGTATTATCACCTCTAAAGACCTGATTGACTATTTAGTAAAACTGTATTAAAGATATAAGAGATAAGGCCTGACATTCTGAGATTCGCATTGTCGCATTTGAAGCCTATTATTTTTGGCCGCTGAGAATGTCAAAATGTCAAGCCTGACACCAATCTTGTCTGGAAGGGGAGGCAACTGTAAATCGTTCGACTCCGGTCTCCGTTGGTTCGAGTCCAACCGCCCCCATTTAAGAGGCTCCGTCCCTTACAAATCCTGAAAGCCCTCTGGACTCCCACATTATAAGCTTTGCCCGCATCAGGATTTTCCACATTCAAATCGCAAAAGAACCGCCTTGCGACATGCATAGGCATTTGCGTAATTTTTACGCACTTGACTGCAAAAAGCTCGCGTAATGCTTGGAGTCAATTCTGAAACTCTTTCAATTAATATTTATTGAAAGTTGGACTCAAGAATGGAGTCTGGCTGTTGAGTTGTGATTAGGCTTCCTGTCAAATCGCAAGCCTGACTTGCTTTTTACTTTTCTTTCAATAGGTCTAGAAATTTTTTGTTGATGAACAGTTTTTCCCTTCCAACTTTAATTTCCACCAAGGCACCGATGTTGCACAGTATTTTGAGATGCTTTGAAGCTGTGAAGCGGCTCATCAAACCTTGCTTAACAAGATTGTCAATGCGGACGTATGGTTGCACAAAAAGCAGTTCTATCAGGTCTTTATTGTAGACTCCGGGAGCTTCATTTTGCACAAACGCACAGGTCTCATTAATGAGGTTTTGAATAGAGATAATTTTCTTTATTGTCCATGTTGCTGTTTCACTCACAGCGTCTAGAAAGTAGAGTATCCAGTCGGTCCATGCTTGATCAGTTGTAACTCGCAAAAGATTGGAGTAATAGCTTGCTTTGTTCTGGATGATGTACTTGCTTAGATAGAGTACAGGTGTATCTAGCAGTCCTTGATCGATCAGATATAGGAGATTGATGATGCGCCCTGTGCGACCATTACCATCGGTAAAGGGGTGAATGGCTTCAAATTGATAGTGTTGTACGGCAAGTTTGATAAGCGGATCAACCTCATCTTCTTGATGTAAATAAGTTTCCCAATTTGAAAGAAGCTTGCGTAAAACCTCCTCGCTTTCAGGAGGTGTGTAGATTTTTTCTTTCGTTTGGTCGTTCATCAGCGTGGTGCCTGGTTGATTCCGAATATTGACATCAACTTCGCGGATTATGCTGCAAATTTCGCAAATTGTGGTAACGCTTAGGGGACGAGTTTTTATGGAGATGATACCCTGATAAAGAGCTGCTCGATAACGAAGCGTTTCTTTGACTTCATGCGAGATTTCAGAAGATTTGCTGTCAGCATATTTAAAAAGGTCATCGGTCGTCGTGACGATATTTTCTATCGCTGAACTTGCCTGAGATTCTAAAAGGGGGATGCTATTGATGAGGACGGTCTGATTCGGAATCAGCCTTTCAGCCATTTTTAATTTGGCTAATTCTTTGTTTGCTTTGATGCAAGCTTTAAGGATTTTGGGTGTTTCCAAATCGATTTTTGGCGGTAGTAGTGGAAGTGTGTTATAGGGGAGGGCTGGGTTAAATTTAGTCATATGTGGAAAATCCATTATAAAGTGAGCACCTTTCTTGGAAATGTTGAAGCATTCAACATATCTTCCTATCGTGTTGAAAATTTGATAAAAATTCAACATGTTTTTGCGATGTGTTGAAATGACAATTGAAAGGGGGATCTTGCCTCTTTCATGCTTAGCTTTAAAATGGGATCACAAAGGGGGAAAGAAATCTCTAAGCGCATCTGAAAAAGCTGGCACGAGATTTTCGGCCTTTTCAATGATTTGGACGATTTGTCGCACACGTTTTTGTCCCACCAAGAGGAAATGATTGCCTTCTATAGAATGGACCATCTGTTGACTGAATCGTTGGATTAGATTAAGCAGTTTAACCCACTCTTCATTTGGAAGTTGGACAATCTGTGATTTGATGGGGGAAAGTAAGCCATGATAGATTTTTCGTTCATTGATAAAGCTCCAACTTGCGCAGTCGACAAGAGGGTGATAAGGATCGGACTGCGCATCGCCTGAGATACTCAAGACCAAAGGGGCGTCGCGATAATCAAAAATGCACCGATCTTTGATGCATGCCGCCAGGTCTTGTTGCATGATTCCATTTGAATATCTTAGAGCGGTTCCCATTAGACAAACAGGAAAAGCTCCTAAGAAGGCTTCTTCATATTTTTTAAGATCCAATTCATAATTAAGCATGCTGCTGAGTTCATGCTGCCAATGGGAATATAGTTTCTTAACGGAGATCAATCCATTGGACTGAATATCGGTAACTTCTAGTTGTTCAGGTGAAAAGAGAATAGGCGGAGAACCCTCTAATGCGACGCTGAACAGATGATTGAGTTTCTTTTCTTGGGTCGCATGATGGAAGCTGGTAACCAATTGTCCGGCCGCGCTCCAATGGACTGCTATCAGCTTTGAGAGCGTCTGTTTTTTGCATATTTCCTCTGCCATGGCGGCAGCTGCACGGGCCCAATCACGCATCTGCATCTGGGGATAAAGATGAGCATAGACAGGGTGCTCAATCGGATAGGAGATGGCAAGAAATGAATATCCTTTTTCGAGGAAAGCCGCAGCTAAAAATTCCTTTGATGGAATATTTGCGCCTTCATATGCGATGCGTCCGAGATGGCCCCAGCCTGGGAAAAAAACAATGAGGGGTTTGTCAACATTTCCTTTTTCAAAATAGGTGAGGAATTCAAAGCCCTCAAAGCTGAGAAGGGATTCATTGGGAAATAATGAGGGTTGGTTAGATCTGTTCATCTAGTTTTCTTTATACATAAAGAGGTGTTTGTAGGCTATTTTTTATCGAAAAGAGAGGCCCGATCATTTGCGGAATTTTTACGCACTGGACTGCAAAAAGTTAGCGCAAAGCGGCCCAAATGAAAATGGTTCATCGCATAAAATGATTGGTTGACAGAGGTGAAAACCCAAAAACCCAAAATGTAGACTCTGGTTGAGGATTGGGGTCAGGCTTCAAGCCAGGCCCCAATCATTGCTTATTGGCTTGATCAGCTGCTTTCAGCGCCATTTTTAACGCCAATTCATTAATTTTTTCTTGCGCTTTCCCGATTTCTGTCTCAACGGCGTTTTTTAATTTGATTGTTATGTCTAGTTCCTTATCCGCTTCAATCCTTTGTTTCGCGATCATCGCAGTAAGACCCTTCGAATAGCTTTGAGACGCAGCTAAGTATCTGTTCACGGTTTTTTTATCGTCGCCTGCAAAAGCTAAAAATTTAGCTAGCGTTCCTTGCGCTAAAAATTTTTCATAATGTCCTGTCATTCCAGCTTGATAAGGGGCATTTGCTTGCGATGACATACGAACTCCTTTACTGACAAATTAAAGATTTTCCAGGCCATGCCTTGATTGGTAGGGGGCTGACACCTAGCACCACCAAGGCTACAGGCTATCTCTGAGAACTTGTGAGTATTCAACGAAGGGTGGTTGAAATTCGTTTCCATGAATCCAAGAACCTTCCTAAGCTGTTTCTACAGTCCTTTTTATTGACTTATATCGCTCAAATTCGGTGATTTCCGTCTTAGCTACTTCAGCGAATTTTAATTTACAATGCATGCCGGTTAGTCCTTATCGTCTTCGGCATATTTGGCAAATGAGCCTAAATCATGCATACGTCCTTCTTCAGCCTCTTTGATGCCTTTCATAAGAGAAGCCAGGGCTTTTCGATCTTTGTAAATCCAATGATCCTTTTCTGGTACTTCTGCAACCGGCTCCAATATAATCTTGCCTTCTGCACGATACATGTGAAAAGAATTGAAATTCCCCCGTTCATCCTTGGTCAGCACACGGGTTAAGCAAGTGCGTTGTTTGTCGTCCATGCAGACTGTCGCTTTTTGTTTTCTCATAATAGTTTGCACTTCCTAACATCCTCATCATACCACAAGTGGGGATTTTCCACCATCTGCGACTGTCGCGAGGTTGGGGTCAGGTCTGAGCCTGTTTTTTTGCAAATATATTTAATTAAATGCGCTAACATTTTACAATAGGTCTATTTAAAATTGGTGTGCGATGTCTTCTGTTTCAAATAATTCAAGTTTTGTTTCTACTTATATTAAAGATCGAATCCCTGAACGTTACACTGCTTCTGAAGAAAGCTATAAGGCAAGAACCGCGAGAGTGGTTCAAGAAACAGCTCAAAAGATTAGTGATGCTGTAAAGGGACAAGAGAGCCTGCTTGATCTATTTCATGATTTGCTATCCGGTTTGAGTAATGAAAGACGGGAACTAGCCGTTGAAAATAAACAAGAAGACTTGGCAAGCTTTGGGGCTTCCCGCACTTCATCTGCTGATTTTAAAGGTCCTGTTTGTTTCACTGTGCTGACAAAGCCTTACGATGAATATGGAGGCAGGCTTCTTGAGGATATACAAAGGCTTGTATTCCCAATGAAATATGATTTGAATCAGTTCCATCAGACGGAGCGGAAGTTGCAAGATAAAGGAGCGTTTGGAAGAAATTTTTCTTTAGAAGTAGAGATATTCCCTGGGGAAAAGATGAATGAATGGGGAACCTATTCTTGGGAAAACTATCCAACCCGATTATATGAGCTGTGTGAAGTTGCTAAATCTGATCTAAGTTTTGATGAGTTAGTTTATATCGAATCAACAATGGCCAGATTAAAGAAAAATTCACCTGATGATTATAAAAAAATAAAGCTTTTCAGCGTTTTATCGCATGTAAGTAACAATTTTATTAAGCTAGCTTCGGATTGGATTGTGGTTACACCCCGCCTTGAAATAGGGGGTAAAATGGTGGCTCTTTCTCAATATGTAACCTACGCTTATCGGAATTTCAGCGATGACCCAGTCAAGCATATGAAAGATCGCTCAGCAATTGTTACGATCATCCATCATGATGTTTTTTTAATGGATCAGACACTTGTAGACATTGCAAAGGTTTTTAAGCAAACCATTGAATGGGATAAAAAAGATGTAAAAGATTTAAGAAATGCGATGGCTTTACTTGAATATGAGTTCGCGCATGCGGCTCCATTCAGGAGAGGAACCCCAACCATATCTGAATGGCTAGTTATGGGGATTTACGCCTATCACGGATTTACTTCTCACTACGATTCTAAAAAAATGGTAAATTTAGAAGCTTTAATCTCAACTCCAGAAGACTTCGCTAAGAATTACGCTTCAATGATTGAGTTAAAGGAAATCAAAAAAGAAGCAGAAAAGACCGATTGACAAGCTTCTTGTTAAATTAGGGGAGACTGTCAATTTTTTGAGGTTGCCATCAGGTCTGGCCCATTTTCGTTTCATCAATCAGAATCGGTCCAATCACAGAAGGTCTAGTTAGCCTCGATAGAGGCGGAAGCATGTAGCCATAGGTGTCAACCTATGGAATGAAATGTAGCAAAAAGAGTAAAACGGGCCGGAGCTCCGATGTGCGATTCTCTTTAGTCTAAAATTGATATCTTCTTCATTTACCGAAAATCGCACATCGCAGCTCCGGCCCTTTTTCCGGCCCTTTTTATTGCTGATTGTCAATGTTGAAGGCGAGCGTGATCAGGCAGATTATCACAGCGTATTTGTCAAGAACGAAGCTCAAGCGCGTCAGCTATATCAAATTGTACTGGAAGTATCAATCGACCGGCTCATAAAAAAAGCCATAATAGCCGGGGGAATATACAGTTGGTCAGAAGCTGATCCAGGGAAAATACGCGACATGCTTATGCCGCATATGAACCGCATCGTCGGTGAGTTTCATGCTCCCGAAGAACATCTTTCTGGAAATGGTCCGCTGCAAATCCTCTATAATGCGAAAGTTGCCACCTCTATCCTGCGTTTAGAGAATACGCATATTTATTTTGCAAAGTGAGGTTTGGAGGCAGTTAGTAAGTTCTCAAAAACGCATGGCGTAAATTCCAGTCGTATGGCTTGGGGTCAGGCTTGCAATTTGCGATATGAAAAGAGTTTGGCTTCCTAATGCCTGGTTGGCCTTTCAAATCATGTGCCTGACCCAATCCTTAAGTCACCGCTCTCGCCATGAGTATTGAGAACTTATGGCAGGTCCCACCAAGCGCATGAAGTTTTGGTGTGCTGAGATTAAAATATAATATTGATAAAATAGAAGGGTATAACATATTTTCCAGTTAAGGACAGCCGCGGCTTTGCATCAGCTGATCCATGAGTCAAATCATACGCCGGTCACAGCTATTGCATCTATCGCGCCTAGCGCCGTCGACCAAACGGTATGCCTCAATTCTAAAAAAGGATGGAATATGCAATGGAATAACTTCTTCAAATATGCTGCGGCGATGCTAGCTGCTGCCGTGCCGCTTTTCGGCGCCACTGATACCGCCAATGACAGGGCAAACGGCAAGGGCAATGAAAAGGCTAATGGCAAGGCAAATGATACCACTGACACTGCCACTCAGGCCAAGGCCAAGAAACCCAACATCCTGGTCATCATGGGTGACGACGTCGGTTGGTTCAACATCGGCGCCTACCACCGCGGCATCATGTCCGGCAAGACCCCCAATCTCGATAAACTTGCCAGCGAAGGCATGCTATTCACCGACTACTATGCCGAGGCCAGCTGCACAGCCGGCCGCGCCAACTTCATCACCGGCGAACTCCCCATACGCACCGGCCTCACCACAGTCGGCCAGGCCGGCGCAGATGTCGGCCTGCCGGCCGAAGCCTGCACTTTAGCCACCGCGCTTAAAGCCTTGGGTTATACCACCGGCCAATTCGGCAAGAACCACCTCGGCGATTTGAACAAATATCTGCCGACAGTGCATGGTTTCGACGAATATTTTGGCTATCTGTATCACCTCGATGCCATGTCGGATCCTTATTGGTTCGACTATCCCCAAGATTGGATAGACAAGACCGGTCCGCGCAATCTGGTGCATTGCTGGGCCACCGATAAAGACGATCCGACAGAGCAACCGCGTTGGGGCAAGATCGGCAAGCAGAAGATCGTGGATGAAGGACCATTGGCACCGTTCCCCAATATGAAGGACATGCAGAACTGGCAGGTGGGTCGCAAAGCCAAATACGACATGGAGACTTTTGACGATGTGCTCGTGAAGAGTTCCAACGAATTCATGGATAAAGCCAAGGCTGACGGCAAGCCGTTCTTTCTCTGGCATAATACCACCCGCATGCACGTCTTCACCTATTTGCCGCCAAAGTATCAGACGATGATGAATGCCAATAGCAACTACGGTCTGGAAGAGGCCGGCATGGCTCAACTGGATGATAGTGTAGGCCAACTGCTAAAGCACCTGGCAGATATCGGCGAGGCCGACAATACCATAGTGATCTTCACTACCGATAACGGTGCCGAAGTGTTCACCTGGCCAGATGGCGGCATGACGCCATTCCACGCCACCAAAGGCACCGTCTTTGAAGGCGGCTTCCGCGTGCCTTGCATTGCCCGCTGGCCAGGCCATATCAAGCCAGGCTTGGTTGAAAACGGCATCTTCTCCGGTCTCGACTGGTTCCCCACCCTCCTGGCTGCTGCCGGCAACGCCGACATCACCAATCAGCTGCTCAAGGGGGTTAAACTCGGCGACCGGACCTACAAAAACCACCTCGATGGTTACAACCAATTGAATTTGCTGTTGGGCAAAGCTCCTTCGGCACGTCATGAAATCTTCTACTTCGGCGGCCCGCACTTAGGAGCTATCCGCATCGATGATTTCAAGTATCAATTTTTCCAGCAGCCTTGGGGCTGGCCTGGAGAAAAGGTGACGACCGATATGCCCACCATCGTTAATCTGCGCCAGGATCCGTTCGAACGCACACCCGCCACAAGGGGCCAGAGCACGAATGATTCCGGCGGCGGATACCTTAACGACTTCTATGCGCGCGAATTCTGGCGTTTTGTCACAGTCCAGAAGCAAGTCGGCAGACTTGCCATGACGGCCATCGACTATCCGCCGATGCAGGCCCCAGCCTCGTTCAACCTGTCAGCGATAAAAGCCAAAATCGACGAGACGTTGAAGCAGCACGAAGGGGAGTAAAGGAAAGCTAAAAGATGAAGGCTGAATGATGCATGATGTGTCATTCAGCCTTTTTTATGCTGAAAGGCTGAGAGTTGCAGCTGGCGAGGAAATAGGCACCTCTACCCCGGTAACGTCTCTATCCAATACCTGGACCTGATAGGCCATAAGCGCCTTTGTAATCATCTGCAACGGGGTTCAGCGAAGGTTTGCGCGGGGCACGGGCAAGCTAAATAATAACATTGAGCCACGCAGTGGCGACAGACCTTTGTCAAAACATTTGATGGGGTTAGAATTGTGCGAAACTGTATTCTGTCTGTGCAGTGCCTGTATAGTGCTAGCTGGTGGCGAGACATCTTTAACACGAGAAATTATGGAATCAAAAGCGGAAATACAGCCGGCATATCTTTATAAAATTATTTCGTATCGCCATTGGCAAGCTACGGAAAACAGAAAAACCGTCACACTATCCGCTGAGGATGATGCTTTCATTCATTTTTCGACAGCCGACCAACTGGATAGAATAATAGCAAAGTACTGGTCCGACACTGCGCAATTCGTAATTTTAAAAATCGCTGCCGATAAATTAACAGGGGAGTTGCGATACGAAAAAAATCCAGGCGGATCGACAAAATTTTATCACCTCTATAAAGGTTTTATCCCTTTTAGCTCGATGGTCGAAGCTAAAATTGTCTATCTCACTTCGCCCGATGCTTGCCAGAGGCACAAAGTCAATATTGTGCAAGTTGGCGATCCTGTTTTGCGCACACCTGCCCGAGAACTTTCCAAAGAAGAGATATTAAGTCCTATAATCCAAAAAATGATCGAGGATATGAAGGCTGCCATGCGCGCAGCTCCAGGTGTCGGTCTGGCGGCACCTCAAATCGGTCAGCCTCTGCAATTGGTTGTGATTGAAGACGTAGATCATAGCCATCTAACCGCCGAACAACTAATGGAGAGGGAGCGCTATAAAGTCCCTTTCCATGTCGTCATCAATCCCCGGCTGCATATTGAAGGAGAGGAGACTGCTGAATTTTTCGAAAGTTGTCTAAGCGTGCCCGAATTTGTGGGCATCGTTTCTAGAGCCAAGGCCGTGAGAGTGGAATGTTTAAACGAGCGCGCCGAAACGATGACAATTAAAGCCAAAGGTTGGTATGCGCGCATTCTGCAGCATGAAATCGATCATTTAAATGCCACTTTGTACATCGATCGGGCCATACTGCCGACTATCATGACCGAAGAAAACTACATTAAACGCTGGAAAGGGATAGCCAGCCAAGAAATTATAGCTAAGCTGGCAGCAAAATGATGGTTCATCATGCAAATAAAAGGGGCCGGACCTGTAAAAGGGGCCGGAGCTGTAAAAGGGGCCGGAGCTGTAAAAGGTAAAAGGGGCCGGAGCTGCGATGTGCGATTCTCTGGTCCAGCTGACTTTTCAGTAAACAAGAAAAGTTTTCTCAAAAAGGGGTGATTGAGGCAAGCGGTGTTGGGGCTTTTCCCTAGGGAAAAGCCCAACATCGCTTGTCTTTTTATTTTGCTTGCCATAGAGGTCGGCTGAACGGCTTAGGATCAGGCTTCAGTTTTCAGAGACAGGCCTTGCACGCGCTTATTGAGCGAAACACTGGGCGGTTTTGGCAGACCTCTCCCCATGATTTTTGGTTTGCAGGCATGGGGGATAGGGATGTCAGAGATGACCGAGAGGATGGTGAGGCCGGTCGCATGATCGACGGTTTTGACGACATGCCATCTTTGTCTCTCTTGAAAAGGGGGCTTCCCCATGCGCTCAAGCCTGATCAGCTCATGCCTATTGGCATCGCTATAAATCTGGGGCAGGGCGCAAAGATTGTCAAAATTCTCACAACGCCTGAGCATACAAGAACCTTTATTTGCTTTTTTGCTTATTAAAATTATATTTAGCACATCTTCCGTATTTTCATAACACTAAAAGAGATGTAAAATACCTATCCCTTTTGTGAAGGCCAAATTCCCGTTGCGTATAAACGCAAGCCTGCTTTAAATTCTTCTCTTTACCTGTAGTAGAGTCAGAAATGACAGCTCCAACCCTAAATTTAATGAGATAGCCATGACAGATCAAAAGAGCGCGCAGCACCCCGTAGCCTTGCATCTTTACAATACCGAATCGCGCTGCAAAGAACGCCTGGTGCCTTTGGAAGATGGCCATGTGCGCATGTACACCTGCGGTCCGACGGTCTATCACTTCGCCCATATCGGCAACTTTAGGACCTATGTCTTTGAAGACCTGCTGCGCCGCAGCATAAAATTTTTCGGCATGCGCATCACACAGGCGATGAACCTGACGGATGTCGACGACAAGACCATCAAAGGGGCCATTGCTAAAGGCGTGACGCTGAACGAATACACCCAGCCATATAAAGATGCATTTTTTGCCGACTTAAAGACTCTGAACATCGAGCCGGCGGAATATTATCCGGCGGCCACGGATTATATCGACGAAATGATCCGCGTCATCCAAGTGCTGCTCGACAAAGGGGTGGCCTATAAAGGCGGCGATGGCAGCGTCTATTACGCCATCCGCAAATTCCCGCGCTACGGCTGCCTTTCCCACCTGCACCTCGATGAGTTGCAAGCCGGCGCGTCAGAGCGCGTCGCGGCCGACGAATATGAGAAAGATAATGTCTCGGATTTTGTGCTATGGAAGGCCTATGACGCAACGCGCGATGGCAAAATATATTGGGAAAGCCCCTTTGGCCCGGGCCGTCCCGGCTGGCATCTGGAATGCTCTGCCATGGCCATGAAGATTTTAGGTCCGACCATTGATATCCATGTGGGAGGGATCGATAACATGTTCCCCCACCATGAGAACGAGATCGCCCAGTCCGAGGCCTGCTCAGGGGCGCGCTTTGTCAACATCTGGATGCATTCGGAACATCTTTTGGTAGATAACAAAAAGATGTCCAAGAGCCTAGGCAACTTTTATCCGCTGCGCTATCTGCTGGATAAAGGCTATAGCGGCACCCAGGTGCGCTATATGCTGCTGCACACGCACTACAAAACGCAGCTCAACTTCACCTTTGCCGGTCTTGATGCCGCCAAAGGCACCCTGCAGCGGCTGCAGGATTTTATCTGCCGCCTGCAGGAAATCAGGCAGCCCATAGAGCATGGGCTGGTTGAGGCCGTGCTAAAACGCACCCATCAAGCCTTTGCCGCAGCGCTGGCCGACGACCTCAATATCTCGGCGGCATTGGCGGCCCTCTTCGACATGGTGCGCGAGGTGAACGCCATGTGCGATAGTGCCCAGCTAGCTCGTAGCGAGGCCGATAAGGTGCTTGAGCTGCTGAAGCGCTTTGACAGTGTATTAGGCGTGCTTTCCTTTGAGAAGCAGGGTGAGACTATCCCCAAAGACCTGGAAGAAGCACTAGCACAGCGCATCGAAGCGCGCAAGCAGAAGAATTGGGCATTGTCTGACCAGCTGCGCGATCTGATCACCGGCCGCGGCTATGTCATCGAAGATACCGCCGACGGCGCCCGCATCAAAAAAGGATGAATGATGTGGGATGAAAGATGAAGAAAATTAGGTTCATGCGGTTTTGTAGGCCAAAGATGTGAAACAAGGCAGCCACCTCCGGATGAGGGTGGCTTTTAGATGTCTAAATTTAACGCATATCCTACTAGTGGCTTGTTGTGATATTAAGTTTTTTCATCCGGTTTAGCCACAGGCGGCTGCGCAAGTGCCGGACTAACGATGCTGTCAATCTTTCCTAGATAGTTATCGGCAAGAGCTTTTGCCGCCGGCGTTAGGTTTTTCGAAGCGAAGAGCCCCACCGCATGGGCTGCCAAGCCACTTTTGCTTTTTTTCTTAACTCCAATGATGTCTAGGTCGTTCAAATTCGTCCCTTTGCCGGTATCTGCTTCGCTAATGTTTATATATTTTATCGGATTTCCCTTATGGCCTTTTCCCAGATTTTTTTCCGTTAGACCCGCGATTTTCGTGTCTATGATGGCATCTTTTTCGTGATGCATGACGACGACATGGCCCGTTACTTTTTCAAGCGCTTTAACGCTATTGAATTCCCACCAGGATGGAGAGAAGAGGGCGGCAATCTTGCCGATGAGGCCGCCGATAAGTCCCTTAATGGCGTCGGTATATTTTGTGAATGAGCGGTCCACGACGATATTCATGCCCGGATGAAGGGCCGTTACTTGGGCGGCGACAGCCCCGCCTTGGGAGTGGCCGTGAATGGTGATATTTTCTTTCGGGACGCCCTCTTTCTTAAGCAAATGATCGACCGCGGCCAGCCCATCAAGCACGAGATCATCCTGTGTCAAATGGTTATGCCATGATACGCTGTCTTGGCTCTCACCGACGCCTCGGTAGTTGATGGTGAGGATATTGACGCCTGTTTGTTCAGACTCGTTTTTGAATTCATCTAAACGGTTCTCGTAGCAGTCATCTTTGCCGACAAAATGAATCACCCATTTTTGCTCTGTGGCCGGTTTATCCAGCTGATCTTTATTGCGGATGGAAAATCCATTGAGTTTCACCTTGTCAAACGTTTCAATGGTAACTTCCTGATGGCGTGCTATAAAGTCACTTTTGGCCATCTCCAGCTCACTGACTGGCGAGCCGCCAGCGGGTTTGTTGGTAGTTGCATCATCGGCTTCGGCATTAAGTATTTCTCTGACTGCCGCCATTAGCGCACGATCGCAGCTAGCAGTGCCGCCCAGTAGTTTCTGATGCTCGCCATCACTCATCAAATCCAATATTGCAGCAGGGTCGTTTTTTTTATCTTGAATCAGTTTCAACAAGTTTTCCGCACTGACTTTTTTAGAAGGCTGCTTCGTTAATGTATTTAGCTTTTTGATGATGGCATTCGTATAATTTTTAGAAACGTTAGCAAGGAATTTTGGATGGTTGGAAAATTCATTTAATTTTTTGAACTTATCGTCCGACTTGTCATCAGCATTACCATTAAAACCAGCGTTATCCTTGGCCGAGAGATCGTTTAAAAATATTTCCTTTATGGTTGATATAAACTTCTCAGCCTTGGAATCTATCATGGCCATGGCTT
Source organism: uncultured Chlamydiae bacterium (assembly GCA_963830365.1). Classification (GTDB taxonomy): domain Bacteria; phylum Chlamydiota; class Chlamydiia; order Chlamydiales; family Parachlamydiaceae; genus CAWHMU01. The sequence continues at coordinate 16,425 of CAWHMU010000041.1, forward strand.
GTCTCTTTTTGTCAAAGGAGACTTCATGCATTTGATTATCGATAAAAGCTTGTTTTATTTGTCGCACATCCACTGGTTTGTGCTTGCTACGGGCGTCGAGCAGGAGATTATCGGTGAGACAGCGGTTGACCGCTGTCGCTGTTAAATAGACGGGGATGGATAGTGGGAAGGTGAGCACCATCAGAAAGACTTGCCACCCTTTCCATTCTTTCTTGGCAACGTTCAGCTCATGAAATGTCTTGGTCGTCGAATCAGTGGCTAATTGGGTGGTTTCTGGTGGTGCGTCAGTCTTTGGCGGGGTTTGCCCGCTCCCACCTGTGCTGTATTGATCGCCTTTGTAGGAGGCTGAATTTGCAATGTTATTTGAAACCATAAAGCCTCAAGTAATTATATTTACTGGTATGTTATATTATATGATATTTATTATTATCGTTGATAGAATTAGTTTAATTGTCTCTTTAGGTTTGAAATTGAAAACTTTGCTGTGTCCGTTTCGTGAGCTTTCAGGCTTGATTTTATTTTCAGCATGGCATTATGATCGGCTATAACAACTCAAACAAGTGTTAGCTGTGATCAGGTCTTTAAAAAATACCACATTTCTCTCCTTCACGACGGCTGGCCCCAGCCGTTAATCACCGTCTCTTCACACTTACCTTATTTTTGAATCAAAACCAAAGCCCCTGTACAGAAATGGTTTGTACAGTGGCAAATCTTGATGGAGAGAATTTATGTTCCGTAAAATGCCAATCATTCTGCTGGCGGTGATATTTTTTGTGATCCTCTTTGAAGAGTTCATTCCGCCGTACCATAAATCATTGCTGTATGCGCTCAGTTTGTCGATAAAGTCGGCCATCATTTTCGTGCTGCCGTTCATCATTTTCATGCTGCTGTTCAGGACGCTTTCCAAGCTGGCCAGCAATGCCACTAAGATCATCGTGTGGCTGCTATGTGCCGTGTGTATATCAAATTTCATCTCGACGATGATCAGTTACACTGTCGGATCGGCCATTTACAATTTGGATCTATCAATTGCCCTGCCGGAGGATGTGGAAGGCCTTGTGCCGGCGTGGTCGTTCAGCCTGCCTAAATTAGTAGCCAATGACCATGCCATGTTCTCGGGTGTAATCTGCGGCATCCTATTTTCGCTGTTCAACCCGGGGCTTTCGGCAAAGATATCCCACCAGTTTGCAAAAATTGTGGATGTGACACTGCGCCTGATTACCTATGTGATTCCGATTTTTATTGCCGGCTTTGTGATCAAATTGATCGATGACAAGGTAATGGAAAATATCATGCATGATTATGCACTGATTTTTGTGCTGGTGGCGGCGGCCCAGTTTAGCTATATCACACTTATCTATCTGGCATCCAACAGCTTCCAGCTAGCGCCATTTGTGGCTAGCATCAGAAATATGCTGCCCGCGGCCATTGCCGGCTTTGGCAGCATGTCAAGCGCTGCCGCCATGCCGTTAACGATCATCGGCGCGGAAAAGAATACCAGCAACCCGAATCAAACCCGCCTGGTGATTCCTGCCACCGTCAATATCCATCTGATAGGGGATTGCTTTGCCATTCCGATCTTTGCATTTGCCGTCATGAAAAATTTCGGGGCGGCCGAGCCTGCCTTCCTTAGTTACGTCATCTTCGCCTTTTATTTCGTGATGGCGAAATTTTCCGTCGCCGCCATCCCTGGGGGAGGCATCATTGTGATGCTGCCGATTCTAGAGAGCCATTTGGGCTTTAATGCGCAGATGGCCTCCCTGATCACCGCCCTCTATATCTTGTTTGATCCTGTGATCACATGCGCCAATGTGCTTGGCAACGGCGGCTTTGCGCTGGCATTAAGCAAGCTGCAAGCCCTCAGCTTGAAAACTAAATCCCCGACAGTCCAAGAGAATTAAAGGCTGGCGGGGCCTTTGACTTTAATAGCCTAAAGCAGGTAAATTAAGCAGTAAATCTATAGCGCTACCGCTTGCCAAAAGCGTAACTTTTAAATATTTGGAGACAGCATGAATAACGAGACAGAACAGCGTTTAAAAGGCATCGAAGATCGTCTTATTCACATGTGGAGGTATCTTTGACCTGGCTTCGAAGGAAGCGCGTGTTAAAGAACTAGAGACCCTGACTGAGGCCCCGGACTTCTGGGATGACAATACCAAGGCTCAGAAAGTTATCGCCGAAAATAAACTGCTGAATAGTTGGGTTACCCCCTACAAGCAGCTTAGAAGGCGTTTTGACGATGTGAAGGCGTTGTTGCCCGATGCCTATGACTTGGCTGATGAGGCAATGATTTCTGAAATGCTGCAGGAACTTGATGCCATCGAAAAAGGTCTGGGAGAGCTTGAGGTAAGAAAAATGCTGTCTGGCGAGCTTGACAGCAAGAACTGCTATCTCAGCATTAACGCCGGCGCAGGCGGCACCGAAGCCTGTGATTGGGCGCTTATGCTGTCGCGCATGTATCAGCGCTGGTCGGCTCTTCGGGGATGGAAAACTGAAGTCATCGATACCGTTGAAGGCGATGTGGTAGGCATTAAAAGCATAACTATGAAGTTTAGCGGTGATTTTGCCTATGGCTATGCCAAATCGGAAAAAGGCGTGCATCGGCTGGTGCGCATTTCGCCTTTTGACAGCAATGCTAAAAGACATACAAGCTTTGCGTCGGTGGATGTGACACCCGAAATAACCGATGATATAACTATCGAGATCAGGCCCGAAGACCTGCGCATTGACACCTATCGCTCTTCGGGAGCTGGCGGACAGCACGTCAACAAAACAGATTCGGCAGTCCGCATGACGCACCTGGCCACAGGGTTTGTGGTGACCTGCCAAAACCAGCGTAGCCAGCTGCAGAACAGGGAAACATGCCTTAAGATGTTGCGTTCGAAACTTTATGAAAAAGAAGTTACCGAGCGTGAATCGGCCCTTAGGGCTCTTGGCGGCGAAAAGAAGGATATTGCATGGGGCAGCCAGATCCGCAACTATGTCTTCCAGCCCTATACGCTGGTTAAGGATACGCGGACAAAGGTGGAGACGGGTAACGTTGAGGCTGTCATGGACGGCGAGATTGATGACTTCGTCAATGCCTATTTGAAAGAATTTGGATAATATACCAGGATCTAGTGAGAATTTCTTAGGATTTAGGGGGCATATGTCGCAAAAAGATGATACTTCGCTGGAAATTCGTTATAGCGATCTTAGTGAAGGGCGCTATCTGAAGCAATGGCTGACAGAGCCTAGTATCGGACGGTGGTTCCCTGTGTGCGATGCCGTAGAAATTGATGATGCGGTGCATCGCTGGATAGGGTTTAGCCGCTATAAATGCAGTTTGACAGCATTTAAAAATGGGGAGCCCTGTGGCATAGCCACGTTGTATTTGCAGCCTTATCGCAAGCTTGCGCACCAATGTGAATTCGGCATTATTGTCGGGGATGGCTATCGCGGACAAGGCGTGGGCTCGGAGCTGTTAAAGAATCTAATGCATCTGGCTAAGGATCAATTCCGGATTGAATTGCTGCATTTGCAGGTCTATCAAGACAATCCGGCCATGAATCTTTATACGCGCCTTGGCTTTACAGAATTTGGCCGCCAGACGCGGTGGATCAAGGAGCTTGATGGAAGCTATACAGGGCGCGTATTCATGGAAAAAGTACTTTAGAGAGCCACTACAGACACTGAAATAATCCTATACCCTAACTCGTTGTGACTGCAATAATCATATGACAACCATCATCCAACAGCGGCTTGAAAGCCGCTCAGGCCTTAAGTTAAAGCTGAAAATAAATGATAATCGCTCAACCATGTTGAGTGTTAAATGGGAGCCCGACTGCACTAAAGTTTCGTTGCATCGCATTTTTCTTGGGGCCCCGAAAAACGTCATGGATGCGCTGGTATGTTATTTAAGAAGGGAAGAAGAGACCATAGCGCCCACGGTCAAGGCATTCATCGAAGACAACCTGAAGCAGCTCGACTATTCATGTCAGATCGATAGCGGCAAACTGTTCAGCCAGGGGAACTTCTATAATTTGCAGCAGATTTTTGACGAATTGAACAAAGAGTATTTCGACGACAAAATAAACCTTCGCATTACCTGGTTTGGCAAGTCCGTTCAGCGCAACCGTTCACGCATTATTTTCGGGCTTTATCACCATCCGCTGCGCCTTATCAAGATCAACCGGCTATTGGACAGCCCCTCATATCCCGACTACTTAGTCTCCTATGTCGTCTATCATGAGATGGTGCATCATATTTGTCCGGCATATTTCGATACCAGAGGGCAACATCACATACACAATAAAGAATTTAAGAAAAAAGAGGCTCGTTTTAAGTATTATGACTTAGCGCAGAGCTGGATTAAACGGAATCAGGCAAACTTTTTTTTATAATGCATCACCAAGGTAGGCACAATGGCCGGTCACAGTAAATGGGCTAATATAAAGCATAGAAAAGGCAGAGCTGATGCCAAGAAAGGTAAAGCTTTTTCACGGATAGCTAAAGAAATCATCAGCGCGGTGAAGCTGGGCGGGCCCGATCCTAAAGCCAACCCACGCTTGCGCTTGGCGATCAATAAAGCGCGTGAAGCCAACCTACCCAACGAAATTGTCGATCGCAATATTAAAAAAGCTTCAAGCGCCGATCAGGCGGATTTTCATGAGCTGACGTATGAGCTTTATGGTTATGGCGGAGTAGGCATCATTGTCGATGTGATGACAGATAATAAAAACCGCATCGCCTCAGAAATGCGCATTGCCACAAATAAGCGCGGTGGCACCATCGCCAACCCCGGGGCAGTAGCTTTCAACTTTGACCGCAAGGGAGTGATTCAAATTCAAAAGAAGCATGCTGTTGAAGACGAGCTTTTTCTGGCTGCTACGGAAGCCGGGGCGCAAGATTTCGAATCGGAAGGGGACATGTTCATCATCACCACCGATCCGGCTGATCTGTATGCCGTCAAAGATGCCGTGACACTGCACGGTTTCAAAACCGATGAGGCTTCCTTAGAAATGATTCCCAAGGTGTATGTAGATTGCAACGCCGAAGATGCCGAAGCTAATTTGGCTTTGATCGAATGGCTGGAGCAATACGATGATGTCGATGAAGTCTATCATAACATGAATGTGCCTGATGAATTAGCAGAATGATGAAGTTTAAATCTTGGAAGACATTGCTGCTGCTGTGTGTTTTAATAGGGACGTCGATGGCAGCGTTAGGATTTTTCGAGGCCCAATTCAGGCTCGCCAATATTCAGGTCAGCGGTTTGGCAGAATCAGAGCAAGCCTTAGATCAGCATCAGCAGCAGGTTTTGGAAGGTATTATCGACCAGCCCTTTGCCTATCTGGACCGCGGCAAGCAAAGCTTCGTCTTCATCAGCCAGGATCGGCGCTATGTGCTGAAATTTTTTGATGTCCACTGTTTAAAGGGCGGCTTGTCTTCTGTTTTCTCACCGCCGGTTGTCAAATACTGTGAAAGAAGATTGGATTCACTTAGAAATGGTTATAGGCTGGCTTTTGAACGCGATCGCGCCCACACCGGTCTGATCTTTGTACAGCTTTTGCCCAATCCTAAGCTCAGTTTGAAAGTCGATTTGATCGATCGCTTTGGCTGGCGCCATACGATCGACCTTGGTAGTGTGCCTTTCGTCATCCAGCAAAAAGCCATCCCCACACGCGTGATGCTGACAGCCCTGCTGGATAAAGGGGAGGTCGCTGAGGCGAAGAGGCGTTTAAGACAAATCATAGACCTTTATATCGAAGAATATCATATCGGCATTTACGATCGAGATCACAACTTCATGTACAATACCGGCTTCATCGACGAAAGTCCCATCCGCATTGATGTCGGCAGATTGCGGGCTGATGCACGCATACACGAGCCGACAGTTTTTTTGCAGGATCTTCGAAAAATAGCTTTACACCGTACCGGCGAGTGGATGCAACGCCATTTTCCCGCCTATCGCGATGAAATCCTGGCAGACATGGAGGCCAAGCTGCGTGAGGTGGTAGAGACAGGAAATAATTTACCATAGAGCCGCAGCGAGCGCCGAGGAAGCGCAGAGAATTTTTTCTTCACAAAAGTTCCCTCCGCGTTTTCACAGTGTTCTCAGTGTCTCTGCGGTAAACTACCTACTCAAGATTTCAGAGAGATTGGAAATAATTGACTTTCGGATTTTTCCATGATACTTTGCTCTCGACAATGTTTTTAACACTTGAAGATTGAGATAACAGAACAGAAATCATAGAACTTCATAAGCCGCAGGAACGACACTTGCCGTGTTCCTAGGGAAACAGTTCGTCAATACAGAGCAGAAAGATCGTGATTATTGGAATTCCAAAAGAAATCAAAGTACATGAATATCGCGTCGGTGCCACTCCAGCCATGGTGCGTCTGTTTGTAGACCATGGACACCACGTTGTTGTGCAAAGCCAGGCTGGCGCCAAGATAGGCTTCTCTGATGATGACTATCGCAGTGCCGGAGCCTCTGTAGCCCCATCGGCGGCAGAGATTTATCAATGTGAAATGGTGATCAAGGTTAAAGAGCCGCAGCAAGCAGAGTTTTCGCTGCTTAAAGAAGGGCAAATCCTCTTCTGCTATCTCCACCTGGCTCCGGATCCTATCCAAACAAAGCATCTCGTTGAAAAGAAAGTTGTCGCCATTGCCTATGAGACGGTGGTTGATGCCAAAGGGCGTCTGCCACTCTTGACGCCGATGAGCGAGGTGGCAGGACGCATCTCCATCCAGGTGGGTGCAACAGCGTTGCAGATGAACTATGGCGGCAAAGGCGTCCTGCTTGGCGGTGTTCCCGGGGTGCTGGCGGCAAAGGTGGCCATCATCGGCGGCGGCGTTGTCGGCACTGAAGCTGCCCGCATGGCCATGGGCATGGGAGCTAGCGTGACCATTATCGATAAGGATGTGAACCGCCTGCGCGAACTGGATGCTTTGTTCGGTCCGCTGCTCGGCACGCTTTATTCAACGCCTTTAGATATCGAAGCTGCCGTCAAAGAGGCTGATCTTGTCATTGGCGCTGTATTGATCCCTGGGAAAACCGCCCCGCGGCTGGTCACCAGGGAGATGATAAAGAAGATGACGCCGGGTGCGGTCGTCGTCGACGTCTCGATAGACCAGGGGGGATGTTTTGAAACATCACGGCCGACGACGCATGCCGAGCCGACATATGTCGAGGAGGGGGTTGTGCACTACTGCGTGACCAATATGCCAAGCACCTGCGCGCACACATCTACATTGGCGTTGACACATGCCACCTTGAGCTACGCCTTGGCGATAGCCGACAAGGGGTATGTCAAGGCTTTGACAGACAACCCCGGCTTACGTCAGGGTCTTAATGTGTGCTTAGGAAGCGTTACTAATGAGTCGGTAGCGCATGACCTGGGCTATCAATATGTTCCGACTGAAACCATGCTGCAGATGCAATGACTATGCGTTATATTATTGGCATTGATCTGGGGACGACAAATTCCTGCGTGGCATACATCGATACCAAAGATGCCAAGGCGGCGGTGCAATCGTTCAAAATCCCCCAGCTTTTTGCCGAAGGGCATATCGAAACATTGGCGACGCTGCCATCTTTTTGCTATCTGGCCGCTCCCCATGAATGGCCAAAGGGCTCGCTCAGCCTGCCATGGGATTCCCTAAATAAATCCCAGGGTCAATCCCCAGCTGAATTCTTTGTCGGCACCTTTGCCCGCTCACAAGGGGCCAAGGTGCCAACGCGCCTGGTGCAGTCGGCCAAAAGCTGGCTATGCCATCCCGCCGCCAACCGGCGCGACAAAATCCTGCCGATAGAAGCAGCCGACGAAGAAGCGCGTATCAGCCCGCTCGAGGCGACAGCGCGCTATCTGCGCCATATCCGCGACGCCTGGAATGACGGCATGGCCAAAGGGGATGCCGAAGGGGACTTCGACAGCCAGGAGATCGTATTGACCGTACCGGCGTCATTTGATGAGGTCGCCAGGACCTTGACGGTGGAAGCCGCCAGGAAGGCAGGCTTTGTGCAGATGACGCTGCTAGAAGAACCGCAGTCAGCATTTTATAGCTGGATCGCCCAGCATGAAGAGCGCTGGCAGCAGCTTGTTAAGGCTGGGGCTGTCATCTTGGTGTGCGATGTGGGAGGGGGAACGACGGATTTCAGCCTAATCGATGTCGTTCCCAAGGGAGATACGCTGTCATTCCAGCGCATGGCGGTGGGGGACCATCTGCTGCTTGGCGGCGACAATATGGATGCCGCCATCGCGCACCATATCGAAGAAAAGCTTATCCAGAAAGGGTATGAGCTTAATGCCATAAGACGCCTGCAGCTGGTACATGAAGCACGCCAGGCTAAAGAGGTCCTGTTGCAAATAGCGAAAGGCAAGGAAGTTCCCCCTGATTTTTATCGAGTTGTTCTTCAGGGGACAGGATCGCATGTCGTGCAGGGTACGCTTGGTGTCGATATTTTCAGGAGCGAGCTGCAAGAGCTATTGCTGAAAGGTTTTTTTGGGCAATATGCCTGGAGTGACGCCCTGAAAGTGCGCAAGACCACAGGCCTGCGCACCATGGGCTTGCCTTATGAGGCTGAGCCTTCGATCATTAAGCATATCGCGCATTTCCTGGCTGAAAGCGGCACTCCGGGCGACGGACCAAAAGTGCCTGATTTTATTTTGTTTAATGGCGGCGCGATGAAGCCCCCCCTTTCCAGGAGGCTGTCACCACCGCCCTGCGGCGCTGGTTTCCGGGCAAAGAATTTGCTGTTTTGCCGTCCTACAATCTGGATCTGGCCGTCGCCCGTGGCGCCGCCTATTATGGCAAGGTGCGTCGTGGCATGGGCGTCAAGATCGGCGGCGGCATGGCGCGCGGATATTATCTGGTGTTGGATAGGCAGGATCAGCAAGGCGCGATGCAGCAACAGGCCTTGACATTATTGCCACGCGGCAGTGAAGAGGGGGATGTCTATGAACCCGCCACCACCTTTCTGCTAACCCCCAACACGCCTGTATCCTTTCAGCTTGCCACCTCGCATGTACGCCTGCATGATGCCGCCGGGGATTTAGTTCCTATCGATGCCGAAGAGATGCATCTGCTGCCCCCCATCCATACCATTTTGCGCTACGGCAGGCGCCTGGCCACCGAAACGGCGCCGGAAAAAATTCCTATTCACTTGCAAATCACCCTGACACCTATCGGAACGGTAGAAATAGCCTTGAAATCGCTGAAGACAGAGCATCGCTGGTCTTTAGAATTCCAAGTGCGCAGCGCAAGCGGGCAGGACAACAGCATGTCGATTCTCAACAAGCAGCAGGCCGACCAGACGTTTGACATGAACTTCATCAAACCTGCCGAAATAGTGATCAGAGAGACTTTTAGTTCGTCTCCCAATGCCGAACGCTCCGCGGCCAAACCCGAAAGGCTGATGGAAAAGCTCGAAGAGGTTTTGGCCATGCCGCGCCGCGATTGGCCGCCGAGTGTCATGCGCGGCCTAGCCGATGCCGCTTTAAAACTCTCCATGCAGCGCAATATTTCCCAAGAGCATGCCGCCCGCTGGTGGAATCTGATAGGCTTTTTGCTCCGTCCGGGCTTCGGCTACCCCCTGGATGACTTCCGCCTGCGGGACCTTTGGAAAGTTATTTTGAGCGAATACAAAAGCCCGTTGTCATCAGAAGTGCAGCTGCAGATCTATATCTGCACCCGCCGCATTGCCGGCGGTCTGGGCAAAGGGCAGCAGCTGCAGTTGGCAAGTGATTTGATAGCCTCCTTGTTCAACAAAAAATCAGGCCGCATCGACATCAAAAGCAAAGCTGAACTTTATCCCTATTCCGAAAGAATACGCGCTTTTGCCGCGCTAGAGCTCATCGACAACCCTCTAAAGCTGCGTCTGGGCAATGCCATCATCGCGCGGCTTAAAGCCGGCGAGGGGATTTCGGCCGACTATTGGGCGCTAGGACGCCTCGGCGCCCGCCATCTGCTTTATGGTTCACTTGTCAATGTGATCACCCGCGACCAGTGTCAACAGTGGGTTGAACAGCTATTGGCGGCCGCCCTTCCTACCGATGAGCAGCTGGCATTTTTGCTGGGGCAGCTGGCCCGCAAGACCGAGCATCGCGAAGTCAATCTTTCCAGAGATTGCATCGACAAGATCTTAAAGCGTTTCGTTGGCAGCGCCAATGTTGAAAGGCTTGAGCAGCTGCTTTTACAAGAAAACTTCCTCACCCAGTCGGAGCAGGAACAAGCCTTCGGCGATCGCCTCCCTTCAGGCTTGCAGATGATGTAAAGTTGTCTAATTTCGCTGCATTCCACGTTCGCAATCCAGCGCAAAGCGGAGCAGAGTGGACCCCTTCCATATCGAGAGATAACGTGGAATGCAGCGAAATAAGACTAAACGATTTTCGATCTGCTATTTGATCGGAAGGCAAGGAGCCAGGTTTATATGCGGTTTTTTTCCTCTTATGCTGCTAGTTTCTTTGTGCCTTTGCGCCTTGTGCCGCTTCTTTGTGTTGAATTTAGGTCATAAACAATTCTTTGCTTATTAAAGATCTAATATATCATCCCGTGGTGTGCTAGTGACATAAATTTAACACAAAGAAATGGCACGGACGCAAAGGCGCAAAGGAAGGCAAGGGAAAGGCCTTTTCTATATGGGGAAACAATCTGGTATACAACACAATGGTAATAGGCGTCTTACGATTTGTTATTTAGGAGATCGCAAAGATACAAAGAAAGCAAATACCAAGACCACAGAGATACAGGGGCATAGAGAGCGTGTTACACAGACGCTTGTCAAATCTTTTTGATGAAAAGCCCCTGTCGCTTAGTTGGTTATAATTATAGGTAAGTGTTAGTAATATGATTTATTATAAAATAAGTAATTGTCGTTAAATAGAAATGTTGTTATAATTAGATTGTAATTCGCGGTTTTTTTAATATTAAGATGATGTGTTATATGAGCGTAGGTTTAGGCGGATCATCGCCCTCTTGGGATGACCAATACAGATCTAACACAGACTCACCTACCAACGTGGGTTGTGGGTACAAATCCAATACAGACTCACCTAGCAACGTGAGTAGTGAATCGTCGGAAGTATCTTCCCGTGAAAGGACACCAGCGGACAAAATGGATCAAGCAGCCGACAAGAGTTCGATGCAAATGAAAACATTTCTAACCGGCCAAGCAGACAAATCGAATTTGCCAAAGAACCCCGATCCTGATGCTGGCAAACATACCGTCAAAGTGCGCACGGGGAAGGCATTCTCTTTTAAGGCGGAACACACTGCTATGGGACGTGATCATTGGGACAGTATTAGATCTAAAGGCCCTCAAAAGGACTAGGAGGGATCTGGTTTCTCTTTTTTAATCTTTCTCTTTGATCCTGAGTTTGTGGTTAATGAGAATTTAGGAGGTTTTATGGCTGGTGCAAGTGATCTACATCTTCGTATTTCAAAAAATGACCAAATAATTAGTATCGACCTTTGTCCTAACCTCAAGAATTCCGAAGAAAAACCAGTGACCGTTGGAGGAATAACCTATTCTTTGTGCGGCACTGCCGATCAAGTAAAACTTTTCACGACTTTTTTCAGCCAATTGCCGCCTGTTGCATTCCGTTCCGTTGAATCTTTAAAAGCCGCTTGTTTGCTACATCAAATGGTCGATCAAATTGCCATCAGCACATCAAATAAAGTCAATTCAGTAGGTATAGAGAGCATTAAGGGAGAGAAAAAATTTGACCTGTACAAAGTAGTGAATGATGTCTGTGAAGCTATAAAGGGGAACTATGTTTTTCCAAAAATAGGAGAACAGTGCGTTAAATATTTGCAAAATGAGCTGAAGACTGGAGGATATCAACATATTTATGATCCGGAAGTACTGGCAGCTGCGATCTCCGCAGATCTACGGTTGATTTCTGAAGATAAACATCTTAGCTTACATTTTCCGAAACCAAAAGAGGAGGCCGAATCGAAGACAGATTTGCAAGGAGGGGATGCTTACACCCAAGCTGAAGGTGCCAATTTTGGGTTAGTGACTAAAATTCTCTCCGTTGATTCCGTTGATAATAATGATTATCAGATTGGCTACCTATCTCTCAGCTGTTTTGGAGCTGTTACTGAAAGTAAAGACCCTGATCCAAAACACGAAGAACAGTTAAACGCAAACGCTGCGGCGCGCCGGAAAGCTGTTATAAAAGCCGTCGATTCACTCAAAACGACAAGCGGCATCATCATCGATCTACGCAATAATGGCGGAGGCAGTCCTGAAGCGGTCCAATTACTTTGCAGTTGTTTCTTAGATGCAGGCATCCCTCTTAATACGATCAGAAGCCGTCCACCAAATTCAGATGATTTTGTGGTCGAAGAATACAATACGCTTTCTCATTCGGGACTTAAGCGCGATGCGCAATTACTCAAGACACCCCTTTATGTCCTGGTCAGTCATAAGACATTTTCTGCCGCTGAAGAATTTACCAATAACCTTAAAGTACTTGGCAGAGCGAAAATCATTGGAGAGGTGACTGGAGGGGGAGCCAATCCTGGAGGAGCCTATCCAGTAGATAAAAAATTTCAGCTTTTTGTTCCTCATGGACAATCTATCAATCCCTATGATGGTTCTAATTGGGAGGGCGTGGGCGTCATTCCTGATCACGTTGTTCCGGCCGACTCCGCTTTGGAGGAATGCCTTAAGCTACATGCCGGCTAGGTTGTTATCTGAAACTTCACTTGATTCGGAGTGGGTTTACCGCCGAGCCGGCAAGGGCGCAAAGGGAACGCAGAGAATTTCTTCCCTCTGCGTTTCCTCTGCGCCCTCGGCGGCTCGGCGGTAAACAACCTAGTGTGCACTAAAATTGGAGGGAATGCCACAAAAGCCCACAGAAGGTTTAGGGTTAAATATTGTTGAAAAGAAAATATTGATTTTGGTAAGCTTTGAAGCAAGGGAATATTCCCTTTAAAAACCAGGAGTTTTTTTATGAATCGCATGGAAGCCTTTGGCCTATGTCGGTCAAAGCGATTAGCCTCTTTAATAAATAAGTCTTGTTTCTTCTTTTCTTTAGTCTCTGGCTGCCGCCATCATCATTTCCACCATCATCATTCTTGCTAGATTTTGCTTAGCTTAAGCAAACCTTTAGCGCTTTTTTAAAATTACATTTTTTTCATAGACAAACGTTTTTGCGCCTTGCTGTCGTCGAGTTCACGCCTGTTGAACTGACGCTTAGGCGCATAAGATTTATTAACTTTTCTACCATCAAGGTGGTTATGAATTTTTTTGCATTTATGCTATTTCTTTTTGGCCTCCAGGCGGTATGCCTGGTGGTAGGCCGAAAATCATCCAAAGGGATGGCTAGCCAGGAGGATTACTTCTTGGCCGGCAAAGGCATCCGCTTCTTTCCGCTGCTGATGACCTTTATCGCCACGCAGATCGGCGGGGGGCTCATCCTCGGTTCGGCCGAAGAGGCTTACCGTGTTGGTTGGAGCGTACTGCTCTATCCCTTAGGGCAGTCGCTTGGCTTTGTCTTGCTCGGCCTCGGAGTGGGACGCAAGCTGGCGCAATTCAAGGTATCGACCATTGCGCAGATCTTTGAGGTGGCTTATGGCTCTGTGGCGCTCAAGAAGCTGGCGTCGCTGTTTTCCATGGCGTCGCTATTTTTGATTTTCGTTGCCCAGGTAATCGCTTCAAACAAGTTTATGCTCAGTCTAGGCGTCGACAGCCGTTTTTGGTTCATGGCTTTTTGGGGCATCGTCATCTTTTATACCGCCATGGGAGGATTAAAAGCCGTGGTCGCCACAGATATCATCCAGGCGACGTTTTTCTTGGCAGCCTTTATCATCTGCTTCGGTTATGTGGTCTATGCCAGTGAGGTGCCTATGTCACAGCTGGTAGCTAGTGGAGAAGGTAGCAGGCAGTTCTCGGTTGATCCTGAAAAACTTTGCGGCTGGCTGTTGATGCCGCTGCTTTTTATGGCTATTGAGCAGGATATGGGACAGCGCTGCTTTGCGGCCGAATCGACGGGCATTATTACACGGGCGACGTGGTGTGCTGCCGGCGTGACCTTTGGCATATGCCTGATTCCGGTTTCTTTAGGTATTTTGGCCAGACACCTCCAGATCAGCGTGCCGGAGGGGGCAAGCGTGTTGATGACCATGCTCAAGCAGGCAAGTACGCCAACCCTGACGGCTTTAGCCGGCTGTGCCATTTTAGCCGCCATCATCTCAACGGCCGATTCTTTGCTCAATGCGATTGGTTCAAATCTATCCCAGGATTTTGATTTGCCCTTTCTAAAGAGCCAGCATATAAGGTGCTCGCAGGCGTTGACAGCCACGATTGCGTTGCTGGGCATCGCTGTGTCATTTTCTTTTGATAATGTGGTCGGCGTGATGATTCAAAGTTATGAGCTGTCGGTATGCTGCCTGTTTGTGCCTATCATCGCCGCCCTGTATTGGAAGCAGGGGAGTGCCTTGCCGGCCGCTTTGGCTATGCTCGGCGGCGCGGTGGGCTTTGTGCTTTTCCGCCTGGTGCCTGCGCCCCTGCCAAAAGAACTGGCCGGCGTCTTGCTCTCGTTTGTCGGCTTTGGCTTGGGGAAGCTCCTTGCTAGGAACCAATGCATGGCCATGCCAGCCGAAGAGGGATAAGGGGAAGGTATGTTCTGATCTCAAAGGACGAAGCGGACGGAGCGGACAGCAGCCAATGGACGAAGCGGACGTTTATTGACGTCAGGCACAGTCGCGATTATGACGCAGTTGTCCGCTTCGTTCATTGGCTGCTGTCCGCTCTGTCCGCTTTGTTCTTTCCGACTCAGGCACGGCGGCTAGAAGAAATAGCCGAGATCGACGGTGGCGCTATAAGAGCTCCAGTTGACATCGGTGCTGATTTTAGTCGTAGCCGGCAGTCCGTTGGAGATAAAAGTGCCGAAGCGTGGCCTTAGACGGCCATGATCAGCCTGCCAATATTGATATTTGAAGCCAGCGCCCAAGGCAAGTCCTTGGCATAAGTAGTAGTGGACATTGAGGAAGGCCACATTGCCATACGCATGTCTGGCCCTTACCTTGTCGGCAAGACCTTCGGCTTGGGCTAGGGCACTATGCGGGATGGCGTGCTTGTCACTGTAACGTCCATAATGGAATTCATAGCCGAGGTCGAACTTCAGGGCGCACCAATTGTAGAATAATTTAATCCCTGTCCATGGACCACGCCATACGGCTGTGGTCCGATAGCCTCTCTTATAGATCGGATCGTCAACAAATGGCGCTTCCGGATAGGGGCTGGATGTCTTGCCGTGGGTCGTTTTTATTTCTAGCTTGTCGTAGGCATAGCCCGTTGAGACGCCAAGGCCCCATGTGCACCAGCTAAACAGATATCCAAGGCCGACTTGGAAGTCAGACGTTTGGGCATTGGTGAGTTTTGCTTTACCTACAAGCCTTTCTGCTAAATCAAAATCATGGGAATCTTCACGCAGCGTGCCTCCTTTTCCCCCATCGCCCCAGTAGCCATAGCCGTCGACATAGAAATTATTGAGGAAAGCTAAATTGCCGCAAAAGGAGGGAGGCACCATAAAACGGCCGTCAAAACCCCATTGCCAGACGTTGATGCCATCGGCATGGACCTTGTCTGTCTGGCTCAAGGTGGGCGGGTGCAAGCGGACTTTATTTGTGCGTTGGAATTGGTCATAGCGATACCGGCCGGAGGCGTTAAATTCGCTGCCCAGTTCAAGAGCCGGCAGGCTGGTTGCATTGCTGATGAGCAAGCAACAGATAATTCCCTTCAAAAGATACATCGTCGCTCCTATCGCTCTTGAATTGACTAAAGATAGTCTTTTAATGAAATGCCGTAGTTTTTGTCGAGCGCAAAAATCACTAAATCAAAGGAAATAATTGTCTTTTTGCACTTGCATGCTGCGCTTTTTTACTCTATGTTTGGAATTTATAGGTCATACAGTAAAATATTGAGGATTCTTATTCATGTTCAGCAAACTGATGCCGCATAAAGCAGAATTTTTTGATTTTTTCGAGCAGCATGCCGCCATCACACTGGCAGCGGCGGAAAAATATTTAGCCTATATTTCCCATGCATACTCTCTCTCCAAGTTGTCGACTATCAAAGAGATGGAGCATCAAGCCGATAGGGTGACGCGCAACTGTATCGAAGCGCTGCATAAGACATTCATCACACCTATCGACCGGGATCAAATCCACAGCCTCATCAATGCCATGGATGATATCATGGATAGCATCGATGCCGCGGCCGACGAACTGGTGATTTATAAAATCCAGCATGTAACTAAAGAATTTATTTCGCTGGCGGAAATTCTGGTGCAGTCCATGCGGCAGGTGCAAATAGGCGTTAAGGGACTGCGCCGGTTGACTGAAAAGGAGACCATCAACCGAGTCCATCAGGAAGTGTACCGCTTAGAGCACGAGGCCGATGTTGTCTTAAGGTCTGCGCTAGGACGACTATTCGATGAGGAAGCAGATGCCCGGCAGATCATCAAATGGAAGGATCTATATCAAACTCTGGAGAATGCCACAGACCAATGTGCGACTGTCACCGATGTGCTTGAAGGCATCCTATTGGAGAATTATTGAGCATGAGTATTTCCATCGCTCTGCTGGTGTCGATTGTCTTGGTGGCGCTTGTTTTCGATTTGATCAACGGCTTCCATGATGCCGCTAATTCCATTGCTACCGTGGTCTCAACGCGCGTGTTATCTCCCTCTTATGCAGTAATGTGGGCCAGTTTGTTCAATTTCATCGCCGTGCTGATTTTTGCCCCGCGGGTGGCGGATACAGTTTCTAAAATTATCAAAATTGCCCCTCATGACATCGGCTATGCGTATGTGGTGTTGGCAGGTCTTATTGCCGCTATTGTGTGGGGATTGCTTACCTGGTATTTCGGGTTGCCGACGAGTTCTTCGCATGCAGTGATTGGGGGCTTGGTGGGTGCCGGCATCACGTATGGCGGGTGGGAAGTCCTGCGCATGGATAAGTTTCTCGAAGTGGTGATATTTATTCTAATTGCACCCCTCATGGGATTCATTATAGGTCTTGTATTGATGGCGATCATGTACCGGCTGTGCTGGCATCTGCATCCCGCCAAAATCCAGAATTTCTTTAAAAGAGGGCAGCTATTGTCGGCGGCTTTATACTCCATCGGTCACGGCGCCAATGATGCGCAAAAGACCATGGGGATTATCGTGGCGCTGTTGATCGCGGCCGGGCATTTTCAACCCGATATCCATTTGTCGTTATATAATCCCGAGACCCTATGGATTGTACTCTCCTGCCAACTGGCGATGGCGCTTGGCACAGCGCTTGGCGGCTGGCGGATTGTCAAAACCATGGGCATGAAAATCGTCAAACTTAAGCCTATTGGTGGTTTTTGCGCCGAGACGGCGGGGGCGCTAACGCTGTTTCTGGCGACCATTTTCGGTGTCCCGGTTTCGACGACCCATACGATTACGGGCGCCATTATTGGGGTCGGCACGGTCAGCGAACACCTGTCGCGTATCAAATGGGGGGTGGCGGTACAGATCGTGTGGGCGTGGGTCTTGACGATTCCTGCCGCGGCGCTGCTCGCGGCCGGTTTATTTCAAGCTTTCAGTCTGTTTGTTTTGTAAAACCGCAAATCCTCAAAAAGTCATGGCGCAAGTTTCGGCGGAACGGCTTGAGGTCAGGCTTGCGATTTGCGATTTGAAAGGAGACTCCCTCCAAAATTCACCTTAGGATTTTTAAATCACAAATACACATAGCAGACCCCATCCAATCCTCAGTCATCAACCCTTGCTATGAGTTTTTGAGATCTTAGGTAAATCCCTTTGATTTCTATCTGTATTTCCTGATATCCTGCTGATCTTTAAGTTCTAACGGAATAAGGGTTGAAACTATGTCAGAAGTCAAAATCTCAAGTAAAATGGAAAAACTTGTCTCGCTATGCAAGCGGCGGGGATTTATCTTTCAATCGTCAGAGATCTACGGGGGATTGAACGGCTTCTGGGATTACGGACCCTTGGGAGTTGAACTTAAGCGCAACATCAAAGAAGCCTGGTGGCATGACATTGTGCGCGCGCCAGTCGTTGGCATCGATGGCAATCTGATAGAAATTGTCGGCGTCGACTGCTCGATTATAATGAACCCTAAAGCCTGGGTGGCTTCCGGCCATGTGGGCGGCTTCAGCGATCCGATGGTGGATTGCAGGGAGTCCAAGAACCGCTATCGTGCCGACCACCTGGTCTGTGCCGAAGTCATCGCTCTACAGCAAAAGCAGCCGCGCTCCTTTGGGGTGTTGGCAGTGCTGGATGGTGATGAAGCGTTAGCCGTCTGGACGAAAAAAGCCGAAAAGCTTGTTAAGAAAAATGGCGGCGGCGAGCTTATGCCTCCGACTGTCATGGTGCCCTATGTAGAGTTGCTGCCTGCCCTCCAAAAGGAAGTTATCGGGCCGGATGTGGATCAAGCCGGCACCTTGACAGAGCCGCGCCAGTTCAATCTGATGTTCAAAACTTTTGTGGGAGCGCTTGAAGATCCTGCTGCCATCGCCTACCTGCGTCCGGAGACGGCTCAGGGGATCTTCGTCAATTTCCGCAATGTGATCGATACCAGCCGCGTGAAGGTGCCTTTTGGGATTGCCCAAATCGGCAAAGCTTTCCGCAATGAGGTGACGCCACGCAATTATATTTTCCGCTCGCGCGAATTCGAGCAGATGGAAGTCGAGTTTTTCGTCCCTCCAAACGATGCTGCGGCCTGGTATGCCTTTTGGCGCAAGCAGCGCTACGATTGGTGGCTGTCGATCGGCATTTCAAGTCAGAATTTACAGCTGCGTGAGCAGACCAAGGACGAGCTTGCTCACTATGCCAAAGTCGGCGCCGGCTGCAGCGATATCGAATATCGTTTTCCATTTACCGATCCCGGTTTTGGCGAACTCGAAGGGGTTGCCCACCGCGGAGATTACGATTTAAGGCAGCATGCCGAACATTCCGGCCAGGACGACCGCTTCAAATATTTCGATCAGGAAAAGAACGAACGCTATTTGCCGCATATCATCGAGCCATCGGCAGGGGCCGATCGCGGCGTGCTGGCATTGCTCTGTGAAGCCTATACCGATGATCCGGGACGTCCCAGCGGCGTGGTGATGAAGTTCCATCCGCGCATGGCGCCAGTCAAAGCCGGTATCTTCCCGCTGGTTGATAAGGACGGCATGCCGGAAATTGCCCGCAACCTGTATGTTGAATTGCGCAAGAAGTGGAACGTGCAGCTCGATGTGAAACAGACCATCGGCAAGCGCTATGCCCGCATGGATGAGGCAGGCACGCCTTTCTGCTTTACGATCGACACGCAGACCCTCAGCGATCAAACAGTCACCGTGCGCCACCGCGACACATTGTTGCAAGAGCGCATCGCCATTGCGCAGGTGGCCAAGTTTCTTGCCGACCATATCGAAAAGGCCTGAGCCGGTAATTTCAATGTTCACCACAGAGGCTCAGAGACACAGAGGAAATGTCTTGTGCTTGCAATCAGGAGCACAGGCGTTTTCTCTGTGTCTCTGTGTCTTTGTGCCTCTGTGGTGAAAATTTGATTTTGTACTAGGAAATTTTTTCTTCTTTCCTGATGGCATGGCGCATTTCTTTATCGATTTCTTGCCATAGTAAAGGACTTTGACGCGTGGCGTCTGTGATTTTCCATTCCCGAGAGATTTGGCAGCTGTTGAGCAATAAGATGCGATCAGAGAGCGATAGCGCATCGCGGAAGTCGTGCGTCACCATCAGCATCGTCGTGCCATAACGCCGCCGGATGTCATGCAGCAGGGCATGCATCTGTTCGCGCAGGCTGACATCCAATGAGGCAAACGGTTCGTCCAGCAGCAGCAGGGGGCGCTTTTGCAATAGCACCCTGGCCAACGACACACGCTGCCTCATCCCGCCCGATAGTTCATGAGGATACGCATCCTGCCAATCGGCCAACCCCATCTCTCGCAGATATAACTGAGCCTCTGCGCGCAGCGCAGCTGTTGCTGAGGCCCGTTTTCCCAATTCGCCAACAAGCAGCAGGTTGTTTAATACCGTGCGCCATGGCAGCATCAGATCGTCTTGTGTCATATAGGCGACATGCTGCCAGGCGTCGGGCACAACGCAGCCCGCGATCGAAAGTTTTCCCTGTTGCGGTGTCAAAATTCCCGTTAACAACCTAAAGAGGGTCGTTTTACCCGAGCCAGAAGAGCCAATAAGCGTGCCGATTTCACCCGGCGCAAGCGTCAGGTTGAACTGTTGTAGCACCGCATGGGTGGCAAAGGAAAATGAAAGGTCTTCAATATGCAGCATTGTATTTTGAATGATAGCAGGCCTAGGGTCCTTAAAAAGAATGCCATATGGAGTCTAAAAAAGCAATTATCATTTTGGTTGTTTCAGGTGTTGAAAGAAACAGGGGTTTTGCTTAAAATCATTGCGCTGACTCGATCTTTCAATGAGTGGCATCAACATTTTTTTATTTATGTAGGAGAATATTATGTCTATTGCGAATCCTCTAAATATTCTTGAGGACTTTCCTGTAAATGATACCAAGCTGCTACTCAAAAATCTTAAAGTCGATTTAGCCAAGGTAGCCGAAGAGCCTGGCTACGAAGGAGAAGCCGATATCCTATTATGTGTCATCGCAAGTTTAGAGAAGGAATTAGCTAACACTCAAAGTGTCAAGGCTCTCAGCAAAGACAAACAAGCCAGAGTGCTTGCCGATATGTGTCTGTTGATGCAATTCATGCAGGCCAGTGAGCTCGATGATGAGGGAGATATTTTCGAAGACGACGAATATGAATTTGAAGACGAAGACGAGGAATAGCAGAATTTTTAGTGTAAACGGCCTTTTACTAAATCAAACAAGGACCACATGATGAAACAAGTTTGTCTTCTACTCGTGTTAAGCATGATGAGCTTAGCTAGTTTGTGTTTCTCATCAACCCCAAAGGACCAGCAACCAATGACAGATAAACAAAAAAATCCCATCGTTTTAATTAAAACGACACAGGGCGACATCAAAGTCGAGCTATATGCCGATAAAGCGCCACTCTCGGTAAAAAACTTCCTCCAGTATGTGAATGAAGGTTTCTATGACCATACAATTTTTCATCGCGTCATCGAAGGCTTCATGATCCAGGGGGGCGGTTTCACCAAAGATATGCAGCAAAAGACTACCCATGCCACCATTAAAAATGAAGCCGAAAACGGCTTGTCAAACAAAGCCGGCACGCTGGCCATGGCCCGCACAAGCGATGTCAATAGCGCCACTGCGCAGTTTTTTATCAATACTGTCGACAATCCATTCCTTGATTTCAAAGGCAAATCATCCAGCGCATATGGATATTGCGTCTTCGGTAAAGTTATCGAAGGTATGGATGTGGTGAATAAGATCAAAAAGGTAAAGACTGCTAATAAAGGACCATTTGAAAATGTGCCTGTAGAAACTGTGGAAATTATCGAAGCCAAGGAACTAAGCTAAGTTATCTTGTTAAGTCCATAGGCCACGCGCGGCTTGCCCGCGCGTGGCCGCCAAAAAAAGTCGTTAGTCATCCGGCCCACCTGCCTTAAATGGAAGTCGTGATCATCTCTCCGGACAAGAAAGTTGATTGATAGCGACAAGTCTTTCTCTGTAAGCTCTGTGAGCTCTGTAGTCGTAAATTTTTAAATGCAAGGCGCGATCGGCGACATAGTTAACAGTTGGTTCACCTACATAGGTAATACTTTTCGGTTAGTTGTTTGATATTAGTACTTGATGTAATGTGAATTGGCGGTTATGCTTTTTGTTTTTATATAAAGGCGGGTGTTTTATGTCGTCTGTAGATTCAGTTGGTAACAGCATTTTTTATGCGCACGCGATGCCGACCCAAAAGGCCGACACTTCAATTTCCTTGAAAATAGCATCACAAGCTATCCCCCATCAAACATTAATGGCGAACATAGAAGGCATAAAGGGAAAGGTCTCTACCAATCCGTCCTATACCCTAAGCCAGGCGGAACAGGCCCAAGTTAAAGAAGCCTTTGTCCGATGCAATCAGCTATTTTCGGGAGATTTGTTAAAAAAGCTAAGCCAGCTGCCGCCGGATGCCGTCAAAACAGCCATCTTCAGCGCCCTTGAAGAGGGCGATGAATCCAAAATCCAGGACAGCCTGCGCTGTTTTCTGAAAGCTCTGGCCGATACTAACCTTGCCTATCTGGCGGATCTCAATCCGGAAAGAATGAACGACATCCTGAAATCGAATGCGTTGATCAGCGACCGGGCACTGAAAAGCGTGCTGCATACCAAAGGCAAAGCCATTGGCAGGGAGCTCAAATATCAGATTTCATATTTTACCCATCACCTCATTCGAATGTTCATCTCACTGACGGGCCTGACGGAAATAGGGGGAGGAAAGGCGACGCAGTGGGATTCCGGTGAAATGAAAAGCTATGAGGCTAAAGCCAAATTGGAGTTCTATATAATTTTACTGGCCGCTCCCTCAATTCTTTTTGCCTCTTTATTTGCCATTTTGGGGTCCGCTGCCGCCGCCATCACCGTCACCGGCATCGCCATCGCCGGCTGTTTGCTAATGATTCCCGTCTACCAGCGCTATTTAAGGCCCTGTCCAAATAGCTATATGGGCCTGGAAAATCTAAATCAAAAGATATTGCGCAGCAATGAACCGCCAATTTTCCAAAGAACAGATATCTTGAATCGCATCCAAAGCGCCTTTCGGGCGGGTAAAGGGGTGGTGTTGACCGGAGATGCAGGCACCGGCAAGACTTCGATTGCGGATTCTTTAGCAGGACTGATTGTTTCACAGCAGGCCGCCGCCTTTCTGCATAAAGCCCAAATGTTCTCCACCAATGCCAATCAATTCAAAAGCTCGGGTTATGACAACTTGAGTTTTAATTCGATCGGTGAGCATTTCCAGGATCACTCAAAAGATGTTATCTTTTTCATCGATGAAATCGCCGGCCTTTTCGGAGGCGGGGATAGAAAGGGCAACCCCGCGAAATCGCTGCTGACCTTTGCCGACAAGTACCGTTATATCTTATGCGCCACTACCAATGCCGAATATGAAAAGATGAAGAGAAGAGAAGAGGATTTCACCCCGTTCAACCGGCGCTTTGTGCACATAAAAATCGGTGCCTTGAAGCCGCAAGAGCTCGAAATCGCTCTTTATGAACATCTCCATTACAAATCTCCAGAGTTGATGCTGGAAGAAAATGTGCTCTCTTACATTGCTGAGAAAGCTGCCGAATTTAATTCTAAGACCTCCCAAGTTGATGCTTCCATCTCTTTACTGGCAAGCGCCATCGACAAAGCTACCTATATTACCTTTGAGACCCAGGAAAAGCAGGTCGATGACTTAAAGCTGGAAATCGATTATTTAGAAAAACATCTTCTGCATAGCGATCAAGAAGTGTCGAAGAAGGTATTGGAATCCTACCAGCAAAAACAAATCGCGCTGGCTAGTGCCAAAAGCGAGCTTTCCGGCAAGCTTGAAGCCCTGAACCGCATCAGAAAAATCGAAGCCGTCTGTCTTGAAATAAAACGCCAGGGCTATCAACTGGCGGCTAAAAGCCTAAAAGCGGCCTCGCCGAATCCAAAGCAATGGATGATTAACCACGCCATCCACAAAATCTTCACCGACTTTGTCGCCCTCAAACGCCGGCAGCTCGGCCTGCCGATAGGCATCAATAAGGCGCTGATCGACAGCCTTGTAGCTGCATCTAAAGAAGCTGCCTCTGTTGCTTAGTGGACTTTATTATTAGTTCTAGATAGCACCTCTACCATGAAATCGATGAATTTGCGGATTTTGATGTGGACATGCGAGGTCTGTAAATAAGAAATGTGAATAGGAATGGTATTTTTATCTTCATTGTATTCATGCAGAATTTCGACTAGTCTATTTTCCTTTAAATCATCAGCGATGATGTAGTCATGCAGCTGGGCGATACCAAGGCCTCCCAGTGCACACCTTCTGATGGCGCGCGTATCGTTGACATACAAATATGGTTGGAAGTGGATCGTTTGACCTGTTTTGAATTCGATGATATTATTTGGCCGGCGCTGCGTCCGGGTAATAATCAGGTGCTCTGCTAGATCGGAGGGCTTTTTCGGCATGCCATATTTCGTCACATATTCTGGCGAAGCACAAAATACCCATCGTGCATACATTAATGTCCGCTGAATACAGTTGACAGAGATCCCTGTGGTAAGCCCCACCACAATATCCACGTTCTCCTTTTCCACATCAGGCATCGTCTGGGTGAATTCTATATGAAGGCGCAGCTTAGGATAGCGTTCGAGAAATTCCTTTAAATGTGGAATCACATACAAATTGCCAATCTGGGGGGGCCACATACTATTTTTAATATTCCGGAAGGTTCTTCTTTGAAATGTGAAATGGCAGCTTCGGCCTGCTGATAGGCTTCCAGGATGTGTTTGGCATGATCAAAATACAATAATCCTTCAGCCGTTAAATCAATTCGCCGTGTAGACCGTTTCAAAAGTTGAGTGTTGAGTTGATCTTCTAAGGCTGAAATATGCTTACTGACGGCTGCAGAGGTGATTTTTAGATGGCGGGAAGCCGCCGCCATAGAAGCACGGTTTACAACCTCGATGAAAGTGACTAGCCAGACTGGATTTATCATATTTATTGTATTGCCTTGCATTATCCGGCTTTTGATTTAATTTCGAGCATCTAAACATCAAGTATCAAGAATCTTGAATTAGCCGTGAAGACGGCGACAGCAAGTAGCCACAGGTGTTAACCTGTGGTAAATTCATCCGCAATATCCAGCCGTGGCTACGGCGGCAGAGCCTTGAAGACCCTGCCGCCGTAGCCACGGCTAAATCTCTTTGGCAGTGATTGCCACTGGCTTGCACCTGTGGCTAGTTGCTGCCGCCGTATTCACGGTTAATGCAAGCTCTTGGCCTGGATGTTTAGATGCACGAAATTAAAGCATTAGCCCAATATGTCAAATTCTCACTAGATCATGGTATAACGCATTATCAACGATTCGTAACAGGTATCAACTTGTCATGGTATTATAAACTATCTGTTGATTAAATACAATGTGCGTATTACTTAAACAAATCGATACCGTTGGTGTTGTTTGTGGTAGTTAAACTAAATAATAAAAAAAAGGATTTAACATGAAAGTTGTTTTTAAAAAAACGGCATTTATTTTAGCCACCTGCTGCCTGGCTTCCGCAAGCTTACCATTATTGGCCAATCCCGAGATCACCCAAATTATGACAGATCAGGCTCCTAAAGCCATAGGCCCTTATTCTCAAGCCATTTGTGCAGGGTCTTATGTCTTTGTTTCCGGACAGATTGCCATCGATCCTAGCCTTGGCAAGTTAGCTGGTGAGACGATTGAAGCACAAACCAGGCAGGTGTTGAAAAACATGGAAGCCATTTTAGCCGCTCAAGGATTGACCCTTGAAAATGTTGTGAAAACAGATGTTTATCTAAAGGATTTGAAAGATTTTCAAGCGATGAATGGCGTTTATGGCGAGAAATTTTCATATGCCATCAATCCTGCACGAGCAACGGTGCAGATCAGCAAGCTGCCGCTTGATGCGTTGGTTGAAATCTCATGTGTGGCCTTCATCCCTGGTCAATAATTATAGAAAGGGTTAGTTAGGAGTTTCAAGCTATGTCATAGCTGGTCTACGAAAGTGGGGCGGGTCTTAGGCATAAGGGATCCAAGGGATTTCATCCCTTGGCAGGGGGATTATTAAGGGGGACAGCGTCCCCCTTAATTTGTGCCAGTCAGGACTCGAACCTGAAACCTTCGGCTTCGGAGGCCGACACTCTATCCATTGAGCTACAGGCGCGTAATTTTGCGCATAAGAGGACAGTTTAGCAGATATGAGGATTGTTAGCCACTCTTTAGGTGGCGATGAGTGAAAGGATAATAGAGACTAAGAAGAATATGAGAAAGATGAAGAAGAGGATTTTGGCAATTTGTGCTGCCACGCCTTCCACGCCGCGCAATCCAAAGGCGCCGGCAAGCAAGGCGATGACCAGAAAAATGAGTGACCATGTCAACATAATTTACTTCCCTTTTGGTGTGGTCATCGTTACCTTCGCATGCGTCCTGAGATGAACGTTATCAGGAACAGGATAAGGAAGATCACGAACAGCACCTTGGCGATTTCGGTGGCCGTACCGGCGATCCCGGCAAACCCCAATAGAGCGGCGATGATGGCGATGATCAAGAATGTCAGTGCCCAATTTAGCATGATAAGACCCCATGATGGCTGTTTACAAATATCAGTATATAAATAAATTTGCTTTTGGCTGTCAATCATTAATCTGAAAACCGAATGACCGGCCTATATTCCTTGTCGTTACCCACAACTATCAATCGAATATTTTAAGTTCATCACGCAAATGAGTACCTAATTAACAAAACTCTAAGAGCAATCTCCATTTTCCTTCTCTGTGCCTCTGTGTCTCGGTGGTGAAGATTTTTGTAACATTTTGATTAATAATGCTATGCCACCAGCAAGCGGATTTCACCACAGAGGCACAGAGTCACAGAGAAGGTCGGGAAAACCTCAGAGGTATGCATTTGTTTGATGAACCGGTTTTGATTTGTATATTCTCGATTTGATTGGTATGGTGCAACAGTAAAGCAGGCGTGTTAAATTAATTTTTACATCAAAAGACCTAATAGATGTCTGCTTCTCTTTTTTCAACCATTTCAAACTAAGCCATTTTCCCCATTCTCTAGGACAGGTACTCATTTGCGTGATGAGCCATATTTTATGTCATTTTTCCCCATTATCATCATCGTAGGGAAAATATTCGATCACCAAAGTAAAAAGAGAGGAACTCCTACGGAGTTATACAAGAATATGCGTTTTCCCGTAGCTGCGGGTGTCTTCGCTTTCGCTCGTACGCCTTAGCCACGGGCTACAAAGAGATAAGCTCTGCCAACAATAAAGCTTTGAAATATATTCACAATAAGGTTTATTAATCTACCTTCTCTGCCGCTACATAGGCCATGAGTTCTTTTGAGGTCTTGCAGATTGATCTCTTTGTAGCCCGTGGCTAAGGCGTACGAGCGAAAGCGAAGACAGCCGCAACTGCGGGAAAACGAATAATTGCATTTAACTCCGTAGGAGTTCCTCTCTTTTTGCTTTCTTGACCGAATAGGCGAGAATGGCCCAAAAAACGACTTAAAATATTCGATTGATAGTTATGGGTAACGACAATCCTATATCCTTAAAGTTATGATACATGTTTAAGAGGCTATCTCGGGCCGTCTGATTAAAACTCTAGCAGGTTACCGCCGGTGTCGGCATCTATCGCGACGAATCCAACATCCAGATGAGCTGGCAATGTTTTCTTAAGGCGCTTGGCGATAGCCTCGTCGCCGTTACAAAACAGGAAGATCGCAACCGCGCTTAAGCTTTCTTAGCATGCTCAGAAAATGCATTTTTGAAGCTTTCTCCGGCAGACTTTGCTAAAAGGCTTAACCCATCAAGCGGATTAGGCCATTTTGTCGAGTCTAAATTATTATCTGCGTTAGCTAATCCCACAAGGAGACCCAAGACTAATGCGGGTCCAATTAAAACAGCTGCAGCAAGAGATTTGAATAAACCGGCAAGAAAATGCCCAATTCCATTTCCGCTAGCTTTGGCGGCACTTTTCAGCTCTGCCGTTTGTTCGCTGCCGGCTGTCTTTGTTGTACTAAAGCTGTCCCCTGCAGCCTTATTCAACCCGGCTGGAATGCTAGGTTTACCGATGTCCCCCGCTCTGGTGGATGGGTCAGCTTGTGGCTTTGGACGCACTGTAATAAAACATGGCGTACCATCGGCAAACACTTTATAATTCCCACCTCCGGCCCCTTGTATACCATCCATAACTCCTCCTTAATGCTCTTAGGCAGCATTTAATTGTTCTTCAATCACAGCCAGCCTTGCTTTCAGATCTTCATCACTGTCATAAAGCAAGGGGTCAATGGCTTTGAATATTTCATAAGATTTCTTTGCCGCGTCGGGATAGTTGAGAAGGATCAGGCAGCCGATGATATTCACCTGTGCCATCAGATTTTCTGGCTCTATGGACAGGGCGACGTTATATGATTTGAGAGCTTCTTCATTTTTTCCAAGATTTTGTTCTGTGATACCCTTTAAGAGCCACATATTGGCATTTTTTGGATTAGTGACCGCCAGGAATGAAAAATATAAGAAAGCTTTCAGATAATCGTTTTGATTAAACCAGTTTATGCCCGTTTGGAAAATTAGACTGTTTTCATCGTTGGTAAACATGTTTGAGGTATTGTGTTCGTTTACATTATTTAACAATCCCGTAACATGGACGTTGGCTTTTTCAAATAAATCTTTGTGATCCATTGCAAATTGACGTCCAAAATCCTGAATGAATTCAAATTGGGAATCTAGTTCTTTTTGAAATCCGGAGAAGAACTGGTCTTTGCATTCTTTGTTGATCAGCGAGAAATTCGCAGCCCCTTGGGGCGATAAATTTATTCTTTTGCAAACAGCTTCATCGATCTGTTCCTGAACTGTCTTGAATGCATTTAGTTCCATCTCTGATAATTCCGGCTTTTTATCCATTTTGCACCTCTAATATTTTAATTCGCTGTGCTAGACATTTAAGCTAATGCGTCATGTTGAACTGAATGACGTTTCCCAATTCTGGATTTACTTCGATAACGCACTCATAATTTAATTTACTTGCCGATACGATGTATCTAATTTAATAATAACATTTAATTTAAATTTAACAATAGTAGTATATTGTTTTTTTTGTTGGTTTATTGTTTATGTGCTTTCTCTAACGACTAAACCTCCGAAACCATCTGCTCTATCTGCTCCTTCTGGGGCTACCCCGTTTGGTCTGAAGTGCCGGCTTAGCCTATGCCAAAAAAATTTATGCTTTTGATTTTTCTTATTTTTGTGTTACCTTGTTAAGATTCAAGAGCCTTTAGCATACATTTTGAAAAAAACGCCATAACCACATAGAGCATAATGGACAAACGTACCCTCTTTTTTGTGTTAGCACTGACGCTATCCCTTTACGGTGTAAATATCTTTTTCGACCAGCGCAATACGGAGAGCCTGCGCCAGTGGAAGCAGGAACAAACCGCCAAAAGCGAAGAAAAGCTTAAAAAGTTAAGCAAAGAGGTGGAATTGCGCACCGTCAAAGCCAGCGCTTTGCCGGCCGTTGTGCTGTATGGCGATGCCGAAGGCACGCACCCCCTAGCCGATGCTGTGCAAACAGACAAGGCCATACTTGTGTTGGCATGGAGCCACGAGCTGCCCAAAACTGTCTATGCCAAAGCCCTGGATAGCCAGGATAAAGCCGTCGCTTATGTACTGGCTTCAGTAAATGCGCAGGTGGGAACCCCGGCTATTTACCGTCAAAATGCCACCGCTACCCTGCGCATCGGCGAACTGCCTGAGGTTGGCAAATATGATTTGCAATTACTTGTTATGCCCCAGCCAGGCGATATCCTTTCCCCGACGGTATATCTCGGCGAATACATGGATGGACATCTGGAAATTCCTGCCGATAAAATCAGCGCCCTGCAAAACGAGATAAAAGGGGAGTCTGCCGCCACCGCCTACTTTAACGGCGAAGCCATCGTACTTATTAAAACCCTGGAAGGCTACCTACCGGTCGCCGTCTATCGCAGCGAAAACAAATCCTTAGAACCGTTGGATGTTTTGCCAGGCCTGTCCAAATTAGTCAGTAAGTCTCAGCAGAAGACGGCAGTGGCGACCAATCAAAAGGGCGTCGAGAAATTCTATGTGCTGGAAACTCCCTATCAGCAGCTGGTCTTCTCAAACTATGGTGCCGCGTTGGCCGAGATTAATCTGCCTTTCCATAGCAAAGAAGATCAATTCAGCGTCGTCAAGGAAATCGAATTCGATCGCGACATGGTGGAGCACCATCCCTACAATGCACATTTCCCGGCCCACGCCTACTTCACTGCCGGAGATAATGCCAAAGAAAACTTTGTCGTCAATCCCAAGGGACAATTGGGCGGTTACTATCCGTTGCTGCGCCGCGACCTCATCGAAAAAGACAAGCGCAAGTCCGTACGCATTCTGCCGCGCTATTATGCCCTAAATATCGTTTCTGAATATCCCGAAACAGCCGAACTGATCTATGAAGTAAAAAGCTTCACCAAAGATACCATCGTTTTTGAAGCCGTACAAGCCCATCGCCGCATCACCAAGACCTTCTCGGTGGCAAGCGAAGCCCAGGCTCCCTATTGCATCGATCTCACCATCGCCATCGAAGGCGATAGCCGCGGGCTGTGGGTAACTTCCGGCGTGCCGGAGGTGGAATGGATTTCCGGCGCCCCTGCGCCGGCCCTGAAATATAGAATCACGCGCAACCAAAAGTCTGAAGTCGAAGTCATCGATCCGCCTAAAGATTCACTGACGGTAAGCTCGACAATCTCGACTGGGTATGCACATCAAACGGCTTTTTAGGCGTGATCCTGGATCCTTTGAGTGAAAGCGATGGCGGCTATCGCGCCCAGCA
The DNA here is from genome assembly GCA_963830365.1 of uncultured Chlamydiae bacterium. GTDB lineage: Bacteria > Chlamydiota > Chlamydiia > Chlamydiales > Parachlamydiaceae > CAWHMU01. The sequence goes on from CAWHMU010000041.1 coordinate 46,915, forward strand.
TATAGCAGGCACGGTGGTGCCTTCACGCCTAGTCGAGATCGGCCAGGAATACAAACGTTTTGAAGCCGAAGCCATGCCTGGATATATGCTGATGCTGCCATTGAAAAGCAGCGGCGGCAGCATGCGTTTTCGCGTATTTGCCGGGCCTTTTGCCGATGGGGTCCTTAAGACCGTTGATAAGGTCTATTCAAATCCCGCCACAGGCTATAATCCCGATTATATTGCCTGCCAGAGTTTTCATGGCTGGTTTGCCTTCATCTCTGAGCCGTTTGCCAAATTCCTGTTTGTGCTGATGAATTTCTTCCACGCCGTGACAGGCTCTTGGGCACTGTCCATCGTGCTGCTGACGGTGGCCCTGCGCGTCATGCTGTATCCTCTCAACGCCTGGTCTACCAAGTCTATGGTACGCATGCAGCAGATCGCGCCTGAAGTGACAGCTATCCAGGAAAGGCACAAAAAGGATCCGAAAAAGGCGCAGCTGGAGATCATGAATCTCTACCGAGAAAAGGGCGTCAACCCCGTATCGGGTTGTTTTCCGCTGCTGATACAGATGCCGTTTTTGATCGGCATGTTCGATCTGCTTAAATCCACTTTTGAGCTGCGCGGCGCAAGCTTCATCCCGGGATGGATTGACAATTTGACATCTCCCGACGTGTTGTTCAGCTGGAGCCGGCCGTTGCCGCTCATCGGCAACCAGTTTCACCTGTTGCCGGTACTGCTGGGTATTGTCATGCTGTTGCAGCAGCGCTTTATGTCGACCGCCCCTACCGATCCTGCGCTCATGACAGAGCAGCAGCGCCAGCAGAAGTTTATGGGCAATATCATGGCTGTCGTCTTCGCGGTCATGTTTTACAGCTTCCCATCGGGCCTAAATATCTACTGGCTATCATCAATGCTGCTGGGGATCTTGCAGCAGTGGTGGACGGCCAGAAGCCTGAAAATTGTCAAAGTGGCTAGTGCGCCGATTGTCGTGAAGACCACTAAAAAGTAGGGAGATAGTTATCTCAGGTTGCTGAGCTCGCAAGCAGAGCTCAGCAACAAACGGCCATAGTGACTTAGAGGTTAGCAGATGCATGCCTGGGAAAATTTCGTTAAGGCTCAAGAAGCAGAATTAGGGGGCGAGACCGTCCAAAAGTGGTTAAAGACCATTACCGTGGTGCGCTTTGATGCCTGCAATCTATATTTGGAGGCCAAAGACACATTTCAGGCGATGTGGTTTGAAGAGCATATCCGCCAAAAAGTGCAGACGAAATTAGTCAATAACAACAATAAGCGCATTAAAGTCCATCTGGCAGTGGCCAATGTGCCTGCCAAGGCCAAAACGCGCACCACGAAAGCAAAACAGCCGGCCGAGGCTGTCCGCGCCTCGATTTCCCTGGCTTTCGATGAATTGGATCCTCAATGCACATTTGACAGCTTTGTTACTTCGCCGGCCAATCAGCTGACCTATAAGGTTTTCAGTCAGATTGCCGGTGTCGCCCCGCCGGATCAAAAAATCGATGTAGCCTTGGCGGCGCTGAATCCGGTGTATGTGCATGGGGGTTCAGGTTCCGGCAAAACACATCTGCTGATGGCCACCGCCAATGCGCTGCGCCAACAGGGCTATCATGTGCTTTACTCCCGGGCGCACACCTTTACGGATCATGTAGTCGCGGCGATCAGGGCCGGGGAGATGAGCGTCTTCCGGCAGGCGTACCGCAATAGCGATGTGCTGATTATCGATGATGTGCATGTGTTTTCGCGCAAAGGGGCCACCCAGGAAGAGTTTTTTCATACGTTTAACACGTTGCATGTCGCCGGCAAGCAGATTATTCTAAGCGCTAACTGCGCCCCAGGAGAACTGCAGCTGATCGAGCCGCGCCTGGTCAGCCGCTTTGAATGGGGGATCGTACTGCAGCTGGAGACGGCCTCGCGCGAAGAATCATCTCAAATTCTGACAGCCAAAGCCACCGCCATGCAGTTTCCGCTGCATCCGAAGGTGCTCGAATTCCTGCTGGATTCTTTTTCCTCTACTAAGGCCCTAAGCAAAGCCTTTGATGCGCTCGTTCTGCGCTCACATATGAATCAAGGCGGCGGAAAATTCTCGCCGGCGCACCTCACGCTGCCGATGGCTACCCAGCTGCTCGGCGATTTGCTGGCCGAAGAGCAGCGGGCGGCTTTAACCCCTGCCAGGATCATCGGGGGGGTGGCGGAGTTTTTTGGCATCCGTCCTGAGGATGTTGTCGGTAAGGCTCAAACGCGCGACTGCGTTTTGCCACGCCAAATCTCGATGCACCTGTGCCGTTTCCAGCTGAATTTGCCCTACGTGAAAATCGGCGATCTTTTTGGCAAAGACCATTCGACGGTGATGTCGAGCGTAAAACTCATCCAAAGAGCGATTGAAGGTGATGATCCGGAGATTGCCGCTCCCTATCGCGTCATTTTAAAAAAGATCAAAGAGCCGACAAATAACAGCTAAAGGTCTAATTTCAACACAAGCAAATAGCCAAGAGGCTAAAAGATGGCAATTCACCACAGAGACACCGAGACACAGAGAAGCAAGCAGCAATAAAAAGCTAAGCTTTCATTTCCTTTGCTGTATCCTGTCTATCCTATCATCTTGTTATATTGCAGCTTCTCTTTGTCTCGGTGCCTCTGTGGTGAATCGTCTACACTTTCTTTCATAACGTCCCACTCAGCATCACTTCGAAATCTCAGATCATGAAGCTATCCTTGAACAAAATGCGCGATGATCATATTATCCTATGAAACGGCAGTTAGGAGTCCGGTAATATGATTGAAACACGCACTTTAGGCGACTACACCTTGATCAAACAAGTGGGTCAAGGTTCGCTGGGATCGGTATTCCTGGCCGAACATCGCTTCATGAAACGGCAATACGTGCTTAAAATCCTTCCCGAAGAGCTTGCTGCCGATCGAAGCTTCACCCAGCGTTTCGAAGATGAAGTCGGCATGCTGGCGACGCTTGAACATCCCCACATTGTGAAAATGCATACGGTTTCGTTTGCACAAGGGCAATATTTCCTCGTGACCGATTGTGTGGTCGATGAATTCGGCGAAACCACGAACCTGGCTCAATACATGCTCTCAAGAGGCAAGCGTTTTGATGAAGAGACGCTTTTCCGCCTGCTGCGCCAAATTGCCGAGGCTTTGGATTATGCCCACGCCAAGAAAGGCAATAGCAAAGGGATTGTCCACCGCAATCTAAAGCTCAATAATATCCTGGTTGCCAAAGGGAGGGATGCATCGATCTGATGATTTCAGATTTCGGTCTTTCCCGCATCATCGGCACAGGGGCTGTGCTTACGCGCACCTACAAAACTGTCGCCGAAGCTCTCGGCATCGCCGGCGCCCTCTATGGGGCAAAGACAGGGCAGGAACGCTATCCACATCCACCGATCGAGACACAAAAGCTCATCCCGCTACATGCTTCCTTTCTGCAAAACTACGCCTTCCTTGCCCCCGAACAGCGCCGCCTTGACCATGCCGTGCCTGTCGATGTCAAAGCCGATGTCTATGCCTTCGGCGTACTGGTCTATTATCTGCTGATGGGCGATTTTCCAGAAGGCTACTTCGATCTGCCATCGACAAATATTCAAGAGGGGAGTTGGGATTGGGATCCGCTGATAAAGGCCTGCCTGCATACCGATCCTGCCAAGCGTCCCGAAAGCCTTGTGCTGTTGCTTGATAATGTGCGCCAGCATGCCAAAGGACTAGCGGCTAAAGAAGTCCAGCCGGAACAAATTGTCGCAGAAGAGATTGCGCCTGTCGCCATGCCTGTCGCCATACCTGTGCCCGACCTTTTTGATGCGCTGGAGATACCTTTGACCGAACAGCTCGTTGAACAGGTGATGTCGCCATCGCAAATAGAACCTGCCCATTTGTGTGCCGTCGAAACAAATGCTAAAATGGAAGTTTTGCAGGCCAGTAATTTTACACAAAGCCCGCCACATGCACCTTTAAAGCCTATCATACGCACCACCCAGCTAGAACGTCCGATGACAGATCCCGATCCTGCCTCGGCCTTTCTGATCGACACCACCGTGAAGCACTATACGCCGGAACGCAAAGAGGACAAAAATATTCAGCCGCTGCTGACAGATATGGTCGTGATTCCGGGTGGCAATTTCCACCGCGGCAGCAAAGACGGCAACCGCGACGAGATGCCGCGCCATCAAATCACCCTGTCCAGCTTCGCTATCGATATCCATCCGATCACAAATGAGCAATTCGTGCGTTTCCTCGAGGTGATGGGGGGGGAGAAAGACAACAACCACCAGGATATCATCCGGATGCGCGATTCGCGCATCAAACGCAGCGGCGGCAGGCTGAGCATCGAGTCGGGATATACCAAGCATCCTGTCGTCGGCGTCACCTGGTATGGGGCCATCGCCTATGCCAAATGGATCGGCAAGCGTTTGCCTACTGAGGCCGAATGGGAAGTGGCCGCGCGCGGCGGAATGGAAAACGTTCTGTATGCCACCGGCGAAGATATTGAAAAAACGCAGGCCAACTTCTTCAGTTTCGATACCACTGCCGTCATGAGCTATGCCCCAAATGACTATGAGCTGTATGATATGGCGGGAAATGTGTACGAATGGTGCTACGATTGGTATGGATACAACTACTACGAAGTGTCCGTGCAAGAGCCTGAAAATCCCAAAGGTCCTTTACAGGGGGTCTACCGCGTGCTGCGCGGCGGCTGTTGGAAGAGCCTGAAGGAAGATCTGCGCTGCTCCCGCCGCCACCGCAATAATCCAGGCACGGTCAACGGCACCTATGGTTTCCGCTGCGCCGCCGATGTCCAATAGGGAGGATGCCATGATCTCTGTCCTTTTTGTTTGCCTCGGTAATATATGCCGCTCACCAGCCGCCGAAGGTGTGCTGCGCCATCTCGTCGAGAAGGATTTGCCGGGCACGGGTATCCATATCGAAAGCTGCGGCCTTGGCGATTGGCATAAAGGCAGTTTGCCCGATGAGCGCATGCGCCAAGCAGCCCAAAATAGGGGTTTTACACTGGTCAGCCGCGCCCAGAAAATCCATCCCTCATTTTTTGATCGTTTCGATCTGATCCTAGTCGCTGATCTTAAGGTGTTAAATGATTTGTATCACTATGCCGTAACGCCGGCCTATAAGGCCAAACTGCATCTCATCACACACTATAGCCCTAGTTACCGCGATCAGGAAATCCCCGATCCCTACTACGAAGGCGAAGCCGCCTTTGAACATGTGTTGAATATGGTCGAAGACTCCTGCCAAGGCCTGCTCGACCATCTCAAAAACGTCCCGCGTCAAGCAAGACTATGAAAACTCATCAGGCGTATTTTTGCAACTCCCTATATCGAGACAATTGCATAAGTGACAATAAAATATTTATAACATGAATTTATTGCCTTTTCCCTAAAAAAACACGGATTTTTGGGAAAGGTTCAAAAGCAGGTAATACTCAAAAAATACTAAGACGTTTCATGGCCATTCTACAATCTTGTTTTTTCGTTAGTGTAACCGACATTTCTCTTTTTTTAAACCATGCCGATTTTTGAGTATTTTGAGCGTTCTAGGATAGATTCTTTTCGATCCCGGATATGATTGGCTTCCAAAGAATCGCTGTATAACACGCAAAACACTTCTGCAATTGCCTCTATCGAGGCTAACAAGACTTTCTGTGCTAGAAGTCCGATTTGTTCAAAGAGAATCTTACAAACATATTGTTAATTCACGTTTTTCAACCAGCCATTATTAAGTCTTTTTGACGAATCCTCTGGGACTGGTAAGCGATATTGCGAAGAACCAAAATCTGTTGTTTTTTCCGCTACAAATAGTTATACTATAACTATATGAATAAATTAATATCGAACTAATTTTAATCTGGTTTTTTTTATGTGTCAGCCTGTCAATAATAATTTCAGCAGACTAATACACGGAAATGGCGATAATTCCTATAATCCCAATAATGATGCAAAAAGTAATGAGGCAAAAAGTTCTGAAGTCAGCAACCTGATAGCTGAATGTTTACCCGATGACCAACCCCGTTCCTCTGCTGGGATGGGCTTGGTGGATCGGCTTTCCCCAAACCTGGCGGGGAGACAGCAAGCAACAGCACAAGCTGTTCAAGGGATTTACAATAATGTTGTTTCGCCAGCCGAAACAAAGAGTTCCGCTGTATCCGCTGAATATGAGCAGTGGCCGTTTGATAAAATCCTTGATAAGCGCTCTACGCTGATGTTTTTATCTAATCCCGCAGATAGGGTTGGTTTTGAAAGAGAGCTTTTTCAAAAATATCAGCATAAAGAGATTTGTTGTGTATCGAGTATTTTAGAATTCGAAGACCAACTTACAATCGCTTATGTCGATCAAGGTGCAATAAAATCCGAAGATGGCCCGATAAGAAATATATTAAATAATGGAGGCATCCTCGTCCTTGATTTTGAGAACTTCCCAGGGGCAATCGAACATCTTAACTCTCTTTTTGACACCCCTCCACTCTATAACGGAGAGCTACTGCACAAAGATGTCAAGATTATAGGCCTAATCGGAAACAGAGGGATGACAAATAAGCGCTATACTTCGGCCTTCATTTCGCGCTGGGATCAAAAAATAGACCTTCTTTCCAAACAACAAGGCATGCAAAATAGTATAGCAAGGGTTAAAGATGGAGAGAACTTCCCTGTGGTTGATCTTTATGGCTCTCCCGACTTTGAGGAGGCCTTGATCGGAACCGTAAATTCTGAAGGCCGTGACCAATGGAGTTTTCAAGAAGGGGCTCTTATCCAGGCGATCAAGCGTGGAGAAACAGGACTGATTTTAAAAATTCCCCCTTATGGCTCGGTCTCTTTCGAACGCCTGCTTTGTACAATCCAAGCTACAGGCAAGGTGCATGCCAATGGTAAAAGCATCGATATTCCTAAGGGGTTTTCATTTCGGCGCGCGGAAGGGTATACAGACAAAGAGCTGTCCGCTGCCCTTCAAAAAACAAAGCTGCATGTTGTTTCTCAACCGGAAGTGCCTGGTTTCGAGTCAGAAGAAAAAGATGCCGAAAAACGTTTTGGAAAAAGGCTAATTGTCAATGCTTCAACCTTTAAAAAAAGGTGTCAGGCTTGGCATTTGGAGATTTGACACTTAAACACCTTGCTTTCAATATTCTAAAAATTAAATCTCCAAATGGTAAGCCTGACACCTTTTTTGCATCTACCAGCACCTTTTACCATTCAAGATTTGATGTTTTTTGCTGACCTTCAGCTTCTCTGTCCATTTGTTTTGCGATGAAACCGGAAACAGCAGTATAGGCATCGGCTTGCATGACAGGATTCCGGATGAACAGAGTATGAAGGAGCTCGCCTTCTTTAAGAAGTTTATGATGGATTTTTGCTGCTAGTATGTTACGGCTCAGAGAAATTCCTCTATCATCTTTTATGAATTGTTCTAGTGACATTTCTTCTTCCAAACCCCGTATGAGAATGGCGCTTTGCAAGACAGTGGTGGCGTAATCCATGCAGTAATAAGATTCTCGAGCATCTCCTTTCCGATTGAGAAACTGTTTTCCCATGAGCAAATCAGCAACAGCGTGTGCGATTCTTTTATCGTCCTTTGGTGGGGTTGGGCGGAGTCGAGGTTTTTTTAACCAATGTGTACATATCTTCCAGGTCGATATTTTTACAAGTTGCTTATCGGTAGCTTCGAACGGAGCACGATGCTTTTCAGGGATATATGCTGTTTGCAGTCCGTATTTAGCGATCAATGACCGTAATCTGTCATCACTAGGCACATAGACGACCAAGCTAGTCACATCATTACCGGCATAGTTAAGATAATTCACTCGCTTTGTCCTTATACCACGCGCTGCTACGTGAGCGATGATGAGTTCGTCCTCTTTTTCAGTCTCTTGCGGTTTGGCTTTTCTTATCACAAGCATACCGTGGTTGTAGTCGGTTTGTATATGGATCTTGAAAAATACGTTTAGCAAATATTGCAGGCATGCATACACTCTATGTATAAGAGTCTTATGTTGATGATCTCTCGTGATGGCGAAAGTACCTGAGTACGAAATATTAGAATCTAAATGTCCATGGTATGGAAACTCATATCTAGTGAATCGGACTTCACCTGTTGAAAATGACATAAAAGATCCTGGTAATAAAGTTATGGACGTCAAAAAACTGCGTGATATTTTCTATTTCTTAATCATGAGGCAGGCAGGACTGAGCTCTTAAATGAGCTTGAGACGCCGAGTTTATATTTCATCCAGTTCCAAACAAAGCGGGCGGTATGAAGTTTTTCTTGAGACTCAAACTCTTTCGACGACATTCTGTATTTTTTGCCTCGCAATAGATATTGGATGGCACGGTGACCCGTTTCGGTAACCCATTCTGTCGTCGGCACGGGAGCTTGGTAAGCTTTAACACGTTCACCGATGACAGCCAAGTTGCTGTACTTCGTATCAGGAAACACAAGAAAGTTTCTTTCTTCTCCTGGGAGAAAACGCACTATTGGTGCAGAATCTCGACTTCCGTATTGCCGAGCGCGCGAATCGACTGTCGCCGTGTATTTTGCGGGAAAGCCTTCCACAATATCCCAAACCCCAAGTCTTCTCAGAACTTCCTCAGTCAGCTCCTCTTCGCTACAATCTGTCCCAGGACGTTTTACATGTAAGCCTAATTTGCTCAAATCATTCATCGCAATATAAAAGAGGCGAGATCCTTTTGGCTGGGCTTTGTAATAGGATGACCCGAGAGAAATAAGCGTAATTTGCCAAGGATGCTTGGTGTCTATATGAATAAAATCTCTTTCTGAAAGACCCGGGAATTTGCTTTCTATTTGAGATGCCAGGTCGTCATCAACACGCAACCATACCGAGCTATGGGGTTGCTTAATGCTATTTGAAAAAGGTGTGTCCGGAGAAATCGGAGCTGTGCTCTTATCATCGTAAATTAAGGCCTTCTCAGGAACTAAGCCTTTATTTACGTTTGCCCCAAGAGTGATTATAATGGTCCCGGAAATTTGGACAATGGTCTAAGCTAATACCCTCTTTAAGAAAAGAGGTGAAAATGAGCCGAACAAGAAAAAAATATCCCCCAGAATTTAAAGTCAAAGCCGTGCTTGAGATTTTGAAGGGAGAAAAGACTGCAAGTCAATTATCCGGTGAACTGGGAGTGCATCCTATCGTGTTGTCGGAGTGGAAAAAACACTTTTTATCAACTGCCACAACTGTATTTGAAAAACCGAGCAAGATGACTGGGACAGCACAGGAAGTTAAAGAAAAGGCAGAACTTTTCGAGCAAATCGGACGTCTTAAAATGGAGGTGGAGTGGCTTAAAAAAAAGTTAGGATGTTTGACTTAAATTCTCGACGACTTCTAATAGAGCCAGATCATAAGAAGTTGTCGCTATCAAGTCAGTGTCATTTGCTTGGAATGTCACGATCTGGGTTGTATTATAAGGCCAAACAGCCCAACGAGGAAGATTTGGCACTCATGCGGGCTATTGATGAACAATATCTTCAAACTCCCTTCTATGGAAGAAGACGGATGACGATAGCAATGAGAGCTCAAGGTTTTTTTGTAGGAGGAAAAAGGATTCGAACGGCGATGCAGACAATGGGTTTAGAAGCAATCTATCCCAAGCCCAATCTGAGTGCGGCAAATAAGGAGCATAAAAAGTTTCCTTACCTACTAAGAGGGATTGTAGTAGATAAACCCGATTTGGCATGGGCTGCAGATATCACCTACGTTCCTTTGTTGAAAGGATTTGGATACCTTTTTGCGATCATCGATTGGTTTAGCAGGTATGTGATCGAATGGGAACTTTCGAATCTGCTGGATGCGGAATTTTGCATTAATGCATTAGAAAGAGGGCTTTCTCGAGCTAGTCCTGAGATATTCAACACAGACCAAGGAGTTCAATTCACCTGCTGTTGGTTTGTAGAGAGATTAGAAGCAGGCGGAGTCAGAATCAGTATGGATGGAAAAGGCAGAGCCCTTGATAATGTGTTTATTGAAAGGCTCTGGAGAAGCGTGAAGTATGAAGAGATTTATCCAAAAGGGTATGAAAGCTTAAAAGATGTCCGTAATGGACTTAAGAGTTATTTTAAGTTTTACAACGAGAGCAGGCCACACCAAGGACTGGGTTATAAAACGCCTGCGGAGGTGTATTTTTCTAGGCAGAGCCTTTAGGAAAAGGGGGCAAGCCCCCTTACCCCCCTTCCGCCTTCGTTGGACTTGGATTACCTTGATTTTTAAAGGAACTTGAGGGGGCAAGCCCCCTCAAACTCCCCCTTTAGCTGCAAGAACAACAAAAACTTGAGGTTATTAGCTTAACTTTTCCCATTTTTTGTCTAGACAAAGGGGACCACTTTAGATGATGACTTTTGCATTCGGCGTTAATTGCGCGCCATCAATAGCAACAACGCGCTGGTTTTCAACAGCAAGCTGTCGTACTGTTCTTCTCTTTTCAATGTGCACGCCTTCTTTTTGTAAATAGCTGACAATTGGTTCGACTATTGATTCATAGTCACATGAAGCAGATCTTAGCACCCAGTTATGTGGAGCAGTGCCATGTGTATGTGTCATATATCGCTTTAGTGAAAGAGCTGAGTGATGGTCGAAAAGACCTGTGAGGTGGAAAAAGTATCTAAAAATGGGGGTTTCGGTCATTCCTGGTGGGAAAAGATCTCGAATGGCCATGTTTTCCAATTCTTCATCATTTTTACTTGCGATGGCCAAAAAGGCTGTCCGCATTTCAGCGGGGACCGTTTGTCTAGGTTGAGCGTGATTTCGACCAATCAGATGGTCTGTATTCCATATTCCAGCTTGCCTCCATGCCTTCTCTGTATAGTGATAGGAAGGTTCATCGAAAGTGCGAACAGTATGTGCAAAAAAAGATTTTCCTTTATTAGCAACATGTCGGTAAAAAATTCCTCCGCATTCTTCATTTTCTTCCAAAAGAGTAATGTTTCGTGCCGGCACTCCTTCTTGTAGTAATAAAAGTGTTGTATTAAGACCCGCGATGCCTCCCCCAATAACATAAAAAGGGCTATTTAAGATTTCTTGTGCTACAGAATCTGTTTTCTTTGTCGTCCCGCAACAGTGCTTAATCCACGCAACAGACCGGCCTATCAATTTTCCGATCGAATCATTAACTAATGCCAAGGCGAGCGAAAGCATGCAGCCAAGAGTGTTAAAAAAAACTTTTGTGCTATTAATGAAAGATGATTGATTAGGCATAGATTCCACTCTTTTAGATTAAAATAAATTATAAGCTATGGTAGCAACTGCTCATAAAGTTGAGGTATACCATGCGCGGTTAGGTTGCTTTGACGAGACTATCGCGCCTTTGCTTCGATGATTGTAGTAAAAAAGTGTTAAGAGTGTATAAAGTTGTTGTCGAAATTTTAAATTATTGCATAACCATGTTGAAGGTACTACGGAACGACCAACAGGATTGGGGTCAGGCAGGCATTCGGTTATTCGCCATTCAAACACATACCGGCATACCAAGTCTGACCCTATTATCTGACCCCGATACTGACGCCATTTTAATTTTGTCGATAATGTTTATTTCATTATGTTGAGGTTTCGCAGATCTGTTTTTATGGCGGTTAATTCTGCCGGAAAATCGTTTTTTTTCTGACATGACTTGACGGATTTCTCATGAGCAACTGCTATTTCTAGTCTTAGAATAGGGGGTGGGTGGGTATGTCGATTCCAAATGTTCCTTGTTCAGGCTTTTCTGAGGTCCATATAGACCAACAATCCTGCGTTTTGCAGGAGGTCGTCGCACCACAACCTAAACTTGCCGAAAGGGTAGATTTGTTTAGCAGGTCGATATTTCGATATATGGGTGCTGCTGGCTCAAGGGGCAGCAAGCCCATTAATTATGCTGTCACCAAATTCCAGGAAGGAAGAAATCTTCTGGAAAGTACAAATAGATGTTTGCGCATACAAGGTATGTTCATAATGACCATGGCGGCGATGATTTGTGTTCCATGTGCCTTTCTTTCGCTTCCCGGTATTACGCTTAAGGCGCTTAGCGCTTTATTTAGAAATAATTTCGCCTATTCACCCGCCCTTGAATCAAGCGTTAGGCTATCATCAGGTGAAGCGTTGAATGTCATGACGTGGAACGTCGGACTCGGTCCGGCCTTTATGTCGGCCACAAACGGATTAGCACACCCAAAAGAGCGCATCGGTGCGATTGTAGAAAAAATCGTAGAGCAAGAGGCTGACATTGTGTCTTTGCAAGAAGTTTTTGATCATGAGGGAACGCAAGAATTGGTCAAACAACTAAATGAAAAGGGTTATAACTGTGTGCATTCTATATTGACAGGCGGGGTGACGACGCTCTCTAGCGGGTTGTTTTTTGCTATTAAGCGTACTAAGGATGATGATTTGACAATTAAAGATGTCAAAACGTGGAAATTTACCAACGGCGTAGATTCTGATTGGCTTTCCAATAAGGGGTTGCTCGGATTGAAACTTAAAGTAAAAAGGCATGGTGCGAAAAAAAACATGTATGTTTTTAACACTCATCTGCAAGCAAGCTATGGCAAGGATGGGTATAGCCATGTGCGGAAAGCACAGATGGCAGGCATAATAAAGCGCATTCAAGAATGGACGGTGAATCACACAGAAAATGTCCTTTTATCCGGCGACTTAAATTTTGGCGCCGCAAAAGTCGAGGTGGGCGATGATGATGCAGAGTATGACGAGCAAATGAAAACCTTGCAAGCCGTTAACTTGACGGACGATAATGAGACAGTGCAGCATGAAACCCTTCAAGCTAAGAGCAAGCCGCAAGGCTCTTTCATGCATATCAAAAAGAAAGATCCCTCCGGCAGGCGATCCAGGGCGATCATTGACTATGTCATTCGCGGAAATGGATTTGCACAAACCCAACCACAGATCATTGACATTAGCCAGGAGGAGCCTCCCTGTTCCGACCACTCTCTTGTTGTCGCACAGGTTTCTTTCATTAGCTTAGTATAAAATGGGTCTGAGAAGGCACGGCCTTAACCTGTCTTGGCGATGGTCATTCGCTTTGATAGGTTAGCTGATTATTGCTAACTATGAAATTTTCACTGGCGCATGGTAAAACTGGAAATAAAAAGACTGCCCAGCGATGCTGGGCAGTCTTTATATTTAATTGCAGGCGTGCCGATGATGATAAATGTCAGGGATTATCAATATTTTGGTGGCGAGCATCCCGCCATAGCGATAGCAAGGGTCACAAGTTATGGCTTATTAAGAATGGCTTCTACGGCAGCATCTGTAGGCTTTATGGTGAAAGAAGTCTGCTTCTTCGCCGCCCTAGGCAGTTTTTTTGCTAAAATGTATGCCTCATTTAATGAGCTTTACCAGTGCGCCGAGAATGGGCAGGCAAGCGCTAATGAATTGCTGCCTTTTCTTCCATTGAGAAAAGAGCGGCGTATTCAAATTCGTCATCAAGAGACGCATCAGCGTGCTAAATGCTACGAACTGATGAAAAGTGTCAGGCAGCTTACAAACGCTGTAATCGATGGTTTTGCAGTAACCATTTCATATCATAATATTCAAATACTTACCGATTATTTAGCAAACGGGCTATATGAAGAATAGACCGTGATATAAAAGCATATTTACAAGCAATCTAAGGCGTACTTCCTGCCCTTGTCGTTACCCACAACTATCAATCGAATATTTTAAGTCGTTTTTTGGGCCATCCTCGCCTATTCGGTCAAGAAAGCAAAAAGAGAGGAACTCCTACGGAGTTAAATGCAATTATTCATTTTCCCATAGTTGCGGCTGTCTTCGCTTTCGCTCGCGAGCCTTAACTACGGGCTACAAAGAGATCAATCTGCAAGACCTCAAAAGAACTCATGGGCTATGTATCAGCAGAGAAGGTAGATTAATAAACCTTATTGTGAATATATTTCAAAGTTTTTTTGTTGGCGGAGCTTATCTCTTTGTAGCGCCCAAGCGGTTTACCGCTGATATCTGAAAAGTAACGGTGTCATTAGATGCCATCTTCAGAAAAAAGAACGATCTCTTATAAACTTTCTTTTTACCAAAACAAAAGCTAATAAGGAGATCGTTCATGTCTAATAGTAGCAATTCCAATCATTTCAAAAAACAACAACATAAAAACAAACTTGGATACATCGATCCTACTGTTGCTGGCATCGATATAGGAGATAAGGGAATCCATATAGCTATTCCCGATGGTAAAGGTGGTTCTTACGTGAGGGAATTTGGTACAACGACACCTGAACTCCGTGAAATAGTCAAAGTTCTTAAAGAGGCTAATGTGGAAATTGGTGTTATGGAAGCTACGGGTGTTTATTGGATTCCCCTGTATGAAATTATGGAAGAATCAGGCTTAAAACCAGTCTTGGTCGATGCTAAAAATGTCAAAAATCCACCTGGCAGAAAAACTGATGTGGTGGATGCTCAGTGGATTCAAACATTATATTCTAGTGGTCTATTAAGAGCTGCTTATCGCCCACCACGCGATCGCTTAAAATTGCGGGCATATGTAAGGCAGCGCATGAATGTCATCAAAACAAAGCAATATGCACTTCTGCATATGGAAAAAGCCTTGCAGTTAATGAATATCAAGCTGAGCACCGCTGTAAGCGATATAGCGGGAGTCTCCGGATTAAATATAACACGAGCAATAGCAGCCGGTGAAAGAGATCCATATAAGTTAGCTGCAATGAGGAATAAGCTTTGCAAAAAGGAAGAGAGCCTATTTGTAGCAGCCCTGACAGGGAATTATCAAGAAGAACATATTTTTTCGCTAAAGCAAGCCCTAGATCAATACGATTTTGCACATAAACAGCTGGACGAGTGTGACGAGTGCATTCAGAAGGAGCTTGAGCGATTTCCAGATGTAGTCAATACGCCTCCACCAAAGAACCATAAAGATATAAAAAAGCGTCCTCAGTTTTCTAAATTCAAAAAACCTAAGAAAAATGATCTTTGTTTTGATGTCAGAGCCATTCTCTGGAGAAAAACAGGAATAGACCTGACAGCGCTGCCAGGCATAGCAGATAGTACTGCACTACTCATTTATTCAGAACTTGGAGGGACTGACGTAAGCGCCTGGAATAGCGAAAAAGCATTTTCGTCCTGGCTAAAACTGTCCCCCGGCAATAATGTTTCAGGAGGTAAACGACGTAAAAGCAAAAGGCAAAAACCAAGTGCCAATTATATTTCACAGGCTTTAAGAATGTCTGCAGTGGCAGCTAAAAAATCAGATGCTGCATTAGGAGCACATATCAGGCGCATATGCGGCCGAACGGACAACTCTAAAGGGATTAAGGCCGGCGCGCATAAGCTAGCGACTATGGTATATCACATGTGTAAGGAAGGCTGGCAATATTATGAAAAAGGAGCAGAATATAATGAAAAAATGCATGCAATGAAAAGCCTGATCGGATTGCACAAAAAAGCTGAAAAATTAGGTTATAAACTAGTTGCCGTAACAGCGTAAAGAAGACAAGAAAAGCAAGACCGGTTGAATAGCAGTAATCAAAAATTCGTGGAAAAAATTGACCCATCGAGCACTGGTGCTAAGTGCCCGTTTTGTAGCTTGGTCGGAAAGAATCGCGATAATATCATTGGGAAGCATAGCTATCCCGTTCGGAAGATCGCCTGGCATTATGTTCTTTCCTCCGCCTTTTTAATGATTAATGCTCTTCGACTCCAAAAGCAGGGGAAATGATGAAAGATCCGCCAATAACGCCGGCATAAGTTTCGTAAGCATTCAACCTATTGTTACTCGGAAGCCCGTGGCTAAGGCGTGCGAGCGAAAGCGAAGACAGCTGCAGCTACGGGAAAACGCATATTCTTGTTTAACTCCGTAGGAGTTCCTCTCTTTATTACTTTAGTGATCGAATATTTTCCCTACGAAGATGCCAATGGAAAAAAAATGACTTAAAATATTCGATTGATAGTTGTGGGTAACGACAAGCTTGCTGCCCGGACGGCATAATTCCCCACAAAACGTAACCGCATATCAGCTGTTTTACGGTTTCATTCTCCTCTATTGAGGGATAAATCCATCTTAGGCTAATATTTTGCCATAAACAGCATAAAGGCAAAACAAATGACGACTCCACGCATTCTGGCATCCCAACTTCAAGATCACATCGGACAACAGGTCCGCCTGCGCGGCTGGCTTAACAATATCCGCAGCATGGGCAAGCTCAACTTTCTCATTTTGCGCGACCGCTCAGGGCTGATTCAAGTCGTGGTGGAATCCAAAGATGAATTGCGCAAAGTCTCGCCACTGCAGCCGGGTGCGATTTTATCCATCAGCGGCAAAGTTGTCGCCACCACCCAGGCCGGCGGCGGTGTGGAAGTCGTTGAGCCTACCATCACTGTCGAAGTGGCCGTCAAGGAAGTAGCGCCGATAGAATTCTATAAACCTGAAATGGCCAATGATCTAGAATTTATCCTGGATCACCGTCCCATAGCCTTGCGCAATCGCGAGCTGCAGGCTGTTTTCAAGATCCAGGCCGAAATCGCACATGCCTACCGTCTTTTTATGCACGATCAAGTGAGGGCGGTGGAGTATTTTGCCCCGAACCTCATCGGCGCTTCCTCTGAAGGGGGTTCGGAATTCTTTAATGTCGACTATTTCGGCTACACCGCCACCTTGGCGCAAAGCAGCCAGCTGTATAAACAGATGATGGTGGGCGTCAATGAGCGCGTGTTTGCACTGATGCCTTTTTTCAGGGCTGAAAATTCCAACACGCCACGCCACCTCACTGAAGGCAAGCAGCTGGAATTTGAAATGGGTTTCTTCGACTCGTGGCATGAAATCATGGATATCCAGGAAAATGCCGTCAAATTCATCATCACCTATCTTCATCAACAATGCCGTGCTGAGATTGAATTGCTAGACAACAAGATCATCAAAGCGCCGGCCGATGTGCCCTTCCCCCGCCTGACATTTGCCGAAGCGCAAGAGCTGTATTTCAAGCGCACAGGCATCGACGAGCGGCATGAGCCCGATTTGAGCCCCGCAGCTGAAAAGGAGCTTTGCCAGTATGCCTTTGAAGAGTTTGGCACCGATCTTATCTTTGTGACAGATTGGAAGACGATGAAACGGCCCTTTTATGCCTATCCGATGGATGGGCAGCCCGAACTGACCAATACCTTCGACCTGCTGTGCGCCGGAACCGAAATCACCTCGGGCGGGCAGCGCCGCCACACCTACGACTCAATGGTCGAAGGCATCATTGCCAAAGGCATGGATCCGAACAATTTCGGCGACTATTTAAGCATCTTCAAATACGGCATGCCGCCGCATGGAGGCTTTGGCATGGGACTAGAACGCCTTACCATGACCATATTGAAGCTTAAGAACATCCGCGAAGTGTCGCTCTTCCCGTCCGATCCCAAGCGCATTGCCAGTAACCGACTGCGCGCCAAGATTTTCTTTGGCGGCGAAAACATCCGCAATGAGATCATCCGCCTGCTGCGCCAGCAAAGTATCGAATATAAACATTTGTCTCATGCTGAGACAAATACCAGCCTGGATTCGGCCAATGTGCGCAGCACCCTGATGGAAGAAGGCGTAAAGTCTATCGTCCTGCGCGGCAAGAACACCAAAAAAAACTACCACTTTAATATCCCTTCCCACTTGAAATTGGATATGAAGGCCGTGGCAGATGCTGTCGGGGAGAAATGCGAGTTTGAAGATCCAAAAGTCATCGAAGATCGCTTCGGTTTGATTGTCGGCGGAGTGCCGCCCTTCGGACAGTTGTTGAATCTCGATACCTATTTCGATAGCAAAGTGCTGGCTAACGAACAGTCGGCCTTCAATTGCGGCATGAAGACAGAATCTATCGTCATGAAATCCAAAGATTTAGTCGCCGTGGTACAACCCAAACTGGGTGATTTCAGTAAAGAATAAGCGAGAGAATTCACTAGATTTTGTCGTTACATTTGCTTCGCCAGGCTTCTGTGAGTCCGATTCAACGCAAAGCACGCAAAGGGAGTAAGCAGTAAAATCAAAGAACAGCATAGGCTTATCTGATTGCTCTTCTCTGTGTGCTCCGTGCCTCTGTGTTAAATTTATAAAGATAGAGACACGGAGAACACAGAGAGTTTTTGACCCGTGAAGTGAACAGGAACTAGTGCCTTGGAGTCTGCTTCTTGCTAAGGCTGTATTTATCCTGTCTATCTTGCTAATCCTGTTTTTTGTTTTTGCTGCTTGTTCTCTTTGCGCCTCTGCGCCTCTTGGCTGTTCCGCTCTGCGTTGATTTTTTGTATACAAGCAAGATTGAAAGTTTTTATACTACGACCCAGTTCGGCAAAATTCTGCGTATTTTTGCTTCCCTCTTTGTTTTCTTTTCATTATGATTAGCCTTTGTTTCAGGATTATGGAGAATTTGGATGAAAAAATTACTCTTATCTAAGCCGCGCGGGTTTTGCGCCGGCGTGGACAGAGCCATCGAGACCGTCGAAAAAGCCCTTAAGATATGGGGTGCGCCCATCTACGTCAAACATGAAATCGTGCACAACAAATATGTCGTCGACGACCTGAAAGCCAAAGGCGCAATTTTTATCGAAGATCTCAATGATGTGCCCGTTGGCGCGCGACTCATCTACTCTGCCCATGGCGTCTCGCCGGTAGTGCGCGAGCACGCCAAACAGCGGCAGCTGATCGAAATCGATGCCACCTGCGGCCTGGTCACACGCGTCCATTCGGCCGTCAAACGCTTTGCCGCCCAAGGCTATCAGATCATTTTGATCGGACATCGCCACCATGTAGAAATCATCGGCACCGCCGGTGAAGCTCCTGACATGACCACCATCGTGGAATCCGTTGAAGACGTGTCCACGCTGACATTCTCGCAAACGGAAAAACTTTTCTATATCACACAGACAACACTTAGCCTTGACGATGTCAAAGATATCACCACAGCGCTTAGCGCCAAATATCCGCAAGTTGAAACGCTGCCCAGCTCGTCGATATGTTATGCGACGACAAATCGGCAGATGGCGCTTAGGGAAATTACCGATCAGACAGATTTAGTATTGGTTGTAGGCGATGCCCAGAGTTCAAATTCAAACAGGCTGCGCGAAGTGGCCTCCAAACGCGGCATCGCATCATATCTAATCAATAATGAGAAAGAGATCAACCCTGAGTGGGTAGCTCCTGCCTCAACTATCGGTCTGACAGCCGGCGCCTCAACGCCTGAAGCTATCGTACAACGCTGTATAGAGCGCTTGATTGCACTTGGCGTGACAGTGGTGGAAGATGTTGTTTATACAGAGGAAGCTGTCGTTTTCCAGCTGCCCAAACAAATTTTGAATGCCTCCTTTGGCACAGTGGCTGCAATTTAAGGTGCTAAGTACTAAATAATCGAGTGAAAGGACAAATATGCGTAAATTTATTCTGTCGTTATCTGTAGGTGTGCTGGCAAGTGCAGGGTTAATGGCTGCATGGTGCGATAGCAATAGCTGCGCCAACCCTATGGAGTCGCACAAATGGCCGTCGCCCGTCAACATCGATATCGGTATAGGCTACCGCCAAGATAAATTCGATTGGAGCATTGGCGGTTTTGAGGGCGTGCCGAGTGTTTTATCCGAACTCCAATGGAAAGACTTACGTATCGTTCAGGTTGATGGCTATGCCAGCTATACCTCTTGCGCCAACTACGCGGTGCGCGTTTCAGGAGACTATGGGAATATCTATCATGGCAGAAATCGAGATGCCGACTTTCTCGGCAACGACAAAACGCAGCCTTTCTCGATTTCCAGCAACAATGCGGGCAAGGGCGATGTCTATGACATTGAAGCCGGTGTCGGTTATCGCGTCACTTCGACCTGCGGGCGTTTCATCGCCACGCCTCTAGTCGGGTGGTCCTACCACGGACAAAATCTGCATATGTATGACGGCAAGCAAGTGTTTGATTTGCTAGCGCCATTGGAAGAAGGTCCTATCACCGGCCTGGACAGCTCCTATAAGACGCGCTGGTTCGGCCCTTGGGTGGGAATGGATTTCAGCGTGCGTGTCGAACGCTGCGCCTATGTCTTTGGCAGTTTCGAATGGCATATCGTCAGTTACCGCGGCACCGGACGCTGGAACCTGCGGCAGGATATCGTAGGCCCATTCCATCACCAGGCGCATGGCTTCGGCTATATCGCCACTTTGGGCGGCAAATGGGAAATCTGGGACAACTGGTCCATCGGCGTAGCCGGCTCCTACCGCAATATCAGATCGCGCCATGGCCATGAAAGATTATCTCTGCGCGATCCTGATTTCGGCGAAATTGACGTAAGGCTGCCCTTCAACGGTGCCAAATGGAAATCTCTTTCCGTTTCCGGCATTGTGGCCTATCGCTTTTAAGGTATTTACGTACCGAGAATTTATTTTAAAAGACTGGCGAAAAAGTTCCTAAAAAGACTTGCTGATCAGTCCCTAAATATGATATTCTGAATGCTTATTTACGGGGATTTCTCCTTTGCGAAAAACAAGCTTGCGCAGGCCTAAGAACTATGATGGCACGGGCGTTACTTCCCATAAGGTCAGTGACCTATTGGGAGCCGTGCTGGCAAAGATCAGCAATGTGTATCAGGAGAGGCCGGACCTGCTTTTGGCGGCTTGGCCGGACATCATCGGGCCCAAGCTTGCGCCGATGACGCAGGCCGTTTCCCTGATTGATGGCGTGCTGACAGTAAAGGTGAAGAATTCCACCCTGCATAGCCTCTTAAGCCGCCACGATAAGTATCGCATCCTGGCGTCCATTCAACATAGATTTCCTAAGGCTGGTGTCCAAAATATCAATTTCAGGATCGCTTAGGGTGGATATGAAACAATTATTGACTTTTATGATTTTACAACCGTTCAGAAGTAAGGTGTCGCATGACTCACGATAAGCAAAGCTCTCAAGATGCCGTTGCAGCTGCCCCTCACGAATATAATGCCAGCTCGATCACGGTGCTGGAGGGTCTCCAAGCCGTGCGGGAACGTCCCGGCATGTATATTGGCGATACAAGCAGCAATGGCCTGCATCAGCTGGTCTATGAAGTCGTTGATAACTGTATCGACGAGGCGATGGCGGGGCACTGCACATCGATTTTCGTCACGCTGCATAAAGACAACTCCGTGACCATTGAAGATAACGGCCGCGGCATCCCTGTGGAGCGGCATGAAAAAGAATCTGCCAAGCAGGGACGCGATGTGTCTGCGCTGGAAGTCGTGATGACGATCCTGCATGCCGGCGGCAAATTCGACAAGGACACCTACAAGGTGTCCGGCGGCTTGCATGGCGTCGGCGTCTCCTGCGTGTGCGCTTTATCCAAACGAATGCTCGTCCAAGTATTCAAAAAGGGGAGTATCTACGAAATAGAATTCTCCAAAGGCAAGATCAGCAAGGCGCTATCGATCGTCGGCGAGTCATCAAAGCGCGGCACTAAGATTACGTTTTGGGTCGATGACACTATCATGATGGTGCGTGAGTATGATTATGACATCCTCGCCAAGCGTCTGCGCGAGCTGGCCTTTTTGAACAAGGGCATCAATATCTATTTCCATGATGAGCGCAATGACGAGAAAGAAGACGTGCATTTCTGCTATAGCGGCGGCTTGCTGTCCTTTGTCAGTTACTTGAACGAAAACAAGACGCCACTATTCCCAACGCCTGTGTATTTCCATGGCTCGCGCCAAGGCGATGACGCCCCCATCGAGATCGAAGTGGCCATGCAGTGGAATGACACTTATACTGAGACTATCTACTCCTTCGTCAACAACATTTCCACCAGGCATGGCGGCACACACTTGACCGGCTTTTCGACGGCGTTGACGCGCGTTCTCAACACCTACATCAAAAATCACAACCTGCTAAGAAGCGATAAGATATCGATTAGCGGCGAAGATATGCGTGAGGGACTGACTGCAGTGATCTCTGTTAAAGTCGCCAACCCGCAATTTGAAGGACAAACCAAGCAGCGACTCGGCAATAGCGATGTCGGCTCCATTGTCCAGCAAGTCGTCGGCGAGGAGCTGACCATATTCTTCGATGAGAATCCCGTCGTTGCCAAATCTATAGCTGAAAAAGCAATTATCTCCGCCCAGGCAAGAGAAGCGGCCAGAAAAGCGCGCGAGCTTACGCTGCGCAAATCGGCACTCGATAGCGGACGCCTACCAGGAAAGTTGACCGATTGCCAGGAGAAAAATCCGGACTTATGTGAGATCTATATCGTGGAAGGGGATTCGGCGGGCGGCTCGGCCAAAGGCGGACGCGACCGTCGTTTTCAGGCCATCTTGCCGATACGCGGTAAGATTTTCAATGTGGAAAAGGCGCGCCTGGAAAAGGTCTTGCAGAATACAGAAGTGTGCACCATGATCTCAGCGCTGGGCTGCGGGATAGGCGTGGACGGTTTTAATCTGGACAAGCTGCGCTACCACAAGATTATCATCATGACGGATGCTGACGTCGATGGCTCCCACATTCGCACGCTGCTATTGACATTCTTCTACCGACACATGCCGGCACTGGTTGATAACAACTTCATCTACATCGCGCAACCGCCGCTCTTTCGCGTCACTCGCAAAAAGGTGAGTCGTTATATCCATTCCGAAAGAGAGATGGATGATTACCTGCTGGAACTCGGCATCAGCGATATTAAACTACGCTTAGTCAATCACACCGAATTTTTAGGCTTGAAAAAGCGAAGGAACTGCTCACGGCTATTCTCGAAGTCGAAACATTCAACGGGCGTCTTGAGCGCAAGGGGATTCCATTCAAGGAGTTTCTGGCCAAGCAAAATGAGGCAGGCAGGCTGCCGCGCTTTAAAATCGACCTTATCGACGGTCCGCGATTTGCCTATTCGATGGATGAATTTGAAAATCTAAGAAAATCCAACGAAGAAGCCCAGAAGAAAACGCCATGCCGAAACACTGGCTTCCATTCCTGCCGAAGAGATCACGGCCGAGATGCAGATATTCCAGCCGGCGCGTCTGCATTTCATCGAGCTCTTTGAAGAAGAGTATCTGAGGCTTTGCTCACCAGCCTTAAAGCCTATGGTTTTGATCTCGCCAATTACCCGACGACAGACGGCACACTGCTCGAAATCATCGAAGATGACGTCACCGTCCATCCGTTCCTCTCGCTGCGCGAGGTCACCGATTTTCTGCGCACTAATGGCCGAAAAGGCATCGATATCCAGCGCTATAAGGGCTTGGGCGAGATGAACGCCGACCAGTTGTGGGAAACGACCATGGATCCTGACAAGCGTACGTTGATCAAGGTGACTTTGCCTGACAGTATTGCGGCAGACTATATGTTTACGATGCTTATGGGCGAAGATGTGCCGCCACGCCGCGCATTTATTGAACAACATGCTCTTTCTGTGAAGAATCTGGACGTGTAAAAGGAAATAATATGCATCATACACGCCTAACGAGAATCATTGTTTCACGCAACGTCGAAGATGAGATGAAGGAAAGCTATCTTCGCTATTCGATGTCGGTAATCATTGCTCGCGCCTTGCCCGATGTGCGCGATGGATTAAAACCCTCGCAAAGACGTATTCTTTTCGCGATGCGCCAGCTGAACCTGTCGCCCGGCGGCAAGCACCGTAAGTGCGCCAAAATTTCCGGCGATACCTCCGGCGATTACCACCCGCACGGCGAACAGGTGATCTATCCCACCCTGGTGCGTATGGCCCAGCCTTGGGCAATGCGCTATACGCTTGTCGATGGTCAGGGTAACTTCGGTTCGGTGGATGGCGATCCGCCAGCTGCCATGCGTTATACCGAAGCCCGCTTGACACATGCTGCCATGCATCTGATGGAAGATCTCGACAAAGACACCGTCGATATGGTTCCCAACTACGACGAAACAAAGAAAGAGCCAACAGTATTTCCAGCCAAATTTCCCAACTTGCTTTGCAACGGCTCATCTGGCATCGCTGTGGGTATGGCGACGAATATCCCCCCGCATAATCTGCCGGAACTGATCAAAGCCACAATACTGATTCTGGACAACCGCGACACGACGGTTGACGAGATCATGAAGGTGATGCCAGGCCCCGACTTCCCCACTGGCGGTATCATCTGCGGTTATCGCGGCATCAAAGAGGCCTACCATACCGGACGCGGCAAGCTCATCCTGCGGGGTGTATTGCGTACCGAGGAGTATGAAAACGAACGGCAGCGCATCGTCATTGATGAGCTTCCCTATAATGTCAATAAAGCCAATCTCATCAAAGCCATTGCCGATCTGATCAATAGCAAGACGATCACCGGCATCTCCGATCTGCGCGATGAATCGGATAAAGACGGCCTGCGCATTGTCATCGAGCTTAAGCGCAATGAAATTCCCGAGGTCACCATCAATCAGCTGTATAAATTCACTGATATGGAAGTGACCTTCGGCTGCAATATGCTGGCGCTGGACAAAGGGCTGCCGCGCATCATGAATATCAAGTATTTCATTACGGCTTGGATCGACCACCGCATCATCGTCGTGCGCCGCCGCGTACGCTTCGAACTCAATAAAGCCGAAGCTCGTGCGCATGTGCTGGAAGGTTATCTGAAGGCCATCGACCACCTCGATGAGGTGGTGCGTCTCATTCGTGCCAGCAACAACCGCGATGAAGCGCGCAAAGAACTGGTCGAACGCTTCCAGTTCACCGAGCGCCAGGCCCATGCCGTCCTCGATCTGCGCCTCTACCAACTGACCGGTCTTGAGCGCGATAAGATCAACGACGAATACCAAGAGCTGCTGAAAAAGATTGACTACTACCGTGCTGTACTGGCCGATGAATCGATGGTGCGCGATATCATCCGTGAAGAGCTTGCCGATGTGCTGAAAGGGTATAAAGGCGAACGGCGTACCCAGATTGTGGCTGCCGAAAGCGAAGTCAATATGGAAGATCTGATCGCCAATGAGCAGGTCATCATCACCATTTCAGAAGACGATTATATCAAGCGCATGCCTATCGACACCTTCAGGGAACAACGCCGCGGCGGCCAAGGGGTCACCGGCATCTCCATGAAGCGCGAAGACGATGCCATCAAGGGGCTGTATGTAGCTTCGACGCATGACTATCTGCTGATATTCACCAATCTTGGACGCTGCTACTGGCTTAAAGTATGGCAAATTCCTGAAATCGGCAGAAAATCCAAAGGCAAACCGCTCGTCAATTTACTGGAAGATATCCGCCCCGATGAGAAAATCGCCACCACCCTGCGCGTGTCTTCGTTCAACGAAGAAGCATGTATCCTCATGGCCACACGCAAAGGCGTGGTCAAGAAGACGTTGCTCAGCGAATTCAGCAATCCTCGCCGTAAAGGCATATGGGCGCTTGATATCGACGAGGGCGACGAGGTTATGGCCGCCCGCCTGGTAAAACCAACTCAGCAGGTGATGCTATTTACATTCAACGGCATGGCTGTGCGCTTTGATGAAAACAACGTGCGCCCGATGGGACGCATGGCCCGCGGTGTCAAAGGTGTCACACTGCGCAGCGAAGGCGACTTCATCGTAGGCTGCGAAGTAGTCAACGGCGATGAGGCCATTCTCGTCGTCTGCGAAAATGGCTTCGGCAAGCGTTCCTATGTGGAAGACTTCCGCCAAACCAATCGCGGCGGTGTTGGCGTGCGCTCGATCATTACCAGCGAACGCAATGGCAATGTCGTTGGCGCGCTGTGCGTCACGGATAACGACGGCATGGTGATGATCTCCTCATCCGGCCAGACGGTGCGTATCACCATGCGCGATCTAAGGGTGATGGGACGCAACACGCAAGGTGTGAAATTGGTCAACTTGCGTGAAGGTGACTCCCTCGTTGCCATCCAGAAGATTGAAGATACTGGCGCAGATGTCGCCGTCTTGCCAAACGGCGAAGTAGCGCATGCTAACGGGGCGACACTACCTGTAGCCGATGCATCAGCGGCAGATATCTCAGCGGCAGATATCAATGAGACGCCAGCCGACAGCGGCGAAGCTGATAATGAAGAAGGGCTGCAAGAGAGCAATGTGACGGACGATGAGCAAGGCTAAAGCCAGCACCCCTGTGCGATTCATTTCGGTCGAGGGCGGCGAAGGGGCCGGCAAGACAACGCTTATCGGTCATCTGGAAAGAACGCTCGGCGCGCGCGGCATCACAGTGGTGAAAACGCGCGAGCCGGGTGGCACTGAACTCGGCAATCAAATCCGTGCTTGGCTGCTGACGCGCAGTGCTACGATGAAAATCGATGCTAAAGCTGAGTTGCTGCTATTTCTTGCCGCTCGTGCCCAGCACATCGAAGAGGTCATCCAGCCGGCGCTTGCCGCCGGCAAAGTCGTGATCTGCGATCGTTATAACGATTCCACCATCGCCTATCAAGGCGCTGGCCGCGGCCTTGGTGTTGATTGGGTGCGCAATTTGTGCCTCAATATCTGCGGACAAGTTGTGCCGGATCTAACCTTTTATCTCGATGTCAATCCCACCACGGGCCTTAATCGCACCCGCAGGGCAACCAAGGAAAATGCCCGGGCTGGCGAAGTCGACCGCATCGAAGCCGAAAAAAAAGACTTCCACGAGCGCATTCGCACGGCTTTTGTGCATTTTGCCAAGGCCGAGCCCGAGCGCTTCTGCCTCATCGATGCCAACCAGCCCCAAAGGCTTGTGATCGACCGGGCAAAGGCTATCCTTGAGATGCACTTCCATGTTTGAACATATCATCGGCAATGAACAGGCAAAAGACTATTTGACGCGCACGGCTAAAAAGGGGACCGTTGGCAATTCGCTGCTCTTTGCCGGACCTGATGGCATCGGTAAAAGCCTTTTTGCCGAAGCTTTTGCCAAGCTGCTGATCTGCCAGCACGACCCCCAGCTAATCCATAAGCATAAAATCCAAGCCGGCAACCATCCAGACATCCGCATCTACCGTCCCGAGGGCAAAGTCGGTATGCACAGCATCGCCGCCATGCGCCAATTCAGCGAAGATGTCTACCTCGCCCCATGCGAAAGCAAATGGAAGGTCTTCATCATCCATGATGCCGACCGCATGCTCAGCTATAGTGCTAATGCCTTGCTGAAGACCTTCGAAGAACCGGCCCAGGATGCCATCATTATCATGCTGTCGAACTCTCCATCAGCCCTGCTGCCTACAGTCTTTTCCCGCTGCCGCCCCCTATATTTCCAGCCGCTGGCCGAAGACGAAATCACATCGTTCATCATGCAGCGCTGTGCCATTAGTGCTGAAGAGGCCGGCAAGGTCGCAATGATGGCTCAAGGTTCCATTGGAAAAGCCTTGCGCTTGGTCGGCGATGGCGCAAATCCGCTGCGGGCTGTCGTGTTGGATCTTTTGGCAAAGCGCGGTCTTGCCAACTACAAGCTGCTGGCAGGAGCGGCGGCGGTTTTAGCCGGTCATATTGAAGGCAGCAAGAAGGAAATCGAAAAGGATGCGCGCACCACCCTTTTGCATGGTGCCAAAGAAGATCTCTCGGCCGCCCAGAAGCAAACCCTTGAAAAGGAAGTCGAAGGGGCCGTTGCCATGTATGCCACGCAGGAAGCAAGAGCTCTTTTCGATGTCATCTTGGCCTGGTACCGCGATTTGCAGCTATTGCGCGTAAACGGGGACTATAAACACCTCATGCATCGCGATTATAGCGAAGCCTGCAAGCAAGCCCTGGAAAGCGGAAACATCCTACCCCTTGAAGCTGTCCAAAAAGCCGTGGCCGAAGCGCGCCTTTCGCTGGAACGCTCGACTTCGCTGCAGATCTGCTTTGAAAACCTTTTCCTCAAGCTCAATCCCTTGTAGTGTGTCCCATTTAGGCCTGTTCTTCAGGGACGTGAAATGACCGTCCGTTTCGTTCCTTCCACGGAATGACATTTTCTATACAACGGTCCTAAGTTGTCGGATGAAGCAAAAGAATAACAGGATAATAATGGGGTCAGGCTTGGTGTTTTGGTATTTGTTTGAAAGACGAATACCAGAATACCAAGCCTGACCCCAAATTCTGACCCCAATTTCAATTTCTGAGCCTAATTTTGACCCCAATTTCTAGATCCTGGTATACCCACTATCTGGGCGAAAAGGCGCAAAGAAAGGCAAGGCAATGGGCAAGTTTGTTTGTGCTGCTTGTTCCTTTGCGCATGTAACTGCAAGGGTGTTCTAATTTTGGGCGTCAATTAGATAGGCATGGTTTTTCTATCCTTTAGCTCGAGATTCCTGTGTAGGCTGTATAAGCCAGTGGGATAAATGATGCGGCAAAGGTTGCTATTGTGGCAGCACAAGCCAGTTTGCCTGCAATTCCATTCTCTGGAGTGGATTGGTAGATGGCGCAAGCCGCCTTATATCCGGCTGCAATAAAACCCAATGATCCGGCCACCATCATCGAAGTTGTCGAGCTAAAGACTGTATATGCTAATGGCAGGCACGATGCGGCCAAAGTCGTTGTGGCGGCAATAGTTTTAATATTTTTAGCGGTTTTGTAGGCTTTATCTATATTCCACCCGTATTTTAACCATAATTTATCGGAGATTTTATTCTCTAATGCCGAGTGATAGATGCCGCATCCCGCCTTATATCCCAAGACGGCACACCCGACGGATCCGGCTACCATAGCCGATGTCTTGGCGACAGAAGAGACAATCGCAGTCGTTGTGCCGATAACGGCGCCGGTTAGTCCTTGCCCTTGAGCCAAAAGAGAGGTAGCAAAGACTAAAGTTTCTGCTGTTTTATTTCTAACCAAAGAATTATTGGACATCAGGTCATTAGCTAACCAAGAGACTGGATTTAAGTTTAACATGTTCTCTCCTTTATTATTTACGGTTTATAGTAATTATAATTTAGATGTATTAGTATTTAATTAAGGTCTTGTAGATTTTCTGTTAAAGAAGTTGGATAATGAAAATCAGGGACAAAGGATAGGATAGGGGGTCTGACGTGGGCTGTCAAAAAGTTTAGTTATTCATACTAACAATATCTTCAAACAAGAGTTCATAATTCTTCCATATTTGTATTGCGAATTTCAATTTGATCTTGTATAATTAGCTCTCGTAAACAAGGGGCTGATGGGATGAAAAATAATCAAGAAAGCAACATTGCTAATGAAAATAATCTTCCAAAGAGAATTGATAAGGCGCTTGCATGGCTGACTGACAGCCGTAATAAATGGAAAGAAAAATGTATAGAAACCAAGCTTCTATTAAAACGCCAAACTTTTGCAGTCAAGAGACTTAAAGACTGTCGGAACGACTGGAAATTGACATGCAGCAGACTTAAACAAAAATCGATTGAAAGCAAAGAAAAAATATCATCTCTTCAGAGTAGTGTTGACAAATTAGAATCGCAAATTGAAATCTATCGAAACGAAATTCAGATTCTAAAAAAAAGCGATAATCTGCAATTCAGATTTGAAGTCTGAAAGACACTCTTACCAACTGCCACAGTCTTTTTGGCAATGAAGTGGAAGCAGACTGCTTCTATGCGATTTCGGAATATTTCCTCTGCAATGAAGGTCTTGCAAGAAGAAGATAAAATTGATTGCGCGCCCACTCATGAAACATGTATCCAATGGGATCTTAAAATTGGTTTACAAAAGCTAAATCGTCCTAAGGAGGTATCCTCAGATTGGTGTTGGATTGTTGATCATGTCATCGCGCAAGGGTCCATTGAATGTCTTGCCGTTATGGGTGTTCGTAGCGATGTTTTAAAACAAAGAAATAATTGGACATTGTCGCTTCAAGATCTTGAACCATTTGCTTTAATTCCCATGCACCGTTCAACTGGCGAGGAGGTATCGAAGGCATTGTATGGAGTTTCACAAAGGACAGGTGTGGTACCAAGCTCTCTATTATCCGATAGAGGTTCAGATCTCTGGCTGGGCATATGAGGATTTCAAAAAATGGTTGGTGGCTGTATTGTCACACACTATATGACGTATGTCTAGAGTATGAAAAGTTGTTTCGAAACGATCTTGATTGGGATTTGTTCAAGGAAAAAGCGAATTACCCAAAAAAACAACTACACTGTACTGCAGGTGCGCATTTTGCACCTCCAGCCCAAAGGAAAAAGGCCCGATATCACAATGTGGACATTATTATCGGTTGGGCAATGAAAATATTGCAATATGATGGTATATGGGATGAAAAGGTATATGAAAAATTGAAGTGGGTTTACAGCTATGAAAAGCAAATCAGGATATGGAGTCAATGGGTTGAGATTGGAAAACACATCCGAGATCAAGTGAGGAAAAGTGGTTTTGGTTGTGATTCAGAAGAATTAATTATTGAACGCTTATCACCATTACCCATGGCTGAATCATCACAACAACTTGCATGCAATCTTCTTGATTTTGTATCTAAAGAATCTTGTCAGCTTCCATCAGGTGTGACAGCACCTGGGTCAACAGAGGTCATCGAATCACTATTCGGATATTTTAAATATGTAAAGAACGGTTTGTGGGATGGAAATGGAGGAATGGGACGCCTCATTTTAACTATGGCAAGTCGGGTCGGGGAATTAACTTCAGAACTTGTAGAGAACGCTCTTAACAATATTCGCCAAAGTGAGCTTGCGCAATGGTTCGCAAATTGCTATTCCAGATAGTCATTTAAATGTTTAATCATGGAAGACTTATGGACACGTACAATTTAGACGTCTTTGGAGACTTTTTGACAGCCCACGTCTGACCCCTATTTCAATTCCCTGCATGTCTCAAATATCAAAATCTGACCTCATTCTAAACAGCGGCAAAGCTCCGGGGGTGAACGATCGCAAGTCACCTTGTATTGACTCGGTTGCCTGAGGGCTCGTCGGCAAAGACGAGTTGCAGGCGTGGAAATCCATGCAAGCAAAATTAATCAGAGACCTGGTTCATTTTCACACATTTTCATTACATTTAGCATGTGTTTTAATAAGATGTTTGTTTTATAATAAAGATTATTAATAATGTTAAAAATAACATAAACAAAGGTAGTTGTGTTTAATTATGTTAAAAAATACAATGCATTCTTACTATGCTTCCCAAAAAAAAATTCTTCGCAGCCCATGAGGTCGGGGTAAATCAAGAGGACCTGCCATACATAAATAAAACTACCGGCCGCCTTAAAATCGGCACCGCTGGGCACGAAAAATTTGTGGCTGCCACAAAATTCGAGGGGCGGAGTCTGCTGTCTCGTTTTTTTGATTGGCTTAAAGGCAATTTTGTCGTGTCGGTTGGTGGTGAGAAATATGTGGTAAACAGGCGAAGCTGGGAAAAGCGTATCATCAAGCCTTTGCTCAACGAACCAGCTAGTCAGTACAAAACCGTTAATGCTTTGTGTAATAAAATATTGAATAATGATGCCGGTACTAAAACACTAGCGCATGATCCCGTTAGAAGCACCCTTTGCGCCAAGCACATCGCCTTTAATAATTTCGAAAAGGCCCTGGAGATTGAACAAGGAATCACCGATCCCGCTGCTAAAGTCGCTGCCTTAGAAGAGATTTTCGAAAATGTAATCACGACAGATCATTCCCAGGATCATTCTAAGGTCTTTGCGCTGGCTGAGAAGATAGCGGATAGCCATGACAACAAGACCTTGGCTTATCAGGTCATTGTAGGATTCATTGCTGATCAGGTCGGCAAGAGCATCAATCCCAAGGGAAGTTTAGCAGCTTGGATGAAGGGCCTTGACAAGATCACAGACATTAAAGATAGGTCTGTTTGCCTAAATAGCTTGGAAGCGGTCCTCATGGAGCAATGCAAAATTAAGGATGGCGTGTTCCCTTCAGCAGAGGAAATCGACCTGTTAATACGGTTTGCTGAGCTGACCAAAAATGATCAAATGCGGCAGCGTGTCTTTGATCAGTTCTATGCTGATAGTGTCAACTACATAAAGGGTTTGGCAGGCCAAGCCCTGACTGATCAAGAGCGTGCCGCAAATCAAGAGAAAATTGTCGCTTTTATTAAGGTAACTACCGAAAAAGGGTGTCCGACTCTTCATAAGGCCTGCTACGAGAGACGAGAAATCTTTGAACCTTTCAAAGGCAAAGAAACCGACGAAAGCTATCGCGACAGCTTGTACAAAGCCCTTAGAACAGTTTATGACCAATACTTTGATAATAAATATAATGAGCCTGCAGGCTCGCTTTTAAAAAGAGGCGTCCAGACCGGTAAAGACGAGAATCAGATCTTGACAGACGGTGTTTGCAATGCTTTGTGTGAAAAGATGTATGACGTCTTGAGTACAACTGACGCCAAGGCGGTGGACGCGAAGTTGGTATCCCCGGAAATTGAAGTCGGACAGAAAACCCGCTTCGCTCAGGCTAAACATGTTTTACAGACGCTGTTTTCACCATTAAAAATAGCTAGAATGCAGCAGCAGGATACAGCTGGTACAGACAGTCTAGTTTCGCCGGTAAACGAGACCCTCAAAGAATCTAAAAAAGCGCCTCAAATGGCAGCCTCTAATATGGCTAAGGGTTTGTCTTATGAAGAGATCGATAGCATCATTGGTGCATTGATTATACGAGAGTGCCAAATTTTTAAAGACAAGTCAAATATCGTCGTGCCGATTTCCCTATATTTTTCAGAGGGATCCGGGCACGCCACACTGCTTCAAATCGATTATCAAAACAAGCTTGCCCGTATTTATGACCCCAATCTAGGCATTATGGTCTTTAAAGGCGCCCCGAGTGAGTTGGCAGCAGAAGCTGTCAAAAAATATAAGGAATTGTTAATCCGCTTATACAAAAATGATGTTATCGTGCGTGTTAAACGTTTTAATTTAATTCCTATGCTTGATGTTGAAGCCATAGTAAAGAAATTAAGCAAAGATGACCAGAAATCAATTAGAAAAATCTACAGCATAAATAAAAGAATGCTCCATTCCATTCGGATTAGTGGAAATGAAAGTGGATTAGACTTATCACATAACATTATTATTGAAGAAGCTCGAGCTTTGAGAGAGAGAAACGATATCGAATTTACACGCCTGCTTGAAGAAATGCGCTTTGGTGACGAAGTTGATAACATGTTACGCAGGTTTTTTAGCTGAGAACGAAACCATGTTTAAAAAATAATATAAACACAAACTTATTTACAAAACCTAGATACTATAATCAATTATTTTGAGGTGCTGTGTCAATTACACCAGTTGAAAATGAGTCCCCAAACCCAACTTATAAAACTCTTTCAGGGGTGTTAGTAGAGAAAGATGAGGAACCAAAAAAACTCGGCAAAAAAATGGTTGCAGTCTAAAGAGGACCTGACTCGGCCTCGGTGTTCTTATCGGGACAATATGGCTAGCCACCTCCAGGTCCATGGCGCCAATCGGGACAACAGAATTGAGGCCTTTTTCTGCCGCCCCATCGGCCAATGATCTCTTACGGCCAGAGGCTGGGGTTGTTCCATTTGAGAAACCGCCCGGTAATCCTCTTGTGGGGGGAAATACAGCCGATATAGCAGGCAACCATCGAGTTCCCGTGGGGGCAGCTGAATCAGAAAAACCAGTCATTAAGGATGATGCTCCGCTAGCTCAAGTGATCATCAATTCGGATGCGGATGCCAATCGGGGGATCTTCAAAGCCAAACCGGATGTTTTCGACTTTTCGGAATTTAAACAAAAAACCGTTCTGATTCAAGAAGAGTATAAAAAGAAGGGTCATCACACAAATGCGTGGTTAACCTGTAAAATTTGGATTGTTCGTTGTATAATGGTACCAGCTTTCTGAGGTCGTAATAAATAGATCTTGCTGTTGTTTTAGGCTGAAAGCCTGATTTATGAAAGCCTAGGGCAACACCCTAGGTGGGCTTTAAAATAGATTGCAGGCTGTAGGACTGCTCCATAGCAACTTATAAGGCAGGACCTACAGCCTGCAATTTTATTTTCATGTACCTAGGGCGTTGCCCTAGGCTTTCATAAATCAGGCTTTCAGCCTAAAAACTTTGAGCGGATATGATAATTATGACTCAACCAACCACTCATTTGTGTGATGACCCAAAAAGAAGATTGCAGAGCATTATCGTACCCATGGCATTACAAAGGGCAATGAACCGCTTGTCTATACGAAAGACCATGAGGAACGTTTTAAACAGTTCCTTATTGAACATCATCAGGTCAAAGAAAGTTCAACCACCTTCTTTGAGCGGAACCTTTGGGGGATGGGCCCACTACGCTGGATGGCTTAGACTTTTTTTTCAACCAGGTCAAAAAAGTGATCGGAGTCCTAAATTATCAAATTCAAGAAAACCAAAAAATTGCCGAAAAAGAGCTGAGTTAAAAGCTAAGAAAATAAATATTCGGGGTAATCCATATAATGAATCTGCATCACCGATAGCTAATATTCCAGGGGTGATATTTGATAACTGGCCGCTAAAACAGGAAACCAGAAATGTCGTATGGGAACATCTAGTCAAAGAAGGTTTCATTGTTCACAATTCGATGATGAAAGCTATTATTGGTCCGATGGACATAAAGCATATTGAATATAGTGTTGAAAAGTATTTTATGAGAATGCGCAGAGTAGGCCAACTACGTTACCGTAGTTGGCCCCTCTAAGAGTTTCTGTTCACAGGGTCGGAAACCATACATCAGGCCTTCAGCCTGAGTTCTTTATATATTCCACCTAGGGCGTTGCCCTAGGCTTTTATAAATCAGGCTTTCAGCTGAACACCGTTCTCAGGGCAACGCCCTGAAATATAACAGCCTAGGGCAACGCGCCCTAGGTAAAACGCACAAATATCTCAGGCTGAAGGTCTGACGTTTAATTTCCGACCCCGTGAACGAATACCAGGATTGCTCCTTTCGTTTCATTGTCGAGTTCGCACTTTATTCAGAACTCTAGATTCACCCTGCTGTAAGGGTGGTTTCTTTAAGAAACACCTCCTTTAAAGGCCTCGTGTCGCAACAAGATGCCAAGCCTGACCCCATTTTTAATGAGTCCTTGAGTATTTAGGTGCAAAAGCACTATATTCACAGTCATTTTCAAAAGGAGTATTTTCCATGGAAGGCGCTGTAGAATCAACATCTCCCAAAATCGCGTTGCCAAGCGATTTGTCTGCCGGTTTTAATTATGCCTGGACGACAGCCCAAACGATCATTTCCAAAGTCGTGACTGTCGCCAAAGAGTGTTTTATCAATTTGCAGAATAGGGTGAGGGAAACCTCGCTGGACCCGACGATTACGGTGATCAGTCGGCAGTCGATGGAAGTGGAAAAAATATTCAACGCGGTCAGCTGCCTGCCCTTTTTGGGCTTCCTCGCCAGTTCAATCCGCTCTGTCGTGGGGAAAATTCAAATCGCTGCCGGCGCCGCCATTGCCGCGGCCGCCGAAGTGGGGTTGTTCCTGGAAAGCCGAAAAGAGGGCGAAAAATCCCTGCTAGGCAAATGGCAGACACTTTCCAAATTCGGCATGGAGCATGTCATCCATGGCTGCCTGAACGTGCTGCGCGGCACAAGCGAAGCGCTGCTATCGTCATATACCTTTGGATTGGGCAACATCGCCTTATTAGCGCCGAATTTGTGCAATAACAGGGAGTTTAAGCCCTATTTTGGCTACGGTACACTGGTGAAGCCGATAGTGACTACGCCTTAGTGTTGCTACCAGGCTGGCCGGTATGCATTAGATTTGCTTGAGAATACATTTTCGGCAAAGGCAATGGCATGGCCCTGTTTTCTTTGTCTTGGTCAGTGCTTTTTGTTAGCAATGTGGCTATGTCATTTTTAAAACTCACCAGATAACATTTCTGATCCAGTATTAGAGATGGAAGATTTATGCGCTGTTGGGCTTGCAAGAGACGGATATCATCGGTAGGCAAGAGGGTATAAGCTTTGTCGTAATCTAATGCGTCAGCTAGAGTTGGCTGCAACAGGTTTGCCTGCGCATACTGTTCGTATACAGAGTGCAAATCATTAATATTAGCGCCCTTTTGGTCAGCCATTTTTAGTTTATCTAAAAGCGAACTTAAAAACTGATGCTGAATGTTATACGATATCTGCGTTAGCTTGCTGTAAAAGAGGCTTTTTATAAATACTTCGGCTTTGTCGCCTAAGTCTGCGATTATCCCATCAGTTTTACCAGCCATATATTTCAAAGCTTTATCAAAAGCCTCATTTGCCTTGTTCTCGGCCAGCTTCATATCTTCGTGAGCAAGTTTCTGGAAGGCTGCCTCGCATTTTTTTTTGAATTCTGCTTTGATGAGGGATTCGACCGGGATGTTATTTTTTGTCGTTTTGGCTTCACATTGTTCTGTTTGGTGTGATTGAGAAGGCATAACTGGTTTCATTCTTAGGACCTTTTCCAATGCCAGAATCCGATTCGCCTGCCAGTGTATTTTTGCTTGCCATTCATTAAAATATTCGTCGTGTAAAGCTATCTTAGCTCTTTGTTCATCAGAACATGCACCGTCTAATAGCCTTTGATTTATTTTGCAACGCTCGTTTTCGAGATGTCTGGTCTGTTCTGTCAAAATGATGAGCTGTTTCGCGGTGCAGGAAGTGTTGGAGGTATTTGCACAAACTTGTTCAAGTTGATGTATACACAGCTTTTGGTAGGCTGATAATTCGCGGAATGATTGTTCAGTTGATTTGACTATATCTTTACCCGTAGGTGGGGAAAACGTGGCTTGTAGCGTGTTAGAGCTGATGGGAGTCAGTGGGAGGCGGTTGGCAGATACATGGTGCGGTTTTAGAGTAGGGCTGTTTGAGGCTTTCTGCGCAGAGGCGTCAAAAGAAATTTTGCCAAGCTCGGATACTTTATCTTCAGCAGGCATCAAAGTTTTGTTTATATGCTTGCGTGGGTATTTAGGGGGTAATGCTCGCGAACAGGTATCATCAAACGTGTTTTTAAAAGAGAAACGGTTATGCGAAACTAAAGTCATAATGGCACCAAGTTTGTTCGTTAATCAACATTACCATAAACATGTTTATAAAGCAATGTTTAAAGGTAATGCTAATACATTAGCGAACATTGCCGTACATAAGTGTATGCTCATTTAGTATCCGTTCACGGGGTCAGAAATTAAACGTCAGGCCTTCAGCCTAAGATATTTGTTTGTTTTACCTAGGGCGTTGCCCTAGGCTATTATATTTCTGGGCGTTGCCCTGAAAACTTTGTTCAGGCTGAAAGCCTAATTTATAAAATCCTAGGGCAACGCCCTAGGAGGAATATATAAAAAACTCAGGCTGAAGGCCTGATATATGGTTTCCGACCCCGTGAACGGATAACTAATTTATGCATCGCTATACCACGCGCGGTTAGGTTGTTTACATTTTGGCTGCGCCAAAGCCCCGCAGTTAAAATATGAACAACCTAACCGAGCGTGGTAAATCTACTCCGTTCACTTTTGAGAAATGAATCCCAAGCAAGCAAATGGTATAATGGCTCTTCCGACAAGAGACAGTTTTAGTAAGAATTGTAATACGACAGCACGAGAATTACTGCCATGGCTAAAAGAAAAAGTTGAAAGATATAAGACGGCGTTTTAGCTGGCGATGCTAAGGTTTAGATCAGGGGATTTTGTAATTGGGGGGTGATATTTTCTTGCCGATTGGCTGTATCTGCCTCTTCAAGGTCAGCATCCGATAGATTCTTTCATAAAATTTAGCTTCGGCGGAGCCAGCTTTGGCTTTCATTAGTTTAGTTTTGACTTTGTTTATGACGAGATCAATGATGGGACGGTTGAACAGTCTGTCGTCATCCAAATAGGCTTGGAGGGAATGTCTTCTGGCAAAGGCCGTAAACTGTTTATAAAGCGTTCTGCCTTCCGCATCTCCCAGGTATTGTCGGCATAATGCCAAAAGAGCTGCTTTAGCACTAGCCGTGGTGCAATTACCGACTTTTTGGTCCTGCTGGCTGTAGCACTCATTTTTTACACGACTTAACTTGAGGCTTTTAAGCATGTCATCAAAAATATGGATATTGGCATATGTGGTTTGTAATTTGCCAAGCAGCTGCGTTGTAATCGCATCTGTGGGTAGGGAATATATTGTGGACGTATGTTTGGCTGTACGAACGCCGCGATTGCAAACAGTCAGGTATCCATTGTATAAGACCATGGAAATTGCATGATGGAATGTGCCGCCTAAGATGATATAAGGCTGAGGCGCCTTGTCATCGGTTATTTTCGATAGCATAGATGTCATCGATTCTGAGCCAAATGGATAGGCATTTTTAAATGCATTTTGAATTTCTTTTTTGGCTTGGTCAGGCAGCTGTGTATCTTTAACAGCATCGAAAAAGGTATCTACATAGGCTGAGATTGTCTTCATGCACTGCCATGGCTGCATGCCTTCAAGCATAAATTGATGTTTTTCCCCATTCATACCGATATATTCAGAAACGCCGCGTAACCCCCAGATATGTGCAGCAAATTTTTCGTGCATTGCTTGATCGCACTGAGCTTGATTTAGGCCAAGCAGTTTGATTACATCTTGATGATTTCTATAAATCGCATGCTGTAAGGCTGTTAAACCTGTAAAGTCTCTGGCATTAAACTTTAGATCAACCCCCAGTCCTATCAAGAACTGGATGATTGTCAGATCATTATTTTTGATATTTTCGATGGCATGTATCAATGGTGTCCTGCCGACATAGTCAATACTGTCAAGACTGCCCCCTAGTTCGATGAGAAGTTTAACCAGACTTAGATTTTTTCGTCTGATGGCATGTATCAGAGGTGTCATGCCGGCAGAGTCTGCCGTATTGAAATCTGCCTTCAGAGTTGCTAAAAGCCTAATAAGTTCGGGATTGCGAAATCTCACCGCATGTATAAGTGGTGTAAGACCCTCAGGATCTTTCGCATTAATATCTGCTCCCTGTGTTGAGAGAAACTCGATCATTTTTAGATTTTGTTTAAAGATGGCGTGAATGACTGGTGTGTTACCTGAAGGGTTTGCCATATTAATATTTGCCCCCTCTGCACAGAGGACAGCAACCAGATCTGAATTGTTTTTATCGATGGCATAGGTCAGTGGAGTTGAAAAACTGGAAATGGTTGCATCAAGATTGACTCCCATTTTGGCAAGCCATGGCACAATCGTTGGATTATTATTATCGATAGCAAGCGTTAACAATGTATTGGATTTTTGGCATTGGTTTATTTTTCCTCGATTCCAAGCGTTGAAGTCGAGATCGATCTGTTCGCTCAAAGATTTATTAGCATTTCTTATCTTACAAGTACGAGCATAGTCGGTGTTCAGTTTTGCCGCATCTATTTCGGCTGGTAAATGAAAAGCTGCGGCTGCAGCTTCCAAGGCTGCTAACTCAGAAGTTAGTTGGTCGTTTGAGGGGATGTTGAAGTCTGTCTTGTCAGAGCATTCTTGAAAAATTGAAGACAATTTTTCAATGACAAGCGCTTTAAATTTAGTGTGGAGATTGAAATGACATAAGTTAGCAAAGTAGTAGAAATCATATTCGGAAATCATGTTGTGGTCT
This sequence comes from uncultured Chlamydiae bacterium, assembly GCA_963830365.1. Lineage (GTDB taxonomy): Bacteria > Chlamydiota > Chlamydiia > Chlamydiales > Parachlamydiaceae > CAWHMU01. The sequence continues at coordinate 86,261 of CAWHMU010000041.1, forward strand.
GCGCGATGCACAAAAAACACGGCTTCCTTGGTGTCAATGGCTCGTCTTTTTTCTATCATTGAAATGATTTGTGACAGGGTATCTTCGATGATTTGGAGGGCTGCGCTTTGCTGATCATCATTTAAGGACTTGATGGATAGGTCGATCTGTTTTGCTAGCTTATCTGCCGTGCCCATAAGACCAGTACGTTTAACAAAAGAGTCAAGGATAGACGCCGCGCTTTTTACATTAGTCTCTTGCTTATTCGTCTTAAAAACAACGAGCTGTGGTGGCTGATTAAAGTTGATCGGTAAAAGGGCAACTCTGGTGGTTGATGTGCCGGCATTGGCGGTCTCGCTTGCACGACCCAACGTTAGCGTTTTTGCATTTGCAGAGGATAGGAAGGGACTGAATAGTTTTGATTGAGCATATGCACATATCTGATTTTCATCGTTAAAAGGGGATTCAGAAGTAAAAGGGGATTCAGAAGATTTTCGCGTGTTAGTAGCAAGGACGATAGGTAATGCCTGTTGTCTGGTTGTGTTGCTGTATGCAGATAAAGATGACATAAAAAACCATGTTTTTAAAGTGAAGTAATAATGTACCAAAAAAACGCTTTTACTTCAATAAAATTGGATATTGTAGTTAAGTAGCCTAACCTAGTATTTGTCAATGACGTGCTGGGAGGCTCATCACGCAAATGAGTACCTGTCCTAGAGAATGGGGGAAATGGATTAGTTTGAAATGGTTGAAAAAAGAGAAGCAGACATCTATTAGGTCTCTTGAAGTAAAAATGAATTTAACATGCCTGCTTTAATGTTGCACCATACCAATCAAATCGAGAATATACAAATCAAAACCGGTTCATCAAACAAATGCGTACCTATGAGGTTTTCCCGATCTTCTCTGTGACTCTGTGCCTCTGTGGTGAAATCCGCTTGCTGGTGGCATAGCATTATTAATCATAGTGTTACAAAAAGCTTCACCACCGAGACACAGAGGCACAGAGAAGGAAAATGGAGATTGCTCTTAGGGTTTTGTTAATTAGGTACTCATTTGCGTGATGAACCATATGCTTCCGTCGTATTCACGTCTAACAATGTTTTAATTCTTGGCGGTTGAATGATACTTGGCTACGAAAATTCTCGATAACATATGGCGCAATTTCGGTTGAACGGTTTGAGGTCTCAAGCCGTTCAACCGAAATGTCGCGGTGAGCCCACTCAGCCTTTTGCTGAAAAGATCACCTTACGAGCTATTTCTAGGAGTTCACAGTCATCCGGTAGTTGTAGCATGTTAGCGCTGGCGATGATGCGCCTGGCAAATGCAACCGCTTGCACGGGGTCGCTGCCTAGTCGCTTTAGTTCATTCGCAAGGCCGGTTGCCTGAAGGGCACGTAGGTTTGCAGCTGTTTTTTCAAATTCGCTTTGCAAAGAGTTCAAGTGCTCGCCCAAAAATTTGGCTTGCGGATGCTTGCTGACGAAATCATCCGCATTGAGGATGTCCTTAGTTTCTTGGGAATAATCCAAGGCCTTTGTTACGGCCATACGCTCACTATGCTCATTGCAAAATTTTGTAAATATTGATTGCGTGATTTTATGGTCGTTTGCAAGCGCGTTTTTGCATATGAGTATGAGTTCTTGCTTTTGACGACATTTGTCTTTGTATGCGCGGATGGAGGCAGATACATCAAAATAGAACTCCTCCAACTTTTTATTCCCAACATCATCCCTATCATTGTATTTTAAACGCGCTACATCGGTTTTGATTTGATCCAATAACCCAGACGCCATCATGTTGACTTCTGCTTGCTGAGCCTGACTCAAATTGTTTGTGACATGCTTTATTCTAGAAATAAAATCACGGGATAGTTCCGGTGATGAATCCAGAATCCCTTCTAATTTTCGACGCCGCTGCTCTTGCACTTGTATTTGTGCGCAAATATTCATAGCTGTAGATGTGATACCATCAACTTTTCTTTTTCTATTAATAGTAGCATAAGTGCTGTTTTTTGAAATCATCTCCAGATTAGCTATGGAAGATAATGTCGTCATAACGGCATATAACGGGGTTAAATCTTCAATCTTCCGATCATACGCTGAGCACAAAATATCAGGATGGTAGCCACGGCCTATCAAAATTTCATTCAGTTTTTCTCCTAACATGCGCTCCCATTGATCACTCATTTGGTTGGCGATGAGTATTGAGAAGTCGTGGAAGTCGTATGCTTTGATACGTTCTGCGGTTTTCGGTTTCAGCACCAGGCCATTTAACTCATCTACGCGCTGTCTTTTCTGCATCATCTTTTCAATTTTATGCAGACTATCTAAAGTGGTCCCCTTTGTCTAGACAAAAAATGGGAAAAGTTAAGCTAATAACCTCAAGTTTTTGTTGTTCTTGCAGCTAAAGGGGGAGTTTGAGGGGGCTTGCCCCCTCAAGTTCCTTTAAAAATCAAGGTAATCCAAGTCCAACGAAGGCGGAAGGGGGGTAAGGGGGCTTGCCCCCTTTTCCTAAAGGCTCTGCCTAGAAAAATACACCTCCGCAGGCGTTTTATAACCCAGTCCTTGGTGTGGCCTGCTCTCGTTGTAAAACTTAAAATAACTCTTAAGTCCATTACGGACATCTTTTAAGCTTTCATACCCTTTTGGATAAATCTCTTCATACTTCACGCTTCTCCAGAGCCTTTCAATAAACACATTATCAAGGGCTCTGCCTTTTCCATCCATACTGATTCTGACTCCGCCTGCTTCTAATCTCTCTACAAACCGACAGCAGGTGAATTGAACTCCTTGGTCTGTGTTGAATATCTCAGGACTAGCTCGAGAAAGCCCTCTTTCTAATGCATTAATGCAAAATTCCGCATCCAGCAGATTCGAAAGTTCCCATTCGATCACATACCTGCTAAACCAATCGATGATCGCAAAAAGGTATCCAAATCCTTTCAACAAAGGAACGTAGGTGATATCTGCAGCCCATGCCAAATCGGGTTTATCTACTACAATCCCTCTTAGTAGGTAAGGAAACTTTTTATGCTCCTTATTTGCCGCACTCAGATTGGGCTTGGGATAGATTGCTTCTAAACCCATTGTCTGCATCGCCGTTCGAATCCTTTTTCCTCCTACAAAAAAACCTTGAGCTCTCATTGCTATCGTCATCCGTCTTCTTCCATAGAAGGGAGTTTGAAGATATTGTTCATCAATAGCCCGCATGAGTGCCAAATCTTCCTCGTTGGGCTGTTTGGCCTTATAATACAACCCAGATCGTGACATTCCAAGCAAATGACACTGACTTGATAGCGACAACTTCTTATGATCTGGCTCTATTAGAAGTCGTCGAGAATTTAAGTCAAACATCCTAACTTTTTTTTAAGCCACTCCACCTCCATTTTAAGACGTCCGATTTGCTCGAAAAGTTCTGCCTTTTCTTTAACTTCCTGTGCTGTCCCAGTCATCTTGCTCGGTTTTTCAAATACAGTTGTGGCAGTTGATAAAAAGTGTTTTTTCCACTCCGACAACACGATAGGATGCACTCCCAGTTCACCGGATAATTGACTTGCAGTCTTTTCTCCCTTCAAAATCTCAAGCACGGCTTTGACTTTAAATTCTGGGGGATATTTTTTTCTTGTTCGGCTCATTTTCACCTCTTTTCTTAAAGAGGGTATTAGCTTAGACCATTGTCCAAATTTCCGGGACCATTATAATCTTCGAGTATTTTGGACGCAGCTTCTTGCTCTTTTTGCGACAGATTTTTTTTACAATCTTCAAAATTCGAGCGCAGAGTTTTAGTAATGGAGGCAAAGTTTGGAAAATTCATCTCTCGGTCATCGAGGAGGGGGAGGCAGCTCAGCAGTTGGGCATTAGCATGGGGCGTTGCCGTAGGGGCTATATCCGGACTGTTAAAAGGGGTTTTGCTGAGGCTGTTAGTGAGGTCGCTGCTACGTGGCTTGAAAGGTGTCATGGTAGGACTTTTGAAAGGGGCGCTATTCGGACTGTTGGGTGGGGTTATACTAGCAAGAATTATTCTAGGATTTTGGTAATTTTCATTTTTGAAGGTAGGTTGAGCGGCGCTAGCAGTTTTATTTTCTATATCCGTATCTGCCGAAGTCGTGTGTGCGGAAGTCGTGTGTGCGGAAGTCGTGTGTGCTGAAGTTTTTATTTCCTGGCTGTATGCCGCAACGGTTGCAGGAGTTAAGTTAAAGGAGTGGTTGTTTAATTCGGTCATGCTAAAGACATTGAAAATCCTTAGTATTGTAATTGGAGTATACAAGCATAACCATTCAGTTTATATAAATCAAGTTTATAAAAGTGTAATAAAATTCGGTTGTTGGGTTTAATCTTCTGCACATGGAGACTGTTAAATTTTTAACGGACTGCCACGTATTGAATATTCGAGATTGAAGTTCAACAAAAAAAACTTAGCTTATGATTTGGAAAATCCCCGAAGAGGACATGTTGATATGTCGACAGTATCATTTCACGTAGATTCTAACGCTAAGCGTGTCAGTTTTATAGGCTTGGAGTCTAGTCCATATGAAGTTCGCTGAAACGGTAGGGCTCAATCTTAATATAGGCGTTGATGGCCTTATCCAGCTCTTTTTTTTTGGATTGAAATTCCACCAGCTTGTACTGATGTGCGGCAGCTTGGGCCGGACCGATGACGCGGTTGTAGGCAAACAAGCCTTTATTGGCTTTATCCCTATAATTTAAAGCATTGATGGTGGCCGATAGGCTCGCGGAAGCTTGGCATTGTTTTTCATAGGTCCATTTACAAATTTCTTGCAAATTGAAGTTGTCCGGTTGCTTTCCATAATCGGCATGAGCTTGCTTAAGTTTCTGCAGAAGATTTTCCTGCCATTGAAAGTGCAGGCCATAGGCCGTGCTGGTGGCTTCTACGTAAAAGGATAATTTCTGCAGTTCAATGAGTTTGTCATAGCTGATTTTATAGTCATGCTGACGCAGTTTTTGACTGGATACATAGTCGCGTAGTTCTTTCTCTACCACCCTGCAGATGTTCGTAAAGGCGCTGCTGATTTTTCTGCGCATTTCAGCCCTTTCATGCTCCTTTGACAGTGTATCTATCATGACATCGCATTTTGTTCTGCCTTCGCCATCCAGATAATTCAGATTGGTGGCTTTCAAATATCTTTGTTCATATTTCGGATTTACAACTAATTCAGAAAATGATAACCGCCCGTAAACAACGCCAACGGTATTTTCGGTGTCGGAGTCGGTATCCGTATCCGTATAGGCATCCGAATCGGAATGATTAGATAAGCTGGATTGTAATGCAGATGCGGTAAAGGGAGTACTTGGGTAATAAGCCTGGTTGGATTCAGCTGAGTGGCTTTTGCTGTCATCTTCGGTGGGGCTTTCAAACTGCATTGTTGAAAACGTAATTGCTTGTGAGCCTGGACCGGTAGTTAGATTCATGCTGTTCATGCCTCGCCGTTGTTAAAATTACAACGTGCATGAAGTAGCATTTGATTTCAAAAACAATTTTGATGGTTATGCTGACTAAGCGCTGACAGATAGTGACAATACCGTGACATTATCGTGCGACTGCCCTTGATGTAGGGCGTAGGAGACAAGCGCTTTTGCTATGTTTGCTGGCTTGGCTTTTGCAAGCACCGTGATGATAGCTCTTTCCGGCACATAGTCTTTAAGTCCATCGCAGGCCAGGATCAGTTTGTCTCCTGGCAGCAGCATGTTGACGGTGATTTTCGGTTTGTGGATGATGCCCGGCTTCTCATGGATGTTAGCGCCCACATCGCCAATGGCGCGGCTGACATTGATCCCATAGTGCCTATGGGGATAACGCAGTCGTTTGGGATCTGTGGCTTTAGGCCATTCCAAGGCTATCGTTGGATCGTTTTTGGCATCGGCTGCGCGTTTGGCATCTTTTTGGCTGGACCAATCGCGCACACAGGAGAGGGGGATGGATTTCAGTTGACCTTTGATTTGGCGGTAGATATTGGCTTCGCTATCGCCCAAGGTGGCGGTGTAAACCATGTTGGTGTGCTTATCGATGAAGCAGACAACGGCGGTGCTGCCCATGTGCTGCCAAGCAGGGGTGCTGGCGACCTCATCGTGGATTTCGTTGATCAAGGCTTCAAAGGCCTGTCTCACCCCGCCTTTGGCCGCCTTTAGGGCTTGCGAGAATCTATCCTGGAAGGCAGCGTTGGCATAGCCTGCCACATTTTTTCCGCCGTGCCCATCGAAGAGGCCGGTGAGGATGCCTTGTTCAATTGCAAGGCAGAAATGTGCATCTTCCATGGACGGCCTGCGTCCTTGCGCTTCATGGGCGGTGTATGAGAAAGTTAAACCTGGGATATTTTGCGCTTTGTCAGCACTGTTTAGTGTGGCCGCCACCTCCATCACGGTGGCATAGGCATCGGCATCATAGCCATCTTTACTGCGATGTTCCTCGATGGCTTTTTGGCTGTTTTTTAGCAATTTATGTTTAGCATGCATTAATTGCTGCATGGGATCAAGAGCTAGTAGCGCTTCAAGACTTTTCAGTTTGTTTTCAAAGGTGGCTATTTTGGTCAATTCTTTTTTATTTACGGAGGAATGATTTAAAGTGTGGCAGGCTTCTTTTATTTCGTGCAGGCGTTTTTGGTTTAATAAAATTTCCTTCGTATTAAGCGGAGTCTCTTCAGTTATCGATTTTTTGAGCGCGCTGAGATCTTTAGTGATGATAGCGATGTTCTTATCCAACAGTTTCAGCGTGGCTGCGTTATTATAATGCTTCCCCGTCTGGAAAAGGATTTTGATGCGCTGCCACAGCAACGCTAATTGGTCCAGGCGTGTCCAGATTTTCCCACGGAAAATGGCCGTGTCTTTGATGACTTTGGTGGTCGGTGTCAGAAAATTCAGATGCTTTTCTAAGGATTGGTAATCGGCTTTGGGTTGGACATTTGACATAAATGACTTCCATGCTGGATTAGAAGTTTGTTTATTAAATGTTTTTATTGCGTGTGTTTATGTTGCTAATTATATCACATACAGTTTTTAGTGTTCAATGTGTAATTGATAAGTGTATTTAAACTTTCAGAAAGATGCGTTTATAAATCAAATGTTGATGCCGGCGGCGTATGATACGCAGAGGGTAGAGAAGCTTGTCGTTACCTATAGTTATCAAGCTAATATTGTAAGTCATTTTTTTGGCCATGATCGCCTATTCGGTCAAGAAAGCAAAAAGAGAGGAACTCCTACAGAGTTAAATGCAATTATTCGTTTTCCCGTAGAGGCTGTTTTCGCTTGCGCTCGCGAGCCTTAACTACGGGCTACAAAGAGATCGATCTGCAAGACCTCAAAAGAACTCATGGCCTATGTAGCAGCAGAGAAGGTAGATTAATAAACCTCATTGTGAATATATTTCAAAGTTTTTTTTGTTGGCGGAGCTTATCTCTTTGTAGCCCGTGGCTAAGGCGTGCGAGCGAAAGCGAAGACAGCCGCAGCTACGGGAAAACGGATATTCTTGTTTAACTCCGTAGGAGTTCCTCTCTTTTTGCTTTGGTGACCGAATATTTCCCCTAGAAAGATGATAATGGCAAAAAAATACTTAAAATATTCGATTGATAGTTGTGGGTAACGACAAGGGCAGAGAAGCTGCCAAAATAAGCTATACCACGCACAGCCGAAATATGAACAACCTAGCCGCACGTTGTACATGTTCACACTTACAGGTAAAACTTTCGGTCACGGGCAGACGCGAGCATGCGGCCTTGGCCGGAATCTAAAATACGGTTTGGACACCGGCAATGGCGCTCTGTGCACCTTTTGCCATAATGATTTTCGTTAAAAAATACTACCAGGATATTAGGTGGACAGGATAACTGATTTATCCTGTCTACCTAATATCATGTTGTTTTTCTAAATTTTGACCGAACTGATGCACATTCCCCGAAAACACAAGTGAAATAGAACAAAAACTGGGTACGATTGCGTTCAAATCATCGAGAGGGGCTTTTATCGCTCACGACCGTGCTATTTTCTAGCACGATTTTTAATAGGTCGAGGCCATGATGTGCAATAGGGGAGTCGTAGAGGCCAAAAGCTGCCGCAGAAGCTGTCTTTTTGGCGGCAAGTTCCATTTGATTTGGACAGCTGTCGGCGGCAGTGGGAAAGTAAAGTGTCTTAAAAGATCCGCTTCGTTTGCCCAGGTTGCCGATGAAGTCGGCATCCATGGAGATGGAATGATAGGCTGGATATGCGCTAACGGCAGGTTTTAGGCCGAGGTCCGCGCATATTTTTTTAGCTTCATCAGCAAGCAATACCCCTGGGGCGTTGAAGGCATAAATTTTGTCTGCGTGCATTGCCCCGATGATGGCGGCCAAATACCCTCCAATCGAGTGGCCGAGGGTGATCGTCTCACAGTCCTTAGTGATGTAGCTATCGTCCTTAAGTTTCATGACATATGCGTGTATGGCTTTAACATTAGCCAGCAGGTTGGGATAGCCATCCGGCAGCATGAAGCTTTTGACAGTTGCTGTTATGGTCCCAACTGCCGCGCCGGTGAGGGCACCAGCTGTTGCGCTGCAGGTGCTGACAGCCATGCCGATGAGGGGTGGTCCGAAGCGAGAAGCTTCAATTATCGTGGCCGGAACACTTGCCATAGCAGTGCCTAGACGCCAACCGTTCATTGCGCCATTGATCGCGCCGTCACCAACATTATATATGATGTGCATGGCATGTGTCAGAGAGTTGACCCTTTTAGCACGAGAGGTGATGAGGGCTTTGGTTTTTTTTATCAGATCATCGCTGATTTTGTAGTCGTAGCGTTTCTCTGAGATGATATTAGCATATTCAACCGCATTGATCAGTTCGTCGTCGCTCTTATGACTGCCAATGGCGAGATCTGAGAACAGATGTTTTGACATTGGGCCAAGATCTTTATCGGGAGGGGAGGTGCAGATGCCGATGATGATTTGATCGCCATGCTGGTATGCTTCTACCTTAAGTCCTTTGGGTAAGGCGATCTTCAGATTTTCGGGGTTTGGCAGCATACTGAGGGATTTGGGAAACAAGGTATCAACTTGTTTAAATAAGCTAGGCGCTTGCTCTATTTCCACCGTCATCAGCTGAGCCAGCGAGGCCATGCCGAGGAGAGTCTCTTTTTCCGCCTGTGAGGAAAATATGTTTAGTTGCTGCAAGCTCTTGCGAATGGATTCTGGGAGATGGATTTCTTTAGGCGACTTTTGGCTAGCAGAAGGGGGGAGCCACTTTTCATAGGATATGCTACTTTCATGCAGGTTTTGTTTTACTTCTTCATCAGCAGCTTTAGGGGGCGATGGAATTGTTGCGGGCTGAAGTTTGTCTGCGCTTGTCATAGGCCAGATAAGTGACTTAACATACGAGACCATAATTGCCCCTTAGCTACAAAATAGGATAAGCAGATTATACAGGATCCGGAAACAACCATTATTCACTTCTTACCCTGTTTTCTCATAGACATCAACTTAAAAAATAAAATAGCTCGTTGTTGATGGGAAGCGCTGGTTTACAAAACAGTTCAACGCAAAGCGTGACACCCTAACGGGAAATAACATGGAATGCAACGCAGCGATACTAAAAGTTATTTGACAAGGGAGCTAAAGGCTATAGATAATTTCGTCCATCAAAACATCCAGGATTTCGGAGCCTAAGTTAGCCGTGAATACGGCGGAGGCATGTAGCCACAGGTGTGAAACTGTGGGGCGCCATGGGACAACTTTCAATAGAAAAATTTCATTGTATATAAAGCAAAAAGGCAGGTTCCGATCTCTCGGAACCTGCCTCGCAACTAGCAACAGATGCCCTTAGGCTCTGTCAATTAGTTTACAATCGTGCCTTCTTGCTGCATGATTGGTGTCTTGGCTGAATCAGAAGTGATTTCCAGCACAACACGCGCATCACCAGATTCTTTTGCACGGGCATCAACACGGTATTTCAACGTTTGGCGTGGGCCTAGGTTGTTAGCCGGTGCAAAGGTGACTACTTGACCAGATACAGTACCTGGGGTGTCGCCAGTGGCCGCTACCGGTGTGATTTCCTTAGGGAAACGTACCGTTACAACAACGTTGCTGTCAGCTTCTGAACCTTGGTTCGTGACAGTGATGCAGTAGCTGGTCGGTTCGCCAATGCAGATTGGGTTATCTGTAATGGTGATGCAACCGTTAAGAGCTGGGCGTCCTTTCCAACGGGTGGTGTATTCGGCACAGGCATTGCAACCTTCGCAATCGGTGACGGATACTTTGTTGGTGAAGCAACCAGGAACGCAAGTTGTCAAAGTAACGGTGAACGATACTTTTTCGCCAGCTTTCAGTTCTTTCAGTTTCCACACGGCTTGGTTGCCATTGACTGTTGCACCGTTAGCTGCCACGATAGATGTGGAGTTAGGAGCAACATCGGCTACGACAACTTCATGCAATGTTTTATCGCCTGTGTTTGTCACAGTGATCTGGTAGTCGGCATTTTTGCCGATTTGCTGTTCTTTTGGTCCGACTTTAGCAATGTCGACACCACAGCAGCAGATGCATGTGCAAGCCTGGCAGTTTACTGTGTCGGCGTTGCAAGCAGTCACAACAACTGTATTGCATACTTTACCACGCTTAACAGCAGTGAAGCATACATTGACTTTCTTTGTCTGGCATGGCTCTAGGCTGCCCAGTTTGTAGGTCAATGTGCGCAGGCAGCTGCTGTGCTCGAGGCCGTCTGGTACGTTGTCTGTAACAACCACATCTTCAGCTGTGCAGCTGCCGCGGTTGGATACAGTGATGGTGTAGTTTACTGGATCGCCTGGGCAAGCTTCAGCAGGGCCGCACTTTTCGCAAGTCAGCACTGGCTTTGCGCAGAGTAGCGAGCAGAATCTGACTGGTGTGGCTGTGGCGCAGAAGCAAGCGCACTGTTCGCCTTCGCATTCACACTGTACCCAAATTTTGCCAGGTCTTACTTCGCCTTTCTTCATCGGTCCGATGTTCCAGGTTACTTTGCGGCCTTCGACTTTGGCTTCAGGCTGGCTTCTGATGTAAGAAACGCCATCTGGCAGGTGTGTAGTGACAACTACGTCGCACACATCATCGCAGGCTCTGACATCAAATTCCAAAGGATATTGGTTGCCGAGCATGCACATGCCAGGATTTCTGCCTGTGACAGTGATACCATCGCGGCAGCAAAGTTCATTGCTGGTTGGGTAATGGCATCTCTGCAAAGGTTTGCAAAATGGTTCTGGCGGGCAGATAGGTGCTGGCGCACATGGTGGTGGGCAAACAGGCGCGCACACTGGTGGGCAAACTGGTCTGCATGCAGGCGCGCATACTGGCGGACATACAGGCTTGCAAGGCGCTGGAGGTGGGCATACAGGCTTGCATGGTGGTGGGCATACAGGCTGTTCGCAAACAGGCATGCATGGTTGCTCACATACAGATGGTGTGTCGCAGCATTTATTGCTGGAACAGCCCACCCATAGGAGTGCCGTCGTGCATAAAAAAAGCAACGAGGTGAAAATCCCCAATTGTTTTCTCATTTAAAGACTCCTTTTAGGTTAAGGTCATGGTAAGTTCTCGAGTGCGTATGTTTAACAAAACGACTCTTTTGTGCCTGTCAAGAGTAGTTCAGGCTCTTGGCCGGCAGAAAAGAGGCATTTAGCTTGTCTTTCAGGGCATGCAATCGCTTCTGCAGCCCTCACCATCGATTTCGACGGGGGTGGCAGTGGCGCAGCCGCACATATGGGCTTTAGGGTATTCCTTTGGTTTGTGGTCGCAGCAAATTTTTTGGGGATGTGGGCGGGGGCGGCAGCAGCATGCATTTGTCTCCGGGCAGCAGCAGCCGGTCATGAGTATGCCCCAGCTACAGGCATATAAGAGGGAGATGACTTGCTTTAACATGCTGACTTTCATTGTTTGGGCTTCGCCTGTTTTTTAATCCACATTGGTGATTGCGACTTTATTTTTTTAATTAGACAGGAAGGCTTGCGCCTTCCTGTGCAGTTTTACCTTAACCTTCAGCTACTAGTAGTTGCAGCTAGGTGGTGGGCAGCAAGGAGCTGGCTGTGGGCAGCAAGGAGCTGGTGGTGGGCAGCATACTGGTGGTGGACAGCATACTGGTTTGCATGGTGGAGGGCAACAAACAGCTCTTGGTGGTGGGCAGCATGGCTTTGGTGCACAGCATGGGTTGCTATCGCAGCAGCCGCAGCTTGTGAATAGCACAGCCGCTGTGCATAGGGCCGCCAATGAGGACATCATTTTGGATACGTTCATAATCATACTCCTATAGTTTTGGTGGTTTTTGTAAATTTAATTATCTACTTTCGTAAAATTTTTCCGATTCTTGCATCATATGTGGGCGGCGTCAAGCTGGCCTCGGTTTAACAATAAATGATTAACCTTTTTAAATACGCCTTAGGAAATAATTCTGCCACAAGAATTTTTACATATCGGAAAATTTTTACTTGGCAATGAGTCTAAGTAATTGACCACCAAATTTTTAAAATAATTCCGCCCTAGTCAGGATTTTTGCACCGACAGCTGGTGTTTGTCGCTGAAAAATTGGAAAAAAGACGATAACCATTTTTCCAATCATTATGGACTGAAATTGTCAAATAAAAAGATGAGAAAGTATGGGCACACATTTTGGCAAGGTTTACCACCGAGGTACAGGGACAGCGATACTGGGACAAAGAGAATAGAAATATATAGGATGTGCATGCGTGGAAGCTGCCATCAAGCAGGCAGGCCTCAAGTTAACTTGATTTACATAGTTCAACCTGAGCACGTGTTATTTTAGTTTTCTGCGTCGCCGCGCTTCTGCGTTGAAGTTGATTCAATGATAGCCGGCAAGGTGCAATGAGAATACAAAATCCTCCGATGTCTTTGTCTTACGGCAATCAATCGCATAGACGCGGCGACACAGAGTAAACCAGCTGTAGATTAGCATGTTATTTAGGAGACGTGATGACGCAGAGATGTTTGCTAATGATTCTCTGTGTCTCTATGTTGATTTTTTTGCTTGGGGGGGGGGGCGCTGCCGATCAGACGCGGAGTTTGCCGGCCCAGCCTAACTTGGTGCGCAGGGTGGTGAAGTAGTCGTGATTGGGCATGCATACCAAGCGGAAGCTGCGCTTTGAGGGTGTGATATGCAGCGTGTCGCCGGTTGTCATGGCGGCGTTGGGGAAGCCGTCATAGCTGATTTCAATCGGCTGATGGGTGCTGATATATTCCACGCGCACTTCATGTTCAGGCATAAGCACGATGGGCCGATTTGAGATGGTGTGGGGACAGATCGGGGTTAATACAAAAGCTTTAAGTTCAGGCGTGACGATGGGTCCGCCGGCAGATAATGAGTAGGCGGTTGAGCCGCTGGGAGTGGCGATGATCATGCCGTCGGCAGAGAAGGTGTTGAGATAGCGATCGTCGACATAGATGGCCAGATCGATCAGACAGGGATTAGTGGCGCGATGGATGACAATATCATTTACGGCAAAGTTGACAGCATTATCCAGTCTTGCTTCCATGGCGATGCGCGCTTGGATGCGGTAGTTGCCTTCCAGTAGATTTTTTAGGGAAGGGAAGATTTCATCGATGGTGATATCGGCCATGAAGCCCAGGCCGCCCATATTGATAGGCATGATGGGGGCTTGGAGTTCTGGATGGCGTTGGATGAGCCGTAAAATTGTGCCATCGCCGCCCAAAGAGATGACGAAATCGACATCTTTGATATTTACGCTGGAAAGAGGTTTAGCGCCGATTAAGGCGACATTTTCATCCTCAGTCACCACGGTGATGTTTTGGCGACTAAGAAATTCGTTGATGCTGCGCGCGATATCACAAGTTTGGTTTTTGCTGGTATTTGGGAAGATGGCGATGATCATCTTATTAACCTCTGGTATGGGCAAGAGCTGCAGCCGGTAGTGGCTGCGCTAGGCGGAAGCGGAGGACTAGCTGGTGGTAGATTTTTTGGGCGGTCAGTCCTAGTTCATCCAGCAGCTGAGCGTGTGAGCCCTGTTCGACAAAGGTTTCGGGAATACCGAAATTTGCTACCTGCACATTGTTATAGCCGTGCGATATCAGGAAATTGTTGATGATTGATCCCATGCCCGAGGCCAGCGAGTGCTCTTCGATGGTGACGATGCGTTGATGTGTCAGCAGCAGCTTGCACAGCAGTTCTGTATCCAGCGGTTTGACAAAGATCGGATCCATGACTGTTGCCGAAATGCCGTCGGCGGCGAGGAGATCGCGCAGCTGCAGGGAGGTAGAGACCATATGCCCAAGGCCAATGATGAGTACATCTGAGCCTTCAGCCACTATTTCTCCTTTGCCCAGTTCACGGTAGGTAAGCGGCAGCTCTGCTTCATCGGTAGCAATATTGGGATAGCGGATGGCGCTTGGGCGCCCCCAAGAAAAGCATGACTCCAACAATTCCTTGAGGAGATGGCCATTGCGCGGCTGGCTGATCACCATATTGGGCATGGCATTCAGAAAGGAGATATCATAGATCCCGTTATGGGTAGAGCCGTCAGGTCCGGCCAGGCCGGCGCGGTCGATAGCAAAGACTACCGGCAATTCCTGCAGACAGACATCGTGGAATAAGTTGTCGAAGGCGCGCTGCAGGAAGGTTGAATAGATGGAAGCTACCACTTTCATTTTGCGGCCATAGGCCAGGCCGCCGCAGAAGGTGACGGCATGACCTTCGGCGATGCCGACATCAAGGCAGCGGTCGGGAAATTTCTTCATGAAATCTTCGAGCATCGAGCCGGCGGACATAGCGGGGGTAATGGCGAGCAGGCTGGGATCCCTTTCGGCCATCTTAAGCAGGTGTGTGCCGAAGATTTTGGGGAAGGAGGGTTTTACTGAGGGTACGGGTAAGAACTTGCCGGTGCCGATATCAAAAGGTTTAGCGCCGTGGTAGGAGACCGGATTTTTGATGGCCTCATCCATGCCTTGGCCTTTTTTAGTCAGCACATGCAGGATCACCGGCCATTCGGAATCTTTGAGAGCGGTGAGGGTGTCGACGAGTTTTTTGATGTCATGTCCGTCGATTGGGCCGATATAAGAGAGTCCATATTGTTCGAAGAAGGGAGCCGGGCTGACCAGATTCTTAAGCGATTCGGTGATTTTATGTCCTTTCTTGGCCAGCATGGCGCCGTAGCTTGGGATTTTGGAGACGATGGCATCGAGGTCGTGGTGGATTTTGTCGATGGTGGGGTTGCTGAGCAGGCGGCTTAATATGTGTGTGATGGCGCCGACATTTTTAGATATCGACATGGCATTGTCATTCAAGATGACGATGAAGCGCTTTAAATCGCGTGGGATGTTGTTTAGGGCTTCAAGCGACATGCCGCAGGTGAGGGTGGCATCGCCGATGACGGGGATGACATGTTCCTGGCGTTTAGTGAGGTCGCGGTTTTTGGCGACACCCAAAGCCAGTGATAGGGCGGTGCCGGCATGGCCGGCTAAAAAATGATCGTGGGGGGATTCTTTGGGATGGCTGAAGCCGCATAGCCCTTTGTGCTTGCGGATGGTATCGAAGGAGGCATTGCGGCCGGTCAGAAGCTTGTGGGTGTAAGTTTGGTGGCTTACGTCCCAGATTAATTTGTCGTCGGGGGAGTTAAAGACCTTGTGCAGGGCAATGGTTAGTTCGACCGAACCTAAATTTGATGCCAGATGTCCGCCATTATGCGACATGGTGCCGATGATACGTTGCCGTATTTCGCTGGCCAGCTCGATGAGCCTGGGCGTGTCCAAGTCTTTGATGTCGGCGGGAGAGCAAATAGTCGAGAGTAGTTCACGCATTAAAATCCTTACTTAGCTCCGGAGCCGGGTTGGTTGGGAAAATTGAAATCTTGGGTCGTTGGCTTATCGTTGGCCAAGGCCAGGTCGCCGCTGCGATTTTTGATCAGGACTTCGATTTTGCGTTCGGCATCATTGAGCCGCTTGCTGCAGATGTTGATCAGCGCATCGGCTTCTTCATAAAGTTTTAGCGATTCATCGAGGCTGATGGTACCGGAATTCATCTTTTCCAAAATGGCTTCCAGACGCGCGAAGGCCGCTTCGAAAGGCATGTCAGTGGGTGTATTAGCTTTTTGTGTATTCACAGGCTATCACTATCCAATAGGGGGTTGCTTGCGGGGGTTATTTGGGCTTGATATCATTAATCGTTGTTAACAAATCGCCATCACTTAACTGGACCCGCACATTTTGGTGTTTCTTTACAGAGTGTACAGTAGTTATAGCTGAATTATCGATTTCCGAAAAGAGAATACAGTATCCTTTTAGCAATAGATTTTTTGGATTTATGGTATCAAGGGAATCCTTTAAACGTCTGAGGCGCTCTTGCTTATCTGCCAGATTGCGCTGCCATAGTCCATCAAGCAGCTTTTGTTTGACTACAGCCTGGAATAACGAGCGACGGGTCTGCTGCTTGCTGCGCCAGGCGTGAGCCAGCACGCCTGCTGCATGCGTCACTGAGGCCGTTAAGGCTTTTGTTTTGGCGAGCATCGAGCTCTGCAAGCTGCGCTCCAAGGCGATCAGTTTTTGGCGGTAGTGGCCTAATCTTGCAGTCGGCTTTAAGGATAGCAGCAGCTGGCGTTTCCCATCCAGTCGCATTTTGCTTTTGGACAGGCTTTGCCTGGCGGCATCATCCATTTGCTGGCGCACGCCGTCGAGGCGCTGAACCCAGCTGCCGAGGATGCCGAATGGTGTCTGCAGCAGCGGATGGCGGGTGACACTCTGCAGGCGCAGGCGGTCGTGGCGGATAAGCTGTACCACGGTCTGCTGCATGCGCCGCTGCAGTTGAGCTAGGTGGTTTAATTGCTGGGCTTTTTCGGCGATCACAAGTTCTGCCGCCGCCGATGGCGTGGGCGCGCGTACATCGGCCACGTAGTCGGCGATGCAATGGTCTGATTCGTGGCCGACGGCCGAAATTACCGGGATGCGGCTATTGAAAATGGCTTCGGCGACGATCTCTTCATTGAAGGCCCACAGGTCTTCGATGCTGCCGCCGCCGCGGCCGACGATCATGACATCGACCAGATGGTAGCGGTTGAATTGCTCGATAGCCTGCGCAATCTCTTTGGCGGCGCCTTCGCCCTGCACACGCACCGGATTGATGATCAGGTGGAAGCCTGAAAAACGCCGCGACAAGATGTTCAGGATATCCTGGATGGCAGCTCCCGTCGGACTTGTCACCACGCCGATGCATTTGGGGAATTTTGGCAGCGGCCGCTTGCGCTCGCTGCGGAACCAGCCCATTTTGTGGAGTTTGATTTTAAGCTCTTCGAGTTTAAGCAGCAGTTCGCCAAGGCCGACCGGACGCAGCTCGCGCACCAGGATCTGGTATTTGCCGCCGGCGGGGAAGACGTTGATTTCGCCCCTGACGATGACTTGGGTGCCGTCCTTAGGGAGGGTTTTGAGGGCGGCGGCGTCGGGACGGAACATCACGGCTGAAATCTGGGCGTTATTGTCTTTCAGCGAAAAGTAGAGGTGGCCGGAAGTATGCGGCTTGCAGTTGCTGATCTCTCCTTGCAGCCAGACGAGCGGGAAGGTCGTTTCAAGGCAATGCTTGATGGCATGGCTGAGCTGGGACACGGTCAGAATAGGAGCTTCTTGAGATGGCGTGGTCATGCCATTATCTTAAGACATATCGGCTTTAATAAGCTGCTGATTTTTGAGGTGCTCGAGTCCGACATTTTCAATCAGCGTCTCGATGCAGGTGAAAAGCGGCTGCGGCAGCTCTTCCCAACTATACCAGTCCCAGCTTTCACATTTATCAGGCTCCATCACTTGCGGCGTACCCGAAAATTCAGTCACAAACATAAACAGGGTGACGTAGTGCTTATGGCCATCGAACACGTCATTGGTCCATGGTCCGGGCGTAATGGCTATGGCGATCAGCCCCGTCTCTTCTAGCAATTCGCGGCAGGCGCAGGCTGCCGGCGTCTCGCCAAATTCCAGGTGTCCGCCGGGGAAGGCAAAGTGGCCTGCGCCGTGCGATCCTTTGCGCTTGCCGATTAAAACCTTATTGTCTTTATATACAATGACGCCAATGCCGACTTTAGGGTGTTCTTTTTGCATAGCATTAATCCATTAAAAGTTTTGACGCGGACTCATCCATGGCGCCGATTCGGTCTTTATAAAAGCCGAGGGCCAGTAATAATGAGACCACACTGCAGGCGGTGACAATGGCTGCGGTAGAAAGCAGCGCGCCGGCATACAGACTGCCTGCCAACTGTACGCTAAGTGCGCAGAAGAACGTGCGCATAGACATCAGCAACGACGACGCCGGTCCGTTCTTATCGGCCACCACTGATAGCGAGGCGGCAAAGACGATGGCGAAGGGGATGGCGCAGCAGGCGGCAAAGAGGCACATCAAAGGCGTGATCAGGTATACCGAGGGGATGTTTTCAATCAGGGACAGCACGAGTAGGGTGGTGATGCTCAGGACTGACACCAGCGAGCCGAAAAGCACTGATTTCACATCGCCAAAATAGGCCGCGATGCGGTTGGCGTAAAAGCTGACCAAAGAAAAGGCGGCAATGATAGCGGCCTGATGCCAGGAGAATTCGCTGAGTGACATGCCCAATTTGTCGCGATAAAGAAAGGGGATCACCGAGACAAAGGCCATATAGCCCCCCGCCAGCAGGGTGGGCACGAGCGAACTTTGCAGAAAGCGGAAAGATGATATCAATGTCATATAGTCCTTGATGGCACCTTTTATCTGCACCGGCTGCCCAGGGCGCGTTTCAGGGAGGTAGAAGTAGAGCAGTGCCAGCTGCATAAGGGTCATGCCGGCAATGAAGGTGTAGCAGGAGCTCCAGCCGAAATAGACGTTGAGGTAGCCGCCAAGGATCGGCGATAAGGCCATGGTGGCCGTCAGGATGGCATTCAGTCTGCCGATCCAATGCGTGGCTGCGTTATCTTTATAGGCATCTGACAGCATGGTGAACACCACTACAAAAGAGCCTGCCGCGCCCAGGCCCTGCACAAAACGCGACACCAGGATCATCTCGATTGACGCCGAGAGCGAACAGCTCAAACTTCCCACCAGGAACAGCAGCGTGCCGAGCAGCAGGATCGGGCGTCTGCCGAAGCGGTCCGACAGCGGTCCGTAAAAGAGCGCCGACAGGCAGAAGCCTAGGAAATTGATGCTGATGGTGCCTTCCACTACCTGCTCCGAGACAGAAAAGGCGCGCGCAATGTCGGGAAAGCTGGGCAGCGAAAGCTCGATCTCCATGGCCGCCGACACGGCCGAAAAAATCAGCAGGAAGGGGAAGTATTTACCAAGTTTCATGGTTTTACCGATGAGTTAATTTACTAAGCTAAATATGCTATAATGTAATGAGTTAAATGTAAATGTGATTTTTAAAAAACTAAGCCAAAGATGGTGCAGGTTCAAAGCCATCGACTGTGGTTGCGTTTCGTCGCTGTGTTTTCTCTGCGTCTCTGCGTTGGATTTTCTTAAGTGTTTTACTGAAAAACACTTGAACCATTGTAATGGGTTAATAAGCCATGCATCCCTCTCAACGCAGACGCAACAAGAGTGGAATATAGATTTTTACGCTTTAGTAGTGTATTGCCCTTGAGTTGTCATGGCAGGGGTAATGCTAGCGGTATTTTCGTTGTATTTGGCCTCTGGCAAGCGGCCTGATGGTTGGTGAGTCGAGGGGCTTAGGGGGTTCTATAACTATGACGGTTTTGGGTGGCGAAGATGGCGTCGGCAAGGTCCTGAACCTGAATGATGGCTTATCTAGCGCCCTTATGCCAGCGCTAGCAGCCCGCATGTCATTAGCTGGTGTAATATCAGCGCTGGGGTTATGGCTGGAAAGGGAGGCTAGGTGAAGATCCTCAGATGTCACTGTCGCGGCTCGTTTTGCCCTATTTACCACCCTTGTGACATGGATTTGGTTATCCTTGCATTCGCTGCCGGCAAGGGGAGTCGTCGGCACCTTTGTAGCTGCCACCATGTCTGCAAACAGCTTTTCCGTATTGGTGATGCTTTCTAAAGTTGTTTCCAAAAGGCTTTTCAAATGTTTTGTGATGAGTATGGCTTTAAGACCATTGACTGCCGTTTCCTTAGCTTCGTTAAGTTTCATTAGATTTAATAATGATTGAGATCTGTAATAGCATAGCGTAGCCTTTCTATCGCCATAGAAGGATGGGAGTTCATGCGCGTTTCTAGTAACTCCAACCACTGCTGCATAGTCACCTTGTTCGTAAAGGCAATGACTGAGGTGACTGTACAGATTTAATGTTAGATAATAGTGTTCTGGATCGAGATCGATCTTTAGCCCCTCTATAGCCGCAGCCTCGGCCTCAGTAATCTTGTGCTGGCATATGAGTGCATCAGCCAGACGGTTATATGCTTCGGCATTTAACTTGTTGTCAGTCAGTTTGTTGTTAAGTATGTTTCTGGCCATAATTTCACTCACCTTGTGCTTCTCTGCCGGATCAAGCCACGCTTGAGCTGCGTCATCACTGTTTTTGGTCAGGTCGGTGATTTTTGTGAGATCGATGGCCTGTCCCCGGCCTGCTTGGTATTGGGTTAGTCGTGGTTTTTTAGGCTGCAGTTGTGCTTCGGAAATAGGAAGATTGGTATGTAATTGAGTATGAACTAACGGGGAGAATGTTACTGACATTTTAAATTCCTTATGTCGGTGGATATATTAAGTATTTAATATAAAGTTAAACTGTAGTTTGAATAGACGTTAATTTGCAACTGTTTTATCCGGCTAGCCGGTGAAAAGCTCGCTATCTTGATAACTTCTTTAAATACCTCATTTCCCGTAAGAATTATAACTAGGTACAATATAAGTCATTAAACAACAATGCTTTGACACTTAACTTTAAAACTTCTTTCCTTTTTTCATGGTTATAATTATAACCATGAAAAAAGGAAATCATATGACCTATCGAGTACATCAGATAAACAAGAAAACTGGCATTACATATGTTTATGAGGCTGTTTCATGCTGGGATAAGAAAAAAAAACAAGCGCGCAATAAACAGGTGTGCATTGGCAAACTTGATCCTGCCAACGGAGAATTCGTTCCGGCTAAGCGTCTTGCGCCTGAACAAGCTGCTGTTAGAGATCCGATTGTCACAGCATCTGCCGAGATAGTAG
>CAWHMU010000042.1:0-175249 GCA_963830365.1 uncultured Chlamydiae bacterium
TCATCCGGTTAATGAGTGCTTTTGCTCATGAAGATGGAGGAGTCTTAATTTAAAATATTCCATATCTCGAAATCCGTATGCTTGACGTGACATAGTCTTAATTTTGTTATTGATCCCTTCGATTTTTCCATTGCTTATCCGATGCTTGAAATAGTTGACTAAGCCCTTAGCATGTCCTAAAAGAGTCCTTCCAACCTTAATTAATGGCTCAAGACCGCTCTCAAATACATCCCAAAGCCAACGCAAAAGAAAACTCGAAGCATTCTGCTGAGAAGATTGTTCCCAGAAGAGTCGAAATTGCTCCTTTAGCGTATGGGCAATAAGGAGAGGGGCATTGACATCGAGAAGAGCCTGCAATCCCTCTTGTGCTGACTTGTCAAGTGCATTGTAATTCCTGAGTAGGAGAAATCGTTTCCCTTTCACAACCTTCCGCGATGTTTGATCAAGACTGTTCTGCTGCTGCCTTCGAATCTCATCTAAGGCTTTATTTATTAGAGCATCCACATGAAAGTGATCAAATACAATGTCTACTTTTGGCAGAATTGATGTTACGGCTGATGCATAAGGACCACTCATATCCATGGCGATCGCCTTAAGACTTTTTGCTTTTGCAGCCAATTCTCTGAGGAATGGGGTCACATCATGTTTTGATCTACCCTCAACGGCATGAAGAATACGACCTGTTCGAATGTCGACAAAAATCGTCATATAGTTATGGCCTTTACGTATGCTAAATTCATCGATGCTTAAAAATTCCAGCTCACCAAAAGGGATCTCTTGATACTTTCTCTTTAGATGGTCCTTATGGATGTTTTTAACTAGGTCCCAACCTACTCCGAGAAATCGTGCAACTCCTAAAATCGTGCCTATTGCAATAAGACAGAGGACGTACTCTACAAAGGCTTGAACCATTCGTTGTTTTCCGGGAACAAAGTCCGGTACCGGCCAAGAACACTTACCGCAATCATGACAAGAAATTCTATTCAAAGTGAGATACAAAAAGCATGGCATTTTTCCCCAAGGAACCATGCGCAGTTTTCTACACTTTTGCCCACGAAAACATACATTGTTTCCCCCGCATTTTGGACAAGAGGGATTATTTCGAGAGCTTTCGGCGTGAAAAATGATCTTCTCACCCGCGTACTCCGTTGAATGGCACTCGACATTTTTAATTCCGAACAGATACAATAAAGTTGCAGTAGACATGATTTTCTCCCGGTGTGGTAACCAAGAGACAAATTATTGTTTACTGCATTTTATTATCTACCCTCTTTTATGTACCGATTTGCCGGATGAACCACTTTTTGCTACATTTCATTCCATAGGTTGACACCTATGGCTACATGCTTCCGCCTCTATCGAGGCTAACTAGACCTTCTGTGCTAGAATGTCGATTTGTTTCAAAGAGAATCTTACAAATATATTGTTAATTCTCGTTTTTCAACAAGCCATTATTAAGTCTTTTTAACGAATCCTCTCGGACAGGTACGCGATTGTGCGATGAACCAAAAATAAAGAACAAACAAAGCATTCATTTACCGGATGAACCTTTTTTTAGTGGTTGCAGTCAGCTACTGTAGCTGGCGGTAGTTTAAGGAGAGGGGACGGACTCAACCCCTTGTTGCTTTTCGATCCACAGGAGGATGCTCTCTGCAGCTTTAATGGCACCATCTGTACCAAAGGTAGAAGCTAAACTGGGGAGAGTGAGAGATTTGTCTTTTAGAGAGTCAGCGTATACTCTCAGTAAAAATTCCTTAAACCTTATTCTGCTAGCAGGCTCTTGTGATAGCCTTTTTAGATAGATAGCTATCTGTCGCATCACTTTCTCTTGTGCATCAAAATAGTCGATGGGCTCATCCTCAACAAAGATATCTAACCAGTCTAGATGGTAATCCACCATTCCATGCTGTTTTAAAAGCATGATCTGTTGACCCTGGCTGTCGTTAACAGGGGGAAGCCATATTACTTTTTTGTTCATTAAAGAAGCTTCATATAAATTGGCCAAACCCGAGGTCATAATCGCTAGATTGGATGAGCTAAGACGTGACTGTGTCTCCTGAGGAGTGAGCGTTTCTACGGTGCAGAGCGTTGCCATGGCTTTGGCAATAGTCTGATTCGCCAGGTAGGTGGTCTTGTCAAATTCGGTGGAACATGCATTTTTGATAGTCTCAAAGACCAAGGTCGAAAAGAGGATAAGATCTTTCTCTTCAAGAAAAGGGTTATTAAGGCCTCCAAGATTGACCAACAGTTCTTTTGATGGTTCATAGCTAGTGGCTTTTTGATTTGGTGAGACCAACGCTGGGACAATGACCGTCTCGGGGAAATCGTCGGGGTTAGCTTTAATTCTTTCGCTTACACCAAAAAAGTTTTGAGCTATATACAAATCCATTTGCTTGATTTCAGGTGGAATATCTTTCCAAAACCATGTTAAAGGGTCGTAAATAATTACCTTAAGCCCCATTTCTTTGGCCCACTTAGCAGCCTCAAAATCAAGGGCGGTAATGAAGATGTCATAGTCAACAGCAAGCTGCTGAAACTTTTCTTTTTTACGACTGTTAGCAGCATCTCCAAAGTCATAAATAGCATCGTATGCCAGTTTTTGTTGAAGATCTAATGTATGACCATAACCGGCATATCCTAAAGATGAAATCTTGTCCCTAAGATGTGGAAATATTTCAGCGATAGCAGCTGAAGGTCCAAATCCAAAGGGCTCAGCATTTAACAGGATGCGCTTATGCGTCGAAGGCGGGGCCGCATCGGCGCATAAGCAAAAGATATGGATAAGCATAAATAAAAAGGTAATAGGAGTATGTCGGCTCATTTATATAAAAGTCCTTCTATTTTATTTATGATGAGTTGATTGCCGGGTTCTTTTATGAGATGGGTTTTATCTTCACGTATGTTTCTTACATAAAAATCAAGATTTGAAAAGAAAACAGAGAGGCTGGCTTCTGTAAGCGTGTCTTCGGAAAGTCCAAACTGACCTTGAGCGATGGTGAGGGCGTTTAGCTGCTGTTCATAGAGCGGCAGGGGCAGTGCAAAGACTGGTTTTTCTAGATGCATCGCTTCAGAAAGTAGATTGTGTCCGGCTGTAGAGATAATTCCATGGCAGGCGAAAAGCAGCGGATCAAAGCGGCTGTCTCCATGGTGGTAAAAAGAGAGGCATAGATCTGATTTGGGTAAGTTGACAGAGCGCGGTAGAAAGAGGTGTGCTTTGAATCCGGTGGGAAGGGTTTGACGAAGCGTTTGAATCCACTCCTCTACCGGGCGATCGTTAATTTTTTGGGCTGTTATATAGATTAGGATGGAAGGCTCATCACTTAGCGGGGAGCCTTTGGCAAGCAACACCTCGTCTCTGATCATTGGGGAGACGACATCAACTTCAAATTCAGAGGATTGTTGCTGTTTATCAACACGAAAAAAAGAGACCGCTATGCGCATCTCAGCCTTTGGGAAAAACAGGCCCAGTCTTTCGATCTCATCTTTATACGTTGTGCTATTTAAAGTAGGAGGGAATTTACCAACGAGATATTTGCTTTGTTGATCGAGTGTTATAAGAGAAGATCCTTTGGCGTAAGCATACTGCGCAGCTACCCATTCATAATCGCTAATGACCAAGTCTGGTTGATCGAATTCTTGGTGAGCTGCAGCCATTGCCAGGCAGTTGATATGGTTGAAATCAATGCAATTCAACTTGGTATTTGCAGTAGCGGCAAAGTCTAGTCCTGCCTCATTTCCAACGAAGTAGGGATCTGCTACCGGAACGATTTTTAGATTGGAATTGTTGGGGAAGCGATCTTTAAAAAAGGTTAACCCTTCACCATAGGTAAAAATCATGAGGCGATGACCTTGCTTTAGAAAATGGGTGATGACAGGCATTTGCCGGCTACAGTGGCCACTGCCAATGCCACAAATTCCAAATAAAATCTTTTTAGGTCCTTGCTTTTCTATTAGATGGGCTTTACTTTCTATAAAGCTTGTTAGAGCCTCTAACGGTGCTACGGCTTTATATACGGGGATATGATTGAGGCCCTTTTTCAGATTCTGAGCCAGCGATGCTCTTAATTCTGTGGATACGGTTCCATCTAACAGGATAGGGTTTTCCCCAATCAAAACATCTTCCCTCTCTTTGTCAATGAAATAAGGATAAAGCGTGTGCAAAGCCGAGGACGTGTTGATTTTTTCTATGGTGCTCACTTTATCATTTAAGCTGATCAAAACAATTTTCTTGATTGAAACACTCTCTGCTTGGCAATAATATTGCTCAGGAAGTTGAAATGCCAAACGAGTGCCAATGAATTGCGCCTTCATTTTCGGGACTTTTTCCCACTTGGCGATATCTTCCGGCCGCACCGTAAGTATACGTGTGCCTGCAATGGCTATTAGTTGAGAATCAGCATTGATTTTCAAGAGGGTCTTGTCTCCGGAAAATACTTTGTAATTCTTCTTAAGTAGCGTATTTATCGTGAGCGTTGTCTTGCCAGATCCTGAAGGTCCGACAATAAGAGTATATCCATCTTCGTCATTACCGATGCAAGAGCCGTGGACGGGATAGATCCCCAGGTTTAACCATTCTTTTCGGGCGGCTCCATATAATAGATGGATAAAATCGGGGGGGATGACACCGCCCCAATTCGATGTGACCTTCACTTCGCCCTCTTTTTGCGAAAGTATAAAATTTTCCGACTCATTAAAGCTGTGACTTATATGTAACAGTCTATTTGACGGATTCCCGGGTTTATCAATAAATCCAGGCAGGTGGGCTCCAAACTGAATAAGTTCTGGATCTTCAATTGTAAAGTTGACGTCGCTAGCAAAGGTGAGGGTTAACTCTCCGCCAAGAGTCCAGCTCTTGGAAAAGGGCAGGTTATTTTCTGTTGAGGGACATAACTCAAACAATGATAAAAAAACAAGTGTTAGAAAAATGATACGGTGCATGAAATTACTCCCAGGGGTCTATTGCATATAGTTTACGGCCAAGAGGAGTCAACACCTCTGCTGTCTGTCTTAGTGAATGCGCGCAACGGGGCGGGGCTGTTGCGCGAAGGCCTGCCTCATGATTATTAGAGCCCGTTCCGTTAGTGAAGGCCTTCAGCCTTAAATCAATCAGCTCTTGATCCTCTTTGGCATTTGTATAGGTGATTAATGCCGCGTAACGGTTTGACTTAGCCTCGCCGCGATAGCGGCTATGCGTTGTGCGGGAATCCCAAATGACCAGCTGCCCCTCTTTCAGGCGCAGGCCAACAAAAGGTGCTGTAAGTTCACCTTGATATTCAACATAACCGTCGCCCGGTTTTACCCATTGGCTGTATTGATGAAAAAATTGGGATGAGCTTGGGATAACTGCCAGTGTTCCCGTTGTCTCGTCCATGTTTCGTAGGGCGATCATGGCCTGGACATTGAAAAATGCGGGATGGTCTATGGGATTTTGATCTACATGGGGAGGAAGCGCATCCTCATCTTCACTATGCTTTTGAAAGATAACCCTATCAAAGACGACCCATAGTTTTTCCCTTCCAAGAAGGTGAGAAAAGATCTCATAAATTCTTGGATCTTGACGCAACTTGGCTAATGTCTGATCATGATATAAGTCTAAAAAACCCAAACGACGCGAACAAGGAATATCTGCTTCAACAAGTTGATCGATTAATTTAACAAGGGCATCTCGATCTTCACGACACGAAGCCTCATCAATGACAACATAGCCATATTCTTTAAAAAACTGATCGATGGCCTCATAATCGTGCCATTTTTGTACCATGGGATTGATCATTTCAATTTTGTACTCATTTCCATTAGGAGGGCGGATGAAATGACCGGCATGAAGGGTGGTGGTAAGCAGTGTTAACAGAAATATTTTAAAAATGTTTGTCATTTTTGGCTCCTTTTTTAGGTTCATCACATGAATGAGTGAATGTAGACTTTGGCTGAACGGTTTGAGGTCAGGCTTGCGATTTGCGATACGAAAGGAGTCGGGCTTGCTAATGCATTTAGGACTATCAAATCACAAATCACAAGCCAGACCCCAATCATCAAAGTCCTTTCACGTCATGAGTTCTTGAGCAGTCATCTCTGTCAACCACTCGTTTGTGTGATGACCCCTTTTTTAAGCGCGCAAATTGTAACTGAAATTCCCGGTTTTGGCCTTCCATTCGGCTTTTAAACCCCTAAAAAGGGGGCAAATGCAACGGCGGCAGTGCCTGCAAGCGTTGCCAGATAATTGACGCCTTGGCATTGCCTTCAAGTGGCCATCAAATCATCTATTCTGTTTCAGAGGCTGCCAAGGCACCAATCTCGTGCTTAGAAAGCAGAAGAAATGGACTTGAAACTGTTAAAAGCAAAAAAATATTCATCACACTTTCTTACATAGTGTAATATTTACACTTACAGCCTACCAAATGGCTGTTGAACAGTCAAGCGGTTTAGTGTTATATTTACACTAACGGTATAAATGAAGGTTGTTATGAGCAAATTGGATCAAAGAAGCCAGTATCCCATCTCTGTAGACTGTGTCATTTTTGGTTATACGGAAGGGGTGTTGAAGGTGGCATTGATCAAGCGGAAAAAGTCACCTTTTCAGGGTAAATGGGCGCTACCTGGCGGCTTTATGGAAGGCGATGAGACGGTAGAGGAGGCTGCGGCAAGAGAGCTTGAAGAGGAGACAGGTATCAACAAGATTTATCTTGAGTCTTTTAATGTTTTTAGTGATCCATCACGCGATCCGAGGGGTAGAGTAGTGACTGTTGCCTTTTTTGCGCTGGTTAATTCAGATCAATTTAAACTGATTGCCACTGAAGATGCCGCATCTGCCGAATGGGTGCCTATTTCAGAGATGCCTGAATTGGCATTTGACCATAATAGAATTTTTAAAGAGGCGTTGGAGTCGCTACGCAGCTCTTTTTGGTTAAAACCTATCATTTTTGAACTGCTTCCCAAAGCGTTTACCCTCACTCAAATTCAGATCCTATGCGAACAGGTTTACGGCATGGAAATTGATAAAAGAAACTTTCGAAAAAAAATTCTCAAAGCAGGAATTCTTTCTGAAACAGGCAAGGCGACAACAGGCGGGAAGCATAGGCCTGCCCTGTTATATAGATGTAAGTCCAAATCTACAAAAAAATGGAGAGACATTTCCTGGTTTTAGACGTCTGGCAGTTTTAAGGGGCACGCGCGGTGCAATGGTGCACTACTTTTACCATCACCAACCCGCTGGTCCTTGGTTCAAGTCCAAATTGCCCCATCCTTTTCCACCCAAAGCTTCCTAGGTCGGCCACATGAATCAGACCCCTTCTACTTTTTCTCATTTTTGTGATTAACCAAAAAAAGCCTTCACTTGCTGGCAGGGTCTCGATTAATTTCCATTGTTAATAAATGAGTTGTTATGCAATATTCTTTTCAAAAAACAATCATTCAGAATTAGTTTTGAAAATAAAGCTATGTTAAATGCTAATTTTTTAATTTGACTGGATGTAGATCTCATTTTTATTTAGGACAGCTTTTATGGCCAGCCAAGTTGGAATTTACCGAGGATCATTCGATCCCCCACACCTCGGACACTTTGAAACAGTTAAGCATGCATTGCAAAATGGCATGACCTCTGTGACGATTGTTTATAGTGATGAAAATCAGTTCAAACCTTTTCGGACTAACAACAAAATTCGAAAAGAACTTTTGGAGAGAATGTTCGCTGGCATGCAAAACGTGGTCATATCAGCCAAATCCTACAAAGCCGTTTTAAGTGACCTGCAATCAGATCCTACAATCGCTAAAATTCATCAAATCATAGGGTCCGACCTTTTAGATAAACCCGTGCGACCCATTAAACTACCAACAAAATTAGCGTACTTTATCATTCCAAGAATTGATTATCCTGTTGAAAAAGGTCTGTCTACATGGAATAACTTGCCGGCCCAAATTGGCTGTAGAGAGCAGCTTATCCAGCAGCATAATTCCTCATCGAAATTGCGCTCTTTGCTCATCGAGAGAGATTTTCAAGCTGCGCAGCTCGGCCTCCACGCCAAAGTCTTCGATCAAATTCGTCGTCAAAATGTCTATCTCCTAACTGATAATGAATATCGAGATAGAGCCATGCTTAGAGATGTAAAAAAAATTGTTCAAGATGAAATAGTCACTAAAAAATTAGTCCCTCTAGAAAAATACCCCCTTTCATTTCATTTAGGAAATGATATTGGCATTAGCGGCTTATCAGGTGATGTGGTTTGCTTTGTCAAAGATGTGCATGGACAAGTGCGCTTAGTGGTCAAAATTTTCCGCGGAGATGACTATAAAAGCAATTACGAAAGTGAACTCGCAGGTTATGAAACCCTCTCACAATTAAACTTGAAATTTGTAAAGACTCCCAAGCTGTTTTTTTCACATCAGAAGGGGGATTTTGCTTTCATTGGCATGAGCTTTGCCACCGGTAAATCTCTTGCAGACTTGATGCAAAGTAGTCCTGAGGCAATACGGTTGTGCGCACGAGCAAATCTTGAGTTACATCAGGCTCAAAGAAGTTCAACGTCCGCGGTAAATGCTGATCAGATAGCTATCTATGAACAAGCCATCACAAACGTTATCAATAGATTAAAAACCATCCCTACACCTTTCCTGGCTGGCAATGTCATCACAAAATTAACCACTCGCTGGTCACAAATTCACCGATCTTTTATTGCCAACCCCGGCTTACAAAGTTTCACTCATGGCGATCCAAACCACAGTAATTGGATTGTCGATCTGAATAGCAATTGCGTGACTTACATTGACTTGAGTTTGTTTAAACGCTCTATTTCCTCTCAAAAAAAGCCCTGTGGATTTGCCATCAGTGAACTCGAAGAGTCGCTATTAGCTTTTCGGATTGCCGCAAAGCGCATGGGCGGTTTCACTGATGACAAAATTCGAGAGATGCAAAACACATATAAAACTGAATATATGGCGCATGCTCCTGCTGATATCACCACACCCGAAGCTAAGCAATATTTTGCTTCCTACTGGACGTTACGTGTCATCGGAAGCATCATAAAAAAACTTATCGGTTCCTCGTCTACCGAGGCCGTCTCAAAATACCAAACGCAACTAATAAATTCGATTAATTCGTTTATTAGCCAATAATAACAATTAAAAAAAACAGGGGCATCACACAAATGAGTGGTTGACAGAGCTAACATCTTAAAAACGCATAATGTAGGCTTTGGCTGAACGGTTTGGGGTCAGGCTTGCGATTTGCGATTTGAAAGGAGTCGGGCTTTCTAATGCATTTAGGACTTTCAAATCACAAATCACAAGCCAGACCCCAATCCTCAAAGTCCTTTCACGTCATGAGTTCTTGAGCGGTCATCTCTGTCAACCACTCGTTTGTGTGATGAACCAAAAAACAACCATAAGAATAATCATCATGAGTCATAGAAAATTTTTCGCCGTTTATGTATTAATGTGCTTTTTAATGAACGCTACCCTAAAAGCTGACATTCCATATTCACTTGATCCATTATTAAATTATAAACAGACTGTTCAAGGTTTTAGCTGTTCTTTATTTTGGAATTCGATGAAATGGCAACGGGAAGATACCGATAGCCAATTTATGGATGATAAAGACGTAAAGATGGTGGAGCAGAATTACATTCAATTTTGCCAAAATTTTAAAGAATTGCCTACACATGACTACAGCAGACCCCCTATAAAATTTTCAATTCCCCCGATCATTCATTTCATTTGGTTAGGTTCGCAAGCTCCAGCTAAAGTCACGGCGGCTTTCGACTCCTGGAGAAAACATCATCCTGGTTGGGAAGTGAAAATTTGGACAGAACAGACGTTAGCCGGTTTTTTGTGGTCAAATCAACGTGTGTGCCAGGCTTTCGAACAAGCAGTTACCTGGGCAGAAAAAGCTGATATATTGCGCATCGAAGTACTCTACAAATTTGGGGGATCTATAGCGATGCCGATGTGGTTTGTCTCAACTCTTTTCAAGACTTAATTGTTCAAGACATCGGCTTCTTTAGCTGCTTTGAGTTGAATTATGTCGGTAAACACTATGGAGAACCCTTTTTTGTGGGCAGTGCCGTTATGGGTGCTGCAAAAAACAGCCATGTCATGAAATTTTGTTTAGAAAATTTGCAAACCGCCCTGGATAATCCCAATGAAGGAATCATCAAGCGTACAGGTCCAGGCCTGATTAGCCGAGCATGTCAAGCAGTGCTTTTAAATAAAAATGAAAAAATCCTTATTTTGCCCTGTAGCTATTTATACCCGCTGCCGTGGAAAAAACGAGATGTAACCAGTGAAAGTGTGTTGGAGTATATCAATTCAGAATCTCTGGCCATTCATTTATGGGATGGCTCATGGTGTCCCGAAAAGAAGAAGAAGAAGTAAGTGACCATGCACATTCACGTAGAAGTAGGCAATACATTTTCCACTAAGCATATCGATGCTATTATCAAACTTCAAAGTTTGTGGCGCGGACATCGAGTGAGAAGAAATTATATTTCTCAAGATCACTACTTTTCTGCCAAACAGTACTTGGATAAATGCCAGGATATAACTGGTCTACCTAAAGCTAGCTGTGGAATAACCAGGGTATACCTCCCTCCAAATTTACCAGTGGTCTTTAAAGCCCTGGGGATGCAGAAAAGTAAAAGGCGCTTTTTCACCATGTGGAAGGCAAGAGATTTATGTCAAAGAAATGGTTATAGACACCTTTTGATTCCCACCGCTCGTCCATATAAAGAATATAACATCGAAGATAAACTGCCTGTGCATGATGTCAAACAAAGAGAACAAATTGCTTTATACGGAGAAAACTGGAAAAGCTTTTCTCCGGCCATAAGAGAATTTACTGGTTTTTTGTGCCAATCTATCTTTCCTGACATTTTGACATTGTCTCATCCTTATCAGGAGGAAAATGAAATCCCTCTTGGTCGATGTGACAACCTTCCTTTAATGCTCGATAAGGAGGATGGAAAAATTGCCCTCATCGACCTCGGAGGACACCAAATAAGAAAGGGAAAACCATCGTCAGCAGAGGCTTTAGAATGTGCTAAAACAGTAATTTTTATCTTCCCCTATCATTTTGATGATATATTCGATGTCGTGAAGACATTTTGTCCCGGCATAATTGAGAAACGCCTCCACTTACAAGAGCTTTGTGCCCAAGCGCTTACACGCTTTAAGAAAATTTATGAAAACCATCGCGATTTTGTTCAAAAAAAAATCATCTCAGGGGGATTGTCCAGGCATTCATTTTCTGAGCAGAGAAAGCAAGTTATTCTACAAAAGGTACAATCATCGCTCTCTACGGCGAGTAAACGAACTCAGCCACCAGCCAGTGACCGACATGATGTGACATCGTTGAATGAGGAAGCTTTGGCTTTTTTCATCGAAAAAGTCATCTCCCTGCTCATTAATGAATCAACGAAGAATAAAACTCCAAAGCAACCCCTAATTCCTTATGTTTGCTCTAGAAGCATTGCTCTGCACAGTAAAGACTTATCTGATATGTCTCAAGGCAGATTGAGTAAAAGCAATGCGCAAATTGTGCTTAAAATTATTTTAGATGAGTTGGTTCAGGGTAATGAACTTTGTTATGTAAATAAGTATACCAATCGTTTCAAGGAGAGTGTGTTTAAAATACATTATTAAGAACCAGGTGATAGATAGGTTAAACAGGTTGTGTTGGTTATGAAAAGTGTCAAAATCGCTATATTAAGTTTGTATTGTGTTGTTGGGGTGTTCTTTAATCATTGTTCGGCTTGTGATTCATTAGAAGCTTTACGCAATACATATAAAATAGAAAATAATATTTTAACAGCAGCTTCCGGTCAAAAATACTCTCGCTATCCTTTTGAAAGCAAACTCCACTTTGACTTAACCTATTATATGAAAGATCTCAAAGCTGCTGAAATTGTCTATAAGGCCTATAAAAACCATATTCTGCCCGTCATTGTGAACCTGCCGGAGGATGGCACCTCAAATGCTGCCAATGAAGCTTTTTCCAAAGCGCTAATAGAAATATGTCTGTTATTCGGAAATCCAAAACACTCCCCCGAGAAGCCATTTCTCTGTGCTTTAGGGCATCAAGGTAATTATGGTTTAAAATGGATCAAAGAACACTCTCAAGTGATTAAAGATTTTATTGAAGAAGCTGATACGCCCTTATATGCTCTTATCGGGGAAAAGAAAAAATCCGCAGTCTTTACGATAGCTATAATTACTACCACGGCAAGTGGAGGTAACTATTCTGTTGCAGAATCCATGGCCGCCCTCTTGGCAAAGAATATAAATATTAGACCCATTTTAATTGACGTTGAAGAGATCGCAAGAGAAATTGATCCTGTCATGATTGCAACAAGTACATACACCTATGACATGATTTATTCGTGCATATTCCAAAAAACAAACGATTTCAGCGTGATCCCCGGACGAAAAAAATTAAACCGAGAAATACAACAATATATTCCGACAACACTATTGGCGAGATTAAAACAAAAACTTGTTATTTTAAACCCTGATTTAATCATCTCGACCCGTTCTTATACTTCTGATGACATCGGTCTGTCAACGCTTGGAATTCCGTTTAGGATGTTTCATCCGGATTTTGAGTTATGCCCATCATTATGTGCCTACTACAGAAATGTATCTGCCGATTCGATTCGATTTTGGATACCCATATGCCGACCAAGTATGTTTAAGCCTCTTTTCGAGAATTACAAACGTTTAGATATCTATGATGAAAAAGACGAGAATAACACTCTTTTAAAAAAGTTGAGTATTTTTTTAAATGTGCCGCAAGCCGCTTTCAAAGCCCAATTTGAAGTGATCGGCTATCCATGTTTTAATTTTTTCAAAATAAACGATGGTGTTCAACTTGCTGAATTAAGACAAAAGTGGGGCATACAACGGGGGGAAATGCCTGTTTTTATCATGATGGGAAAGCATGGCGCAAATGCGATCAAGGAAATATTTAACAATATATTACACTCTGCATCGTCGTTGCCTATAAAATATATCTTCATTTGTGGAAAAAATAATGCGCTAAAAGATGAATTAGAAGGGAAACTGTCTGAGTCGATAAATAAAAATAAAATCACCATTCTAGGTCTATTAAATCCAAAGCAAATGAACGAGATAATGAATATTTCATTGCTGGGCATTTCTAAAGCTGGTGGAGCCACCGTGATTGAATCCGTAATAACAAATCGGCATTTACTATTGATGCATTCTTATCCTTGGGAAGAAATTAATGCCTCATATTTAATGGAGATAGGACTTGCGACAAAATACGACTCAAAAAAATCATTGCTTGAACAAATTGAAAATTGTATTAAAAAATGCAATTCAAATGTCCAAACAAATTCACCTTTAGACAATTGGCAGAACAACCTGATGCTAAACGTAGAATCATGTATGAATGACATGCCCTTGGTTGAATAGATATCTTATGCACAGATAAACAGGCCAGCCAACCGAACTCTATACATGGCTATTATCATCTTCATAGGGAAATATTCGGTCACCAAAGCAAAAAGAGAGGAACTCCTACGGAGTTTAACAAGAATATGTGTTTTCCCGCAGCTGCGGGTGTCTTCGCTTTCGCTCGCACGCCTTAGCCACGGGCTACAAAGAGATAAGCTCCGCCAATAAAAAAATTTTTGAAATGTATTTACAATGAGGTTTGTTAGTCTACCTTATCTGCCGCTACAAAGGCCATGCGTTCTTTTGAGGTCTTGCAGATCGATCTCTTTATAGCCCGTAGTTAAGGCACGCGAGCGAAAGCGAAGACAGCCAAGCTACGGGAAAACGCATAATTGCATTTAACTCCTTAGGAGTTCCTCTCTTTTTTGCTTGCTTGACCGAATAGGCGTCATGCCCTAAGTCTTCAGCAGGTCTGAACTAAAGGCAAGCTAGCATTACTTAAGTATGGCTTTTATACCGAATTTGAGCAGATGGCGTTGTGTCTGATGCCGGAAGATTTGAAGACCGCAAGACAATTGGGATGTTGCGTAGTTGGTGCCAGGAATTGCAAGGGTAGTAGTCGGCGTACTAGATCAAATTTATTTGTTCTTTTTAAAATTTATATATGTTACATAAAAGTCATTATTTGCCCCAAAGAATCAAGGTGTCCCTATGGCACAAATGACTGATATATGTTTTTCACCGATAAAATCTAAGATCTTCAGCGGATAGGTATTATATCACCACAATTATTCTCACAGGTGGAAACGGTACACGGCTTGAGCCTCAGACAAACACTGGCTGTAAGCCGGCTATTTGTTTTGGAGGCAGATATCGTTTGATCGCTATTCCTATTTCGAATGCCATTCATTATGGTTGTTCTGAAATTTTCATTATTTCCCAATATCTTTCGTCTTCTCTTAACCAGCACATCTTTGACACATCTCAACCAGGTGCATTTTCTTCTACTGATATTGAGCTTATATCAGCAGAAAAGATATGGAAGAATTCAGATGGCAGACTGATTAAGGCGCCATCTGCAACTATCCATGCTGATGGCTAGTGGCGGCGGGCACAAGCATTGGAATAACAACCTAAACTGTTAAAATTATTGCTGTTTGAGGAGAGGGGGAGTCAAAAAAATGTGGAAAATTGGCAAATGGTCCCTTACTCTTCGTTCTCCAATTTTTTTAGTTGTTGTTTCGCTTTGTATTTATTTGTTGATGTGGTTTTTAGCTGCTATTGGGACCATATTATGTCATTGCTGGCCGCTGAAAAACTGGGCCACTTCCCTAGGCGTTGCAGGCTATTACCTTTTTTCCTTTTCACTGTTGTTGTCATCGCGCTGGAAAAGGCTCGAGGATTGGTTTGGAGGATTGGACCAGATCTATCATATTCATAGAAAACTTGGCATTTGGGGATTCTGTTTAATTTGCCTTCATCCGCTGGCCGAAGCCCTTAAATGGCTTCCAGATCATATCGAAAAGTTTGTTGTTTTTATACTGCCCATCCATGGCAGACTGTCGGTGAACCTCGGCTCCTATGCATTTTGGCTGATGATGTTAATCCTTGGCATTACTTTCTTAAAGCTTCTGCCTTACAACAAATGGAAAATTCTGCACAAGTTTATGAGCCTCGTTTTTCTTTTAGCTTCACTCCATATTATTCTGTCCGACAAGAGGGTTGGATCAGAATTTTCCCAGTCGATGCTCTATCTTCCTATGGGTATTGGGTTTTTAGGGATTTTTTATAAACAGATCTACAACCCTCTCTTTGCCAAACAGGCATCATTTGTCGTCACCAATGTTAAAAATATAAATGACAATGTGGTTGAAGTAGTCTTGAGTCCTAAAGAAGAGCTCCTAAGGTTTATTCCCGGCCAATATGGTTTTTTTACTTTTTATGGGCCCTCACTATCTTTAGAATCTCATCCGTTCACTTTGATCGAGTCAGCCGAAGGTTTGACAATATCTCTTTTGGTCAAAGCTCGGGGCGATTATACGATAAATTTATGCCGACATATCAAAAAAGGGCATATTGGTGCATTTGAGGGTCCTTATGGTCGTTTTAATTATAATCAAACAGGCTCTTTGCAAATATGGATAGCTGGCGGCATCGGAGTCGTTCCATTTTTAGCTTGGATAAGGGCAATGCAGAGAACTTTCCGACAAGGGGTCAAGATTGACTTCTATTACTGCATTCACAGGGAAGCCGATGCGGTGTTCTATAGCGAGTTCAAAGAATTCAGTCTAGCTTACCCAGACTTCCGTATTTTTTTGTGTTGTTCTGAAAAGGGAAATAGGCTCGATATTCATAAAATTATTGATTTCAGTGGCCATATAAGTAATCAGCAAATTTACATGTGCGGTCCGCTGAAGCTAACAAGTGATTTTAAGGCACAATTTCAGGCTAACGGGGTAAGCAATGATAATATCTTTGTGGAAGACTTCGAGTTCTTTTAACTGCGCACTCCGCCCTGTCAGCAGACGCCTCATGCCTTCAAGCTATTCCATTAGATGGAGGCCCGCCACTTGGCAATTTGGATGAGCGAAAAACTATCTTTGCAGGTTCGCCGTCACCCACATTGACCCACAAACAGCCAATTCTTGCGACCAATTGTCAGGTCCGACGGTTGTGCCGCCATTATTAACTCTTAATCGAACACGGGGGCAGGCCGGCCCTTTTCATTTCCTGACCCCTTTTTCAATTTCCCGGGAAATTAGGTTGCAAGCCTTTTACTTTAGAAATTCATGAATGATGATGTGTTGCTTTTCGCAAGCTAAAGGTTCATCACGCAAATGAGTACCTAATTAACAAAACCCAAGAGCAATCTCCAATTTTCTTCTCTGTGCCTCTGTGTCTCGGTGGTGAAGCTTTTTGTAACACTTAGATTAATAATGCTATGCCACCAGCAAGCAGATTTCACCACAGAGGCACAGAGTCACAGAGAAGTTCGGGAAAACCTCATAGGCATACATTTGTTTGATGAACCGGTTTTGATTTGTATATTCTCGATTTGATTGGTATGGTGCAACAGTAAAACAGGCATGTTAAATTCATTTTTACTTCAAGAGACCTAATAGATGTCTGCTTCTCTTTTTTCAACCATTTCAAACTAAGCCATTTCCCCCATTCTCTAGGACAGGTACTCATTTGCGTGATGAGCCAAGCTAAAGCCATCAAGAATAGAAGTAATCGATTTCTTTATTTGTCCCAGGATCGATGATCCTCCAATTCGAACGAAGACGATAACAGTCAAAATGAATGTGCTAGATAATAGGATAATTTTTCTTTAAAAAATTTAAGAAATTCTGATAAGGTTAGCCCTCAAGAGAAAAGGAGAATCATGAAAAAGACATTATGTTGCCTTTTAGTTTTCGCTGCACATCATGTTTTTGCAGTCTTTAACGAACCTCATTTCGAGGGGATAAATTCAGAGTGGACACAAGCTGTGACAGTTAAAAAAAGACTAGAAATCATTAACCAATTTCTGCCTGATAACCCGATGGTTTTTGAAGTTGGAGCTTTTGATGGTTGTGAATCTGTCACTCTTGCAAAATTGTGGCCAAACGGCACTATTATTTCGTTTGAAGCAAATCCAAGCCAGTTTGTCAAATATCAAGAAAAAGCCATTGATTTCACAAATATGCACGGCTATAACCTGGCCGTTAATACTTACAATGGTACTGCTGAGTTTTATCTTTGCTGGGGAACCAATGGTACAGATCCTATTTATGAAGGCGCAAGCTCATTATTACCATCTGCAGAAAGCATGAAAATTCATTATATGGGCCCTAAGATTACAGTTCCCTGCGTCGTCTTGGATGACTGGTGCTTGAGTCACCAGATCGACTCTTTTGACTTTATGTGGCTTGATTTAGAAGGGTTTGAGCTACCATTTCTAAAAAGCTCTCCAAATATTCTTAATACTGTCAAAGTAATCTATACCGAAACTAATTTTTATCGCTTTAGAGAGGGGATGACTCAATACTCAGACCTGAAGTCTTTTTTAGAATCCCAAGGTTTTACGATGATTGCCCACTGGTATAGCGAAGGGTTACAAGGGGATGCCGTTTTTGTTCGCAACGAATTAGCGAGATAAATGAATAATGCGGTCAGGCATGGCATTTGGAGGTTTGGCACTTAGCATATTGATAGCAAAATGTTGGTTCATCCGGTTTTGTAGGACTCATAATCGGCTCATCGCGCAAATGAGTACCCATGAGGTTTTCCCGACCTTCTCTGTGACTCTGTGCCTCTGTGGTGAAATCTGCTTGCTGGATGTATAGTATTATCAATCGGAGTGTTACGGAAAGCTTCACCACCGAGACACAGAGGCACAGAGAAGAAAAATGGAGGTTGCTCTTAGGGTTTTGTTAATTAGGTACTCATTTGCGTGATGAACCTCATAATCGGCCATTGGTTTAATTTCGTCCGAAAAGGAAAAAAGAAGAACCCCTTCCGAGGCAATTGCATAAGTGACAATAAATTGTTCTAAATTGAAGTTATTGTGAATTCTTGAAGTAAAGCTCGAGTTTTTGTGTAGTTTTGAGCGTTCTAGCATCGATTCATTTTGATCCCGGGTACGATTGACTTCCAAAGAATCGCTGTATAACTCGTGAAATACTTTTGCAATTGTCTCTTCCGGGGTTTATATGAGGACATTCTTGTTCCCATACCTGCGGCTCCGCTGCCGCTCCACCTTGGTATGGGCTACAGAATGAGAGAAAAAAGGGCAAAAAAGATAGCATCCACGCCCTCTTTTTTGCCCTTTTTCTCTCATTCTGTAGCCCGTAGCCAAGGCTTGCGAGCAGCAGCGAAGACGAGCCACAGCTACGGGAAACGCAATGTATATGAAGTTAACCCCGGATGGGGTTCCTCTTTTTCATTTTTCGGACAAAATTAAACCAATGGCCGATAACGAGTCCTACAAAACCGGATGAGCCAAGATGTTTAAGCGTAAAATCTCCAAATGCCAAGCCTGACCCCTTTTTCTTCTCTTTTTTCAACCATCAATTACCAAGGCTTTTTAAGAAGTTATCTCGGTCAACCACTCGCTTTTGTGATGAGCAGTCAGGTCTTTCCACTGTTGTTTACATGGCGTGATAAGAAAAAAATGTCATGTGGATAAGGTTAAAAAGGAAATGACAGAGAATGGCACTTTCAATCTTTGCTGAAAATAAGTAGACACTTCCATAAAGCAGACCTGTAAGGAAAGTAAAGGCTAAGATTCCTAAGTTTGAACTCCAATAGATATGGCTGGCAGAGAACAATAGCGAGGTGAGAATCAGCGCGAGTACATTTCCCATCCTAATTTTTTTGAAGTAGTTGCAAAGAATTTTCTGAATAAAACCGCGATAAAAGCCTTCTTCAGGAATAGAGGTCAAAATCAGATTGCTTAGCACCCGCGTGCCCATGTAAGAAGGCTGTTTATAGTCCCACTGCGTCGCTCCACTTAGCGTGGCAAGCACGGCTAATAAGGCGATGCCAGCGCAGCCAACAATTAAACCTTTTATCACAGCCTTCCAGTCTTGACAATCTTCGGCAAGAGGCACCAAAAGAGCCAGCGGAAATAGTCCGATTAGAGGGTTTTCCAGTCCAATCGCAAATTTGGGCGTGATAAAAAAGGGGGAGTATCCAGGTAAAAGTCGTAACTTGAAGCTAATGCCCAGGCAGACAAGTGCCATAAAGATTGCCACACTCGGTCTTCGATGGTAAAAAAACCATAGCAGTGCAAGACTGATAATGAAAGCTAAACCTGTCCAGGTAATATTACCGGCAACCATTCCCGACAGGATACAGAAGCAGATAAGCGATCCCCAAATTTTAGGCTCACGTTTAAGCCATAAACTTAAAAAGGAACCGCCTAAAAATATAAATGCAAGAAGCGTCATGAGTGGCACGAGTTCATTCCTAAGAGAAAAAAATCTTTGAAGAGCATCCTATGGGCTACATACCAGCTCCCATAAAGGTCTTTGATCATCTTTGAAGGACTCTTTCTTTTTGTGAAAGCAAGGCCCCTGTGGAATATGCGCCGGGAGAAACAACTCTCCCGGCTTTTCTTTGAAGAGGTCACGCTAAATATTTTGCAGCCTATCACAACCTCTATCAAAGGGATATTCACCCCAACCTGACCGAAGCTTTGGTTGGCCTTGTCGCTAGCACCGGCGCAACTGAATTCAACCAGCAGTGAAGCCGAGCTTAGAAATCGATCCTGACAGAGGCTGTTAGGCCATGGATATAAAGGTTTCCATTGGGCAACGTGCTTTTGCCGACAGCTTGCGTGCTTGAGATGCTTCGGAACATGTTCTGATCATAAAATGCCTGGAAGTTGTAATCCGCCGAGAGATCGATGTGGTAGCCGTCATTTCCGCAAAATGTACTCCAGCCAAAGCCAAGATCGATTTGAAGATGCGTTCTCAGGTAGTCTGCATTCTTTTGTTTTACGATATATTGGCTTGGAAATGCGATAGCCGAGTATTGGTGGCTTTTCAACTTGTATTGCGTGTATAGAAGGTCCACCTCTTCTTCAGCATATAGCCTAAACCCATCGCCGAGATTGTATTCGCTATAAAGACCCACCCTAGGCCCAACACCCCATGAATGTGACTGCTGATGGGTAAACGTAGAAGGCCAAATAGCGAGGTAGTCCTCGGTAAAGTTGAGATATTCCACATGGATGCTTTGATCGATGAATGCCCCTCGCAAACCCACGAAAGGGCGCAGGCTAAGCTGTTCGCAAATAGCATATCTTTTCGAAATATCCCAATCGATCAGGTTCATCTTTAAGGTCCATTTTTCTGCACCGTACTTGTACTGGGGATTAAGGAAGTCGGGAATTTGGCGCGCGGGTAGCAAATTGATGGCCGCATTATTGATATCCAGGTTTTTTTTCACGCTCTCTTTTGCCTCGAACCAGGTGTATTCGATATAAGACCCCCACTGGCCGCAGGCGTCATCCATTCCAATGCCTAATTGGAATCCTGGCTGATATTTCCAATTCACGCCCACTTCCTTGCCATTGACAAGATCGGTGGTGCCGCTGGAGTCGGAAATGACGCCCAGATTCATATTTTCCTGGATGGGCTGCCAATAAATGAAACTGCCTGTGGCGTAAAAATCAAAAGGACTTGCCATATCCATACAACAAGGAGCATCTGCATAGCAAAGAGCCGCTGTATCCCTATTCATCATACATTGGTCGTAAGGTGCAGTTTGTACCTCCATTACAGAGAACAGCGGTGCTGCAAAAAGAGAAAGTATTAGGCTTGTTTTTGTAAGTAGTGAGGAATTCATCGTCATTTCCTTGTTTTTACGGATTTGTTACTCCAGGGCTTGACCCTATAATTACTGTGGTGTTTGTTCCGGTTGTGGTAATAACGCCCTGTCCTGGAAGTATCGGGTGGAATAGTTTGGCCGCCGGGGCGATCTGGGTGATAAAGGCTTGACCGTTATAAACCCCTTCAAGGTAGGTTACTTTTAAGAAAAAGGCGTTTCCGGCTGCTGTAGCAGGAATGGATCCAAAGGGGCCGCCTGCTGAGGTTCCAAATTCCACTGTCACGTGCTGGGGGAGTCCAACCGTAACATCATATACTGTTGTATCCGAGTATGGGTTCGGCAGGACCACTCCCGTCGAACAATCATTCAAATTCACGGTAATTGACGCGGCAGAATTATCGGTGGCAGGGTTGACAATCACAACCGTGCCATCTGT
Organism: uncultured Chlamydiae bacterium; assembly: GCA_963830365.1. Lineage (GTDB taxonomy): Bacteria > Chlamydiota > Chlamydiia > Chlamydiales > Parachlamydiaceae > CAWHMU01. Next base: position 21,158 of record CAWHMU010000042.1, read on the forward strand.
CCCTAAAAAATCGGAATAGGCTGAGGTGTAAAAAAGGTTGGGCGAGCCGATTGTCAGCAAGGACCTGGAATAGAAATCATACCAAGGGGTGTTGTCGACGCATGCGCAGCCTGCCAGCTCCTGGGCAAGCAGAGAGTTGTTTTTGAAATATTCTGATGAATTGGCCTGAACGAAGTTGCTGTCAATGGTGATAGGCTGGGGAAGCTGGCAATTAATGGGAAGGAACCCTGCAATTATCGAGGTGGCAAAGACTTTGAAAACCTGAGCCTGGGTCGCTGCCGACGTGCTACTGACGATAGCCGGTTGATAGTCAGAGACGGCGCCGGTAAAGAAAGCCTTGGAGCTTGTCGGGTAGGGGAAAACAAGCGTTTTTCCGGCATCAGTGCCGCCCGAAATGACGAAACTGAAGTTGTTGTCGTTAGTCTCATAGCCTGTCGCTATGGCCGTGCCGGATTCAGTTGTCGCATCGAGGATCAGGTAGGGGACAGTCTTCCGATTTTGATAATAGGACTGCTCGCCAGATTGGGTCTGCCCGCTCCAGACAGCATTAAACCACGTGCAGGTGCTTGGGGAAGAAACAGAGCTTAAAAAATAGTTTGTAGGGAAAGAGACTGGGCTTGGATTGGTTTGCGCTTGGGTGCTCCCCATGGCAGTAGCAGGGGAGAAAATCCGCAGGTTGCAAAGATCGCCCCCGCCAGAGGCCGGGTTGGTGTAGTTGGCGATTAAGCCGCTCCAGTATTGATTGAAAGGCTGAGGCAGGGAGTTGAGTTGAGTTGCATACTGGCTGAATACATTGGAAAAGCTGACGGTTGCGGGCATGCCTGTGACAGCACAGGCATCAGTGAAAGCCGATCCGTAAAAAAACTTATAGCTAGCTTGGACTAACAGAGGGAGTCCAAAGAAATCAACCCCTGTCAAGTTCAGATTCATGCGGTTGAGCGCATTGCTTCCCAGGTCGAATTCTATCTTATCGTTTAAGATATAGTAGTTATCGTTCGTAGCGTCAAACTCTGCAGGGAACTGGAGAATGCCAAGATTATTAATGAAATAGGTGAGGGGCTGGCCTAAGGAAATCAAAATCCTGGAGGAAAGCATCGCGTTGCTGTTCGGATTGCCATTATTTCCATCATTGGGAATGTAAAAGGTATAGGTGTCGGATCCGAGGAGTTCAAAAAAACTGAGCGGATAGGAGTATTGGGGAGAGGATATGTACGTTGAGGGGGTGAAATTTGCGATCACGGCGAGCTTATGGGGTAAGCCGCTGAAGGACAGGTATTGCGTGCTCGAGTTGATCAACACGGCGATGTAGATATCGGAAGCTGATAGTCCGCTGTTATTGACAAAAGTAAAGGGTAGATAGCCCTGTACTGGCGTTGGCACGGGTGTTGGGCACGTCTGCACAGGAGGGGGAACGACCGCAGGCACTGGCAACTGAGGCAAGGGTGGAATCGGAGGCGGACAGGCAGCGCTAAGGGCAAAAGCACATATTACCTGCATACATGTAAGGAAAGCTATCTTACGCATTTTAGTCCTTCAAAAGGGATCCAGAGTGTTTCTTAAAAATGGCATCTATGGTCTACTTTTAGGCTAAGGAACCATGGTGAGTACTTGTATATAATATTTTTTATATCATACATAGAAAAAAATTATTGGCAAGATATACAAAGTTGCTTAATTCCTGGTCAGCAGATCAATTTATTGGCATCAGGCAGGTTAGGCCGAGTTGGGTTTATTTGTGCCGGTCGGCTAAAAGAGGGTCATCACACAAATGAGTGGTTGACAGAGCTAACATCTCAAAAACGCATAATGTAGGCTTTGGCTGAACGGATTGGGGTCAGGCTTGCGATTTGCGATTTGAAAGGAGTCGGGCTTTCTAATGCATTTAGGACTTTCAAATCACAAATCACAAGCCTGACCCCAATCCTCAAAGTCCTTTTACGTCATGAGTTCTTGAGCGGACATCTCTGTCAACCACTCGTTTGTGTGATGAACCCTAAAAGATTCACAAGCATCCTTCGTCGACTGCCGAAGATACAGATTCAATCATGCCAAGTGGGGCTTAAGCGCAGGTTTTTGAAATGTTAAGAAATATTATACTTTGACATTTCGGGGCATTTGAAGCATAAAGTACGCTTTTGAAAAAACACGTCGAGGAGAACATGTCAAAATTAGCATATACCCTCTTGGCATTTTGCGGAGTAATTCTTTGCGGATTTCCGGCCTTGGAATGCGTTGAAGCCGAGCTACCGGAGCCTTATTGCTCAATAAACATCTTGCCATTTGATGAGCATGGCTGGTTCAACAACCACCAGCAGCTAAAGCAATGCATCCAGGAAAAACCTATTTACACTGTCATTGAAGTAGGTTCATGGCTAGGATCCTCCACGCGCTTCATTGCCAAACAGCTACCTCCCGGTGCAAGGCTTTATGCCATCGACACATGGAAGGGGTCGCCTGAAGAAAATGTGCATATGCAGGATCCGCGCCTGCCGACACTTTTCCAATCTTTCCTATCAAACGTCATGCATGAGAGCCTGGAGCAGATCATTATTCCACTCCGCATGGACTCTGTAGAGGCTGCCAACGCCATGAATGTAAAAGCCGATTTAATATATCTCGACGCCTCGCATGATGCCGCAAGTGTTTACCGGGATATCATGGCTTGGTACCCGCATCTAAAAGAGGGCGGCACATTCTGCGGTGATGATTGGATTTGGTACTCGGTTAGGGAGGGCGCATGGCGCGCTGCGGCAGAGCTAAATCTGAATATCGTCAATAACGAAAGCTTCTGGCGCTTTGAATAGGACCCCGCCATAAAGCCTAACGGCGGGGCTTGGGCCCTGCCGTTGAAAGTGAAGGGAGCTGGCCCCCTTCATCCACATAAGCATGGCTATCTTTGCAAAAAAAATCATCAACGTGCCAAGAGAGATTCTGTTTCGTTAACAGTGTTGACTGTTTTGCAGTTCGGCAGGCAGACATCGTTTAAAGATCCGGTTTTTGCAATCCCTTAAATGAGTACCTGCCCGAGATGATTCGTCAAAAAGACTTAGTAATTGTGGTTGAAAAAAGAGAAGTCATAATTTATTGGTAAGGTTCTCTTTAAAACACATCGGCGTTCTAACACAGCAGGTCTAGTTAGCTTCCGCCTCTATCGGGGCTTTAAAATGTTCGCATGGTTTGTGCCCTGTCGCTTTTATGGCAGTACTAGCTCAACTGCTGCCTTCACAGGATCGAACGTGCAATTTTCCATTTTGTATGATTTTTTTAAACATCCTCCATTAGTTTACCTATGGCGAGGTACTCATTTGCGTGATGAGCCGAAATTTGAAAAGTGGTGGAAATTGCAACGAAAATTCCGCGCATAATTTTGGTTCATCGCACAATCGCGTACCTATCTGAGAGGATTCGTTAAAAAGACTTAATAATGGCTGGTTGGAAAACGAGAATTAACAATATATTTGTGTGGTTCTCTTTGAAACAAATCGACATTCTAGCACAGAAGATCTAGTTAGCCTCGATAGAGGCAATTGCATAAGTGTTTTGTGTGTTATACAGCGATTCTTTGGAAGCCAATCATATCCGGGATCGAAAAGAATCTATCCTAGAACACTCAAAATACTCAAAAATCGGCATGGTTTAAAAAAAGAGAAATGTCGGTTACACTAACGAAAAAACAAGATTGTAGAATGGCCAAGAAACATCTTTTTTGCCCTTTTTCTCTCATTATGTAGCCCACACCAAGGCGGAGGAACGAAGCCGCAGGTGTGGGTATAATGAGAATTATAAACTAACCAGGGACTGGTTCTTCTTTTTTTTGCCCTTGATTCAAAAGGCTTTAAGTTTAATCTCGACCAAAGATAAAAAGAAGAACCAGTCCCTGGTTAATCACTTACAATTTTTTCCCACACCTGCGGCTCCGTTCCTCCGCCTTGGTGTGGGCTACATAATGAGAGAAAAAGGGCAAAAAAGATGTTTCCTGGCATCCTACCATCATCTTAAATTTTTTGAGTATTACCTGCTTTTGAACCTTTCCCAAAAATCCGTGTTTTTTTAGGAAAAAGGCAATAAATTTATGTTATAAACAAATTTATTGTCACTTATGCAATTGTCACGATAGAGGCGGAAGCATGTAGCCATAGGTGTCAACCTATGGAATGAAATGTAGCAAAAAGTGAGCCGTGAATACGGCGACAGCAACTTCGAGGGAGGTTGAATTAAATGCGATTATTCTACCATATAATATCCTTTAGTCATTGCTGTCGCCGTATTCACGGCTTTGTTTCTAAACATGTGATGACCACACGCTGACGCATGTGGCTACATGCTTCGGCCTCTATCGAGGCTTTAAAAATGTTCTCATGGCTTGCGCCCTGTCGCTTATATGGCAGTACTGGCTCAACTCCTAACTTCACAGGAGCGAACATGCAATTTGCGGATTTTTATGATGCATTATTTGCCACGACCTCGATTAATTTACATAAGGCGAGGTACGCGATTGTGCGATGAACCATAATTTTTACAATTCCCGTTGATGTTTTGCTTCTTAGTGGCCGCCTTTTTCTGTATTAAATTGATGATAATTATTTTAACTGACATGCTTGGGTTGATGCATGTCTCGTACACGCCTCCATTTTGATTGCTGAATGATGAAGGAGTCTCCTGTGAAATCGGCTAATCCACGTATTCTGACGCTCAATGGCGGTTCGTCGAGCATCAAATTCGCCCTGTTCGATGTCGGTAAATCGCTTCAACGGGTGGTTGAAGGGGGGATTGAACGGATTGGGCTGCCGGATGCCACTTTGCATGTGAAAGGCTTGAACCCGCCGGATAATTTTTCGCGGTTAGTGCCGGCACCCGATCATAGGGCCGCGGTGGACGCTTTAGCGGATTGGATTGAAGAACGGATTGGTCGTGAGGCAATAATCGCGGTGGGACATCGCATAGTGCATGGCGGGCCTAAGTATAGCCAGCCGCAGCGGATCACTGCGAAAATGATTGAAGATCTGCGCATGTTCAGTTCATTCGATCCCGAGCATATGCCCGAGGAGATCCTGTTGATAGAGGCGTTTCAGCGCCGCTTTCCAAAATTGATCCAAGTGGCCTGTTTCGATACGGCTTTTCACCATGATCTGCCACGTGTGGCTAAGATGCTGCCGATTCCACGCCATTATGAAGCGCAGGGCGTACGGCGGTACGGGTTTCATGGTTTGTCGTATGAATTTCTAATGGGAGAATTAACCCGTCTGGCCGGACCAAAAGCTGCACAAGGGCGCATCATCCTGGCGCATCTTGGCAGTGGCGCTAGCCTGGCGGCGGTACATCATGGCAAATCCATGGATACAAGCATGAGTTTCACACCCACCGCCGGGGTGCCCATGAGCACTCGCTCAGGCGATCTTGATCCCGGGCTGGTGTGGTATCTGTCCCGCAGCGAAGGGCTCGATGCAAAACGATTCAATGAGATGGTCAATTTCAAGTCCGGTCTGCTCGGTATATCTGAGACCAGTTCCGATATGCAGGACTTGCTTAAGTATGAAATAAAGGACGTGCGGGCGGCTGAAGCTGTCGCGCTGTTTTGCTACCAGGTTAAAAAATGGGTCGGTGCATTTGCGGCCGCGTTGGGGGGCCTTGACACGTTGGTGTTTGCCGGCGGCATCGGTGAAAATGCGTCCACCGTCCGTGCCAGGATTTGCGAGGGGCTTGGATTCCTTGGGATCGAACTCGCAGACAAGCCAAATATGGCCAATGCGGGCGTGATTTCAGCGCCAACCAGCCGGGTTGCAGTCCGTGTCATGCGTACGGATGAAGAGTGGATGATAGCCAAGACGCTTTGCCGTGTGCTCGAACTCAACCAAAATAAGGAACCATGAAGACAAAAACTCTTTCCCTAGAACTGCTTCAAAAGATGAATGCTTACTGGCGGGCTGCTAACTATTTGTCCGTCGGTCAGATTTACCTCTATGATAACCCTCTGCTTAAGCGGCCGCTGTTATTATCCGACGTTAAGCCATTGCTGGTCGGACACTGGGGGACGACGCCCGGCCAGAACTTCATCTATGTGCATTTGAACCGGGTTATTAAGAAGTATGACCTGGATATGTTCTACATCGCCGGTCCCGGCCACGGAGGGCCGGCCCTGGTGGCCAATACTTATCTGGAAGGGTCTTATAGTGAGATTTATCAGGACATCAGCCAAGACGAGACCGGCTTGAAAAAGTTGTTCAAGCAGTTTTCGTTTCCAGGCGGGATTTCCAGCCATGTGGGGCCGACGACGCCAGGATCGATTCACGAGGGAGGCGAGCTTGGTTATTCACTCAGCCATGCCTTCGGGGCGGCTTTCGACAATCCAGATCTTATTGTCGCCTGTGTCGTCGGCGACGGTGAAGCTGAAACGGGCCCTTTGGCCACCGCATGGCATTCAAATAAATTTCTGGACCCTATTACGGATGGAGCCGTGCTGCCGATCCTGCATCTCAATGGCTATAAGATTAGCAATCCGACGGTCCTGGCACGTATCGAGCATGAGGAGTTGGAGCAATTCTTTCGAGGCTGCGGCTGGACGCCCTATTTTGTGGAAGGTGATGAACCGGAAGAGATGCATCAACTCATGGCCACAGCATTGGAAATGGCTGTCGAGGACATTCGGCGCATGCAAAAGAACGCGAGAGACAACAATGACGCCACCCGGCCGCGCTGGCCGATGATCGTTCTCAAGTCCCCCAAGGGATGGACAGGGCCGCAAGTCGTCGATGGCTTGCAGGTTGAAGGCACTTTTCGCGCCCATCAAGTGCCGTTGCTGATGAATGCCGAACATCCGGAGCACCTTAAGCAGCTTGAAAGCTGGCTGAAAAGCTACAAACCAGAAGAGCTATTCGATGATAATGGGCGTCTAATAGCTGAACTGGCTGAGCTAGCGCCACAAGGGGATCGACGGATGGGCGCCAACCCCCACACCAACGGCGGCAGCCTGCTCCGTGATCTGCAAATGCCAGACTTCCACGTCCACGCTGTGAATGTACCTTCGCCAGGGGCTGTTGATGGGCATGATACGCACGTTTTAGGTCAGTTCCTGCGCGATGTGGTTAAGCTGAATCAAGATCAGCGTAATTTCCGCGTCTTTGGTCCCGATGAAACACTGTCGAATCGCTTGGGTGCTGTTTTTGAAGTTACCGATCGTCAGTGGGACGCCCGAGAAGAAAAGAATGATGAATTTCTCGCGCCCGCCGGGCGTGTCTTGGACTCCATGCTCAGTGAGCATCAGTGTGAGGGGTGGTTGGAAGGATATCTATTGACGGGGCGGCACGGCTTGTTCAACTGCTATGAGGCGTTCATTCACATTGTTGATTCGATGTTCAACCAGCACGCCAAATGGTTGAAGGTAACGGCACAACTGCCCTGGCGCAGGAAGATCGCCTCGTTGAATTATCTTTTAGCCTCTCATGTCTGGCAGCAGGATCACAATGGCTTCACGCACCAGGATCCCGGTTTTCTCGACCTCGTGGTGAACAAGAAGGCTGATATCGTGCGCGTATACCTGCCGCCGGATGCCAATTGCCTGCTGTCTGTCTTCGACCATTGCTTGCGCAGCCGCCATTACGTCAATGTCGTCGTGGCCGGCAAACACGCTCTTCCGCAATGGCTGACCATGGAGGCTGCTGTGGTGCATTGTACGGAAGGCATTGGCATTTGGAAGTGGGCTAGCAACGACCAGGAACAAGAGCCTGATGTGGTGATGGCCTGCTGCGGCGATACGCCCACGCTTGAGGTTTTGGCAGCCGTCTCCATCCTGCGTCAGCACCTCCCCGAGCTAAAAATCAGGGTGGTCAATATCGTCGATCTGATGAAGCTGCAGTCTAAATCGGAACACCCGCATGGCTTAAGCGATGCTGATTACGATTCGCTATTTACCAAAGATAAGCAAATCATTTTTGCCTTCCATGGATACCCGTGGCTAATCCACCGGCTGACCTACCGTCGGGCAAACCTCAACCTACACGTGCGCGGCTATAAGGAAGAGGGCAGCGTCACCACAGCTTTCGATATTCGTGTCCAGAATGACATTGACAGGTTCCACCTGGTGCAAGACGTGGTCGATCGCCTCCCTGGGCTGGGCACCAAAGGGGCATATCTAAAACAAATGATGCAGGATAAGCTGATCGAGCACAAACTTTACATTGAAAAACATGGTCATGACATGCCCGAAATAAGAAACTGGAAGTGGGGCCACCACAATAGTGAAGGTCAAGCCCAATAAAAACCTGGGAGTAGAAAGGCTTGCAACATGAATGATTTACCATCTCCCAAAGAGCCCATCTTCTGGCAACAGAATTTGACGGCTCTACTGGCATACCTTGAGGTAACCCCTGCCGGGTTGACAAGCCGCGAGGCTGCTCGTCGTCTAAAACGTTACGGCCCCAATGTGTTTCATCCGCAGCGAAAAAATGCCGCGTTGTTGCACTTTCTATCCAAGTTTAATAATCCGCTCATCATCATTCTGCTTGCAGCCAGCGCTATCTCAGCCTTCACCGGTGATGTGATCAATTTTGTCATCATTACGCTTATGGTCATAATGAGCGTGACACTGGATTTTATTCAGGAATACAGGGCCGGGAAAGAGGCCGAAAAGCTACGTCAATCAGTGACCGTGCATGTGCAGGCGCTGCGCGATGGGAAGTCTCAAGAGATACCTCTGCCTGCGCTAGTTCCAGGAGATGTGGTGTTGCTTGCCGCCGGGGACCTGATCCCTGCCGATGGACGCCTGTTGGAATCCAAGGACTTTTTTGTGAACCAAGCTCTGCTAACTGGAGAACCCTATCCGGTCGAGAAAAAGCCCGGCGAATTGCCGGATGAGGCCGAGATCCTATCTGCCGCCAACACGGTGCTGCGGGGAACTTCGGTAGTCAGCGGTACGGCAAAAGCATTGATCTGCGAAACCGCTTCAAATACAGTGCTTGGCGATATTGCCGACAGCCTTATTGCCAAAGCACCTCCCACCGCATTTGAGCTAGGCACCCGCAAATTTGGGCTGCTTATCATGCGCCTTACCATCTTCCTTGTTCTGTTTGTGCTGCTTGTTAATACCTTCTATCATAGACCCTGGCTCGAATCCTTTATTTTTGCTATTGCACTGGCCGTCGGCTTAACTCCGGAACTGCTTCCGATGATCGTTTCAGTGACCCTTGCCAAAGGTGCGCAGCGCATGGCGGCTAAAAAAGTCATTGTTAAAAAACTTGCATCGATACAAAACCTGGGAAGCATGGATGTGCTTTGTACGGATAAGACCGGTACCCTGACCGAGGCGAAAATTCGTCTGGAGCGGCACATAGACGCGCTTGGAAATGAGAACGAGAGAATTTTAGAGTGGGCCTATCTGAACAGCTATTTTGAAACGGGCCTGAAAAGTCCTCTGGATGACGCGATTCTGGAGCATGAAAATATCGATATGACCGGCTGGCATAAAATTGATGAAGTGCCCTTTGATTTCGAACGCCGCCGCGTTTCTGTACTGGTGGATAATGGACAGAAACGAATGCTTGTGGTTAAAGGAGCGCCTGAAGATATTTTGCGTCTTTGCACTACTTATGAGGGCGGTAGCGAAACCCAGCAGCTTCCTTTAGATGATGCGGCTATGATTTCATTAACCGCCCTGTGTGATTCTTTGGGTAAGGACGGATTCCGCGTGCTCGGTATTGCCTGGCGCCAGGTAGCAAACGACTATCCCCACGCCGTAGTAAATGATGAAACAAAACTTGTTTTTTCAGGGTTCGCGGCCTTTCTTGATCCGGCTAAGGAAAGTGCGAAACAAGCGTTAGCAGACCTTGCCGCCAGCGGAGTCGCTGTCAAGGTTATAACCGGAGATAACGAACTGGTCACAAAACATATTTGCGGCCAGCTGGGGCTGCCTATCACCGGGGTTTTGACCGGCGCGGATCTGCTGAAAATGGATGATCAGGCTTTGGTGGGGCAGGTGGAAAATATTAACATATTTTGCCGCGTGACACCCGCCCAGAAAAATCGCATCATCCTAGCCTTAAAGCGGCGTGGACATACTGTAGGATATCTTGGAGACGGGATTAATGATGCGCCATCACTGCATTCGGCAGATATCGGCATTTCGGTAGATAGCGCCGTCGATGTAGCTAAAGACGCCGCCGATATGATCCTTTTGAAACACGATCTGAAAGCGTTACAGAGCGGAGTCATCGAGGGACGCCGCACCTTCAGCAACATTATGAAGTACATCATGATGGGGACAAGCTCCAACTTCGGCAACATGTTCAGCATGGCAGGGGCTTCTTTGTTCCTTCCCTTCCTTCCCATGCTCCCCACACAGATTTTGGTTAACAACATGCTCTATGATATATCCGAAATCCCTATCCCACTGGACAATGTCGACAAAGAATACCTGATGCGCCCCAGGCAATGGGACATTAACTTCGTTCGCAAGTTCATGCTGGTCGTTGGCCCGATCAGCTCCATCTTTGATTTTCTGACCTTTTTTGTGATGATCAAAATTTTTCATGCCGGCGAGGCTCTATTTCATACAGGCTGGTTCATCGAATCATTGGCAACCCAGGTCCTGGTGATCTTTATCATCCGCACGCGCAAGAATCCTCTAAAGAGCCGCCCCAATCCCTGGCTCACGGTCTGTTCTCTCTCAGTGGTGGCATTAGCTATGGTGCTCCCTTTCACTCCATTAGGAGGGTATCTCGGCTTTGTCGCTCCGCCGCCGCTATTCTTTTTTATCCTGGCAAGCATGGTGGTCGTGTACTTACTGATGGTAGAAGTGGTGAAACAATGGTTTTACAAGCGTTTTGCCTCACACTGAACATGCAAAGCTGATCGCTTTAACTCGGGTTCAATCGGGCGTCTGGTCTGTCGCTTTTACTGAACTCCTATGGAGTTGCCAAAAATGCCGACAAGCGGCGATAAAGAGTCGAGGTTATTGGTCTGGCGGCAAAAAAACTGTAAGTGAGAGATGCGATGAAAACATGGTCCAAATATCCCGTCATTTATGAGATCAACACCTGGGTGTGGCTGGGCGAGCTATCCCTGAAATACCAACGGCCGGTGGATCTTGCCAGCGTGCCTGTGCACGAATGGGAGGCTATCGCAGCGCATGGTTTTGATGCCGTGTGGTTCATGGGCGTCTGGGAACGGAGCCCTGCCGGCATCGACGTCTCCATGCATAACAAAGGGCTGCTTGAAGATTTCAGAAGAGCTCTGCCTGACTTTGTGGCCAAAGATAATGTCGGCTCGCCATACTGCGTGCGCCGCTATGTCGTGGATGAACATCTAGGCGGATCTAAGGGGCTGGCAGCCGCACGGAGTGCGCTCAAAGAACGGGGATTGCAGCTTATCCTGGACTTCGTCCCCAATCATGTGGCCCCCGATCATCCTTGGGTGAGGGCACATCCTGAATATTTCATCAGTGGCAATGACGAAGATCTGCGCCGGGACCCGGCTTCTTTTATTAAAATCGGTTCAAGCGTGATTGCCTGCGGCCGCGATCCCTACTTTCCGGCCTGGCAGGATGTGTTGCAGCTGAATGCCTTTGATCAAGGACTCCGCCAGGCTGTCTTCGATACTGTTTCAAGCATTGCGGAACAATGCGACGGTATCCGGTGCGACATGGCCATGCTCATGCTGAACGATATCTTCGCATGTACCTGGGGCACGCGGGCAGGTGAAAAACCAGTCAACGATTACTGGAAGATCCTTATCCCGGCGATCAAGGCCAAGTATGGACAGTTCAAGTTCATCGCCGAGGCATACTGGGATTTGGAGTGGGAACTGCAGCAGCAGGGGTTTGATTATTGCTACGACAAAAAACTCTATGACAGGCTGGCACACGCCAATGCCGAGGACGTGCGTTTGCACCTGCTGGCAGAGCTGCCATACCAGCAGAAGCTGATCCGGTTTATCGAAAATCATGACGAACCAAGAGCTGCCGCCACCTTCCCCTCGGGCAAAGGCTGCGCGGCCGCCGTAGCGACGCTTACACTGGTAGGGGCAAAGCTATTGTATGAAGGGCAGTTTGAGGGGTTGAAGGTTAGGCTGCCGGTCTTTCTGGACCGCCGTCCCGTAGAGCCGGTTGAGCAAGGCCTCGAGGCCTTCTATGGTCATCTTTTGAAAGCCATCAATCGCGATGTCTTCCGCAATGGGGAATGGGCGCTTTGCGAGCGCAACGGCTGGCCCGATAACCCAAGCTTTATGAACATTTTGGCCTGGTGTTGGCTTAAAGACGATGAGCGCTACCTCATCATCATAAATTACGCCCACCAAGAGTCCCAAGGGCGCGTCCGTCTGGCGTGGGAGACGCTGAGAAGCAAACAGTGGCGCCTCAGCGATGTGCTGTCTTTAGAGACTTTCGATCGCAGCGGGGATGAGATGCGGGATGCCGGCCTGTACGTCGATCTGAAGCCTTGGAAATACCACCTGTTCCGCCTCGATGCAACCTAGTGTCGGGAATGTCCATATATGCTCTTATAACATAGTATGGGCGTTAGTCTGCATGAGTGGTAGGCGCCAGATCTTTTTTGCCTTTTTTTTCTCTTTCTGTAGCCCATATCTAAGCAGAGCGCAGGTGTGGGAACCAAGGACCATGCGGCCTAACCGGGGACCGGTTAATCTTTTTATATTGATTAGACCTCATGCATATAGAAAGTTTGTAACGGTGTGCGTCAGACAATTTATCAACTTTTATGCTTGAGATGGGTTGATGGTCCTTGTCGTTACCCATAACTATCAATCGAATATTTTAAGACATTTTTTTGGCCATGATCGCTTATTCAGTCAAGAAAGCAAAAAGAGAGGAACTCCTACGGAGTTAAATGCAATTATTCGTTTTCCCATAGTTGCGGCTGTCTTCGCTTGCGCTCGCGAGCCTTAACTACGGGCTACAAAGAGATCGATCTGCAAGACCTCAAAAGAACTCATGGCCTATGTACCGGCAGAGAAGGTAGATTAATAAACCTCATTGTGAATATATTTCAAAGCTTTTTTTGTTGGCGGAGCTTATCTCTTTGTAGCCCGTGGCTAAGGCGTGCGAGCGCAAGCGAAGACAGCCGCAGCTACGGGAAAACGCATATTCTTATTTAACTCCGTAGGAGTTCCTCTCTTTTTGCTTTGGTGACCGAATGTTTTCCCTACGAAGATGAGAATAGCCAAAAAAAATACTTAAAATATTCGATTGATAGTTGTGGGTAACGACAAGGTTGATGGTCCTCAATTCATGATAATAAATGTATTTGTAGGAAAGGAAAAGAAGAACCGGTCCCCGGTTAGGTCTTATTGGCATGGATTCCCACACCTGCGCTCTGCTTGGTGTGGGCTACAGAAAGAGAGAAAAAAGGGCAAAAAAGATGAGGCGTCTGCCACTTATGTAGACTGAAGTCGACGCTACATCATGAGTGCATAAATTCTATCGTGTTTTTTAATTTGGATGACATTGTCTATCTGCTCTTCTTTTTGGCAGATGAATCGATAGAGGAAAAACAAAACATATGTTATGCTATACGCCTTTAGCAGCGTCTTATGAATGTGACTTATGAAGACACGAATCATCAATAGGGAAAATAATTAATGAAAAATAAATTTGTTGTGTTATGCAGCGCCATCACACTCGTTTGCGGCTGTGACTTTGTCCATAGTGCGCCGCTGGCTGTTGATCAAATTCACTCTTCCAAGGAGAACGCGATGGAAAGGTATACCGTTGTGCAAAAGCCCGCCATGATAGTGGTGGGGATCGAGTGCCGGACATCCAATGCTCCCGAAGCCGGTCCGCATGATATCCCAAAACATTGGGGAAAGTTTTATAGCGAAGACATTTTGAATAAGATCCCACATAAAGCCTCCGATGAAGTCATCGCCCTTTATTGCGATTATGAAGGCGACTACACACAGCCCTACTCGTTTGTGATCGGTTGCCGGGTCGATGCATGGGATACCATCCCAACAGGTATGGTCGCCAAAACTGTGCCGGCAGGTCCTTATGCCGTCTTCCGTGCTGTAGGGGAATATCCAGCCAGTCTGATTGAAACCTGGGGGAAAATCTGGCAAACACCATTGAAGCGCGCGTATACAGGGGATTATGAACTCTACGGGGATAAATTCACTGCCGGCTCGCCTAAAGAGGTAGAGGTTTTCATCGCTATTGAGGAAGATGCATCGGAGAATTTCTGAAGATATCACATTTATCCATCTACACCATTCTGCGTAATTGAAGGGCCTGTCCGGGAAAAAATGGTAATAGAATCCTAAAAGTGGCTGGGGTCGGCCAAATATGAGCTCAACTGTGGTACCTAATGTCAACGATGGATAGTATGCTTACTTTGTACCAACAGCGCCTAAGCCCGCCAGGCGCTACCTTTTCGCGCATCGACCATGACGATGCCATGGTGGCCCATGTCTATCGGGTTTCAGAGCCCGATGGCAGTGATTTTATCTTGAAAATATGTGAACGCCCTAACGATTATTTGCGCGAAGTGTATTTTCTGAAGCATTTTGCCGGCAAAGTAAAGGTGCCGCGCCTTGTACAGGAAGTGTCACCTGAAGCGGGTGTGCATGGAGCTGTGTTGATGGAGAGCCTGCCAGGCACGCTGCTAACAGCAACAGATTTTAACGCTACGCTGGCCTATGAACTTGGGGCGCTGCTCGCCCGCATTCACCTTCAGCGGGTAGTGGGCTACGGCGACCTTATTCAGCCGCATGATTTGAACGCGGATCCACGTTTTCATTTTAACCTGAAGTTTGAGGAAGGTTTTGCCGAATGTAGCGATCATCTGCCTAAAATATTGCTTGCACAGTGCCGCCGCTATTATGATACGCATATTGATCTTCTGTCATATGTGGACGGTCCTTGCATAGTGCACCGTGATTTCCGAGCCGGCAATGTGATTGTTGCTGATGGCAAAATTAGCGGGGTGATTGATTGGTCGTCAGCCCGTGCCAGCTTTGCGCAGGAGGATTTCTGCCCTATGGAACACGGGGAGTGGCCAATCCATCCGGACAGTAAGAAGTCCTTTTTAGCGGGATATGCCGGCATTCGTCCAGTCCCTGATTACAGCGCTCTGATGCCGCTCTTGCGTCTGAGCCGGGCTTTTGCTACGATTGGCTTTTTAGTCAAGCGTGGCACATGGGACGGGATTCACGCTAGTGTGTACCAATCCAACCGCGGGTTTTTGGACACGTTTTTTTGATAAAAATGTAATGGAAATGAGCATGGATGTGCATATGAAATCAAAATACCGCTTCAATTTTAAACCCGTTGATGCCGCGCAGCGATCGCTTGTGCATCAGTGGTTGGCACTGCCTTATGTGGCCGAGTGGTTTTATGGACAGGGGCTGGCAAACACCATCAAACATTTGGATGAGTTTCTGCAAGGCCCGTCCGCATCACATATTGGCTGGGGTGTGATAATGAGCACCCCATGGCTTTTTTTATTACATCATCAGTCTGCAAACCCGGCGATACAATAGCCCGCTGGTGTTCAGAGGAAGGTGATGCCATCACGCTCGATATGCTGATCGGTGACACAGAGTATCTGGGAAAGAGGCTTTCGCATGTGCTCATTCAGGAATTTCTGCTTAGCCAATTCCCACATGTCGCTGAGGTGCTGATCGATCCTGAGGCGACAAATTTGCGTGCCGTGCATGTATACCAAAAAGTAGGCTTTAGGACCCTGGGCGAGTTCATCCCAGGGCATAGCCCCAACCCTCACTACATGATGCGGTTGAGCATGCATCAGCTTCTATCGCAGTGATAGTGATTACCTAAATTTTGCTTGCTGGATTAAGCGGAGATGCGGTATAAATTTAGCCATGAATATTAAAAGAGATGCACATTTGACTGCTAGTAGGCTTTGTAGCCATTCGGTTGCGAAACCTGCTGTCTCTTTTTTTTCGCTTGCTCTCCTTTCTCTATTCCTTCTGTGCCGGCAGGCACAATAATTTATTTTCGCTACATTTTTTTTGGTTCATCACACAAGTGAGTGGTTGTAGAGGTGAAATCTCAAAAGCTCATCGTGTAGGCTTTGGCAGAACGGATTGGGGTCAGGCTTGCGATTTGCGATTTGAAAGGAATCGGCCTTCCTGAATTTATTGTAGGTCTTTCAAATCACAAATCACAAGCCAGACCCCAATCCTCAGAGTCCACTTGCGCCATGAGTTTATTTGAAAAGTCATCTCTACCAACCACTCACTTGTGTGATGAACCATTTTTTGTTGTTTACGAAGGTCCAAAGGGCCTTTGAATTAAATTTTATTTAATAAGGATAATTTTATGACATTGTCGACCTCAACCTCACGTACTTTGGCGTGGGGGGTATGGATAATCGCATCCGTATTTTATGCATACCAGTACATCTTAAGAGTAATGCCTAATATTATGTTGAACGATATTATGCAGCAATTTGGCATAGGCACAGCAACGTTTGGCCAGTTCTCCGGTGTTTATTACCTCGGTTATTCGCTAATGCATTTGCCGATAGGGATCATGCTCGATCGCCATGGTCCAAGAAAAATTATGACGATGTGCATACTTTTTACTGTGATGGGCCTAATGCCTCTCCTCTTCGCTGAGCATTGGATTTATCCAATTGTGGGAAGGTTCTTTATCGGGATCGGCTCATCTGCCGCTATATTAGGAGTCTTCAAAATCATTCGCATGACATTTGATGCAGAGCGTTTTCCGCGCATATTAAGCCTATCGGTAACTATAGGCTTGATGGGAGCCATCTATGGGGGAGGGCCTGTAAGTTATATGCGGGACATTTTTGGCTATCAAACAGTCGTTCAAGCCTTTGCTGTTTCCGGATTGCTCCTAGCCGGCATTACTTACTGGATTATTCCCGATGTAAAGAGTTCGTCAGAGAGGACGGTCATATCAGACATTCGCGAAGTTTTGACTAACAGCCGTGTGGTTTGGTCTTGTATTTTTGCTGGTTTGATGGTTGGTCCTTTGGAAGGTTTCGCTGATGTATGGGGGACGGTATTTTTAAAGCAGGTCTATGGCTTTGAAGGGACGTTAGCAGCCAGCATGCCATCCATGATTTTTGTTGGCATGTGCTTTGGGGCGCCTGTATTGAGCTTGATTGCCGAGAAAGCCGGTAGCTACCTTGCCATCATTATTGCCGCCGGAGTAACAATGGCAGCTTGTTTTGCATTGTTACTGATTTGGCAGTTGCCAACGGGAATTCTTACCTTCAATTTTACCGTAGTAGGGGTATGTTGTGCTTATCAAATCCTGGCTATCTATAAAGCTTCGACCTATGTGCGAGAAGAGGTTGTTGGGTTAACGACAGCGGTTGCAAACATGATCATCATGATTTTCGGTTATGTATTTCATTCCGTCATCGGTGGAGTTATTAATGCCATGGGAGGGCCAAGCACGTCGCAAGCTCTGATTTACGGGACAGCGGTTATTCCCATAACCCTGAGCTTGGGCACGGGTGGATTTGTGTTGTTATTTATTCGAGAAAGAATAACGCGCAGAAAGCAGATCATGAAACTTGTAAATGCAGAGATTATATAACAATAAAGGTTCATCGCACAATCGCCTACCTGTCCTAGAGGATTCGTTAAAAAGACTCAATAATGCCTGGTTGAAAAACGAGAATTAACAATATATTTGTAAGGTTCTCTTTGAAAGAAATCGACATTCTAGCACAGAAGGTCTCGTTAGCCTAGATAGAGGCGGAAGCATGTAGCCATAGGTGTCAACCTAAGGAATGAAATGTAGCAAAAAATTAGCCGTGAATACGGCGACAGCAACTTTGAGGCTCATCGCGCAAATGAGTACCTGACCGAGGAGAACGGAGAAAAGGACCTAGTTTAGACTAGTTGAAAAAGAGAAGCAGACAATTTATTAAGGCTAATCACGCAAATGAGTACCCATGAGGTTTTCCCGACCTTCTCTGTGACTCTGTGCCTCTGTGGTGAAATCTGCTTGCTGGATGTATAGTCTTATCAATCAGAGTGTTACGGAAAGCTTCACCACCGAGACACCGAGGCACAGAGAAGAAAAATGGAGATTGCTCTTAGGGTTTTGTTAATTAGGTACTCATTTGCGCGATGAACCAACTTTGAGGAAAGTTGAATTAAATGCGATTATTACACCATATAATATCCTTTAGTCATTGCTGTCGCCGTATTCACGGCTTTGTTTCTAAACATGCGATGACCACACGCTGACGCATGTGGCTACATGCTTCCGCCTCTATCGAGGCTTTAAAAAGTGTTCTCATAGCTTGCGCTCTGTCGCTTATCTGGCAACACTTGCTAAAATCCTACTTTCACAGCAGCGAATGTGCAATTTGCGGATTTGGATGATGCGTTATTTGCAACTCCCTCACTTGTGTAACGGCAACCATGTTGCCATAATAATGGTTGAGGTATAATCGATGTCTCATATTTGATGAAAATGAGGCCAAAGATGAACCAGATCCTGGTATATTCCTAATTTCTAAATCTAAGGCGAGTACGTTTCTATGTCTTCATATCCCCAAGGAACTAAACAGGTGTATTGTCCGCCTGTTTTTGCAAATAATGACAGACTCACACACATGCAGGCGCTTTTTCCTGCCATCGACAGCATGTATCAGCAATTTGCAGAGAAGCATCATTGTCCGGGATACGCCTATGGGGTGATGGTGGATGGCCAATTGGCACACTCGGGAAGCCGGGGCTATTTGGATGTCGATAAAAAGACTCCTGTCACCACGCAATCGATGTTCCGTATTGCCTCAATGACTAAAAGCTTTACCGCCATGGCCATTTTAAAGCTGCGCGATGAAGGTTTTTTAAAATTGGACGACCCTGTTTCCCTATACCTGCCGGAGCTCAGAGAGCAGCGCTTGACGACAGATTCACCCGCGATCACCATCAGAGATCTGCTGACACATGCGGCTGGTTTTCCCTCCGACAATGAATGGGCCGACAGGCTGTTGGCAGCGACGAGTGATGAGCTGATAGCGTTATTGGAAAAGGGGATTTTCTTTTCCAACATACCCGGGACAGCTTATGAATATAGCAACCTCGGTTATGCGATATTGGGCTATGTTATCGAGAAGGTATCCGGATGGCCTTACGGCAAATACATCGATGAAAACATATGCAAGCCTTTAGGCATGAAGCAGGCGGCATGGGAATTTACAGAGGTGCCGGCTTCTCAACTGGCCCACGGTTATAAGTGGTGCAATGAAAGCATGACAGAAGAACCGCTGCTCCACGATGGGATTTTTGGGGCTATGGGGGGCATGATTACTTCCATAGAAGCTTTCAGCCGCTTTGCGGCGCTGCACCAATCGGCATGGCCTCCACGCAATGATGCTGAAACAGGTCCCATCAAAAGGAGCTCCATCCGGGAGCTGCACCAACCATGGCGCTTTGATGAGCTGGTTTCGGATATCAAATATTCAGATGGTCGAGAATGCCTGCTGGCTCATGCCTATGGCTATGGCCTGCATTGGTATCGGGACAGAGAGAAAAGAACCTATGTAGGGCATAGCGGCGGGCTGCCTGGCTTCGGCAGCAACTGGTTTTTCATGCCGGACTATGGCCTGGGCATTATCCTGTTCACGAATGGCACCTATGTGCCAACCTGGCAAGCCAATTTGAGTGTGTTGGATGTGCTGATAAAAGGGGCTCAATTGAAGCCTAGCCAGATATCGCCATCAACAATTTTGCGTGATATGAAATGCCGCTTGGAAAAATTATTGCCGGAATGGGAAAATGCAGAGTCCAGCGGCATCTTTGCATTAAACTTTTTCTTGGATCACTCTGTTGACATATTAAAAAAACACGCCAAGGAGCTGTTTGCAAAGGCCGGTAAGATTATTTCTATCGGCGATGTGTCGCCGATCAACCAGTTGAGCGGCTATTTCATTATGCAAGGCGAAAAGAGCGATCTGCATGTGAGTTTTTTCCTCACCCCGGATAATCCTACCTTGATCCAGCGTTATCAAATAAAAGAAATCGGAAAAGGGGTAAAAACCAAGCCAGAAACTTTGATCAGGTAAAAAATGGGATTTCATGAAAATAGAAACGCCTAAACGCTTTGCCATCATTGGAATTCCGGGAAGTGGGAAGTCCACGTTTTCCATTAAACTAGGCAAGGTTTTGGGGATTCCGGTGCACCATCTGGACAGGCATATGTTTGAAGCGGGTGGAAAGAAAAAGGATAAGCAAGAAATTTTGGCAGTCGAGCAAGCCTTGGTCAATGAGGATGCCTGGATCGTAGAAGGGTGCTCCATATCGACGTTGGGAACGCGGTTTGCCAAGGCCGACATTGTGCTGTGCTTTTACCTGCCGCGCCTGCTGTGTATATGGAGAATTTGCAAAAGGCTGTTTGTTTACGACAAGGCCCTGGCCGATACGGGATGCACGAGGATGGTCGACTGGAGGCTTGTAAAATACATCTGGAAGTTCGATCAGGAAAAAAGAGCTGTCATCGATGCTGTCAGAAAAGCCTATCCGCAGGTTGAATACCGTGTTTTTCGGAGCTCGAAGGATGCCGACAAATATTTGCAAGAAATCAGGCCATGACCACATGTTCATAGATTGATGGAAAAAAAACAGTAAGCATGAAAAGAAAACTATAAACTACAGAGGCTGAAAGCCTGAGCAATTTTTTTAGGCAGTGATCAATGACCGGATCTTTTAACTGTTATAATTTCCCCCTGTTGTAACACCCGAGGAGTGGAAGATTGATATGGATTTCATTCAGAGCGTAGTTGCCCATCATATTGATGCTGGCAAGATTGAAAGAGATGGCTATGGGTTGCGATACCAAATCGAGGGGAGCGGACTTTCAACCTTTGTGATTGGCAGCGCCATCTATTATCCGAGGACCTTTTCAGAAAATCTGCGCAAACACCTGCGCCTGGCTTTTGTAGACCATCGATGCTTTGCCCTATCCCGCAAGGCAGAGGAAAATCCGAGGCTTGAATTAGACATCATCCTCGATGATATGGAACATGTCAGAATAAAGCTTGGTTTGGGACGCATGGTTGTTGTCGGCCATTCCGGGCATGGGTTTATGGCGTTGGAATATGCCAAAAAGTATCCGGAGCATGTGTCGCATGTCGTTTTGATTGGCCATGGCCCCGACCTTAGCGCCAAAAGTGCAGAAATGGCTGATCAAAACTGGCAGGCAGCGGCTTCGGTTGCCCGCAAAGCAGCTCTAGAGGATGGATTGCTGCGCCTGTCCGAAGACCAAAAGAGGCCGTTGACACCGAGCCAGCTGTTCATCAGGCAATATGTGCGCCATGGCGCACGTCTATGGTATGATGATCAGTTCGATGCATCGACACTATGGGAAGGTGTGGACATTAATATCCCGCTGTTCAGTTATGTTTGGGGAACTGTTTTTCGGGACATCGATATTACAAAGGGTTTGGATATCTTTAAAAAACCTGTTTTTCTTGCTCTGGGAAAATATGATTTCCTTGTCGGGGCAGCTGCATGGGATGATGTGCTTAACAAATTCCATGACATCACCAAGCATGTCTTTGAACATAGCGGCCATACCCCCCAATATGAAGAGGCAGGCCTCTTTGATCAAAAACTTTTGACATGGCTTTCTAGCCATTGATATTTATCGGTTCTTCTCTGTGCAAATCGGCGCTTTTTTTTAAGTGAAAAAAAGTCGCTTGACCCTCACGCCGCGTGATACCATATGATTAGAGACATCCTTTAAGAATAGATGGTGTTAAGGGGGACACAAGATGGCTTATACAGTGAAAGAGTTGGCAAAATTGTCAGGTGTCAGTGTGCGCACGCTGCATTATTACGATGAGGTTGGCCTTTTAAAACCGGCTTACCTCGGAGAAAGTGGATATAGATATTATGAAGAAGCAGAACTGCTGCTACTTCAGCAGATCCTTTTCCTTCGTGAGTTGGATTTCGAGTTAAAGCAAATACAGCAAATCTTGGGTCGCAGCGATTATAATCAAATCGCGGCTTTGGGGGCGCATCGAAGTGTTTTAAAAAAACAGGGGGAGCGCATTCAGAGTTTAATACAAACCATCGACAAAACCATTGACCATTTAAAAGGAGTCAAAAAGATGTCGAACCAGGAAATGTATCAAGGTTTCAGCCGCGAAAAGCAGGCTGAATATGAAAAGTACCTCATTGACCTGTGTGGTAACAAGGCGAAGGTATGTTTTGACGAATGCAGAGAAAACATTAAAGCCTGGAAGAAGGGGGACTATGAAAAATTAAAAAAGGATGGGGATGTACTGTGGAAGCAGCTTGCAGAAGCGATGAATGCAAGGCTTAAAGCCAATTCTCAGACAGTGCAGACATTGATTGCTAAGCACCATCAGTGGGTTAAGCGCGTGTACCATCCGACTAAAGATGTGTATATCGGATTGGGTCAGCTTTACATCGAACATGCTGATTTTAGGAAATTCTTTGAGCCGTATCATCCTGGCCTGCCGGAATTTTTGGCAGAAGCGATGAAAGTGTATGCCGAAAAGGGATTGTCATAAATGATGCTCTATCGCTATGTGTTCTGGAGTCGTCCAGAGCACATATGCGATGAAGTTTTGTAAGGGAGGACAAAGAAATGTAACAGGATTTTAGGATGGCCAGGATAAAAAAATGCGGCAAACGTTATCGTCACCAGGTGGCGAGAAAGCTGGCGGAAATGACACCTATTCGGTCAAGAGAAGTGATTGATCACGACATACCGCTCTCTGTGATCATGCCGTAAAATTTAGCTCATCCTGACCATCATAATAACCTATTATTTTTTTAAGCTGCCTATCAAATTTCTTTAATCAAAAGGCCCTGTTAAAGGAAAATGATCTGTCTAAATTAATTTTGTGAATGCCAACAATTGTACGTCCTCAAAAAAACTGCGGCGTGGGCTGGGCTTGGTGATCGTTGGCGGACTACTGGTTCCTCGCCAACGGCCACAGATTATTGTCGATGCCATCCGCGAAATCGCTGCCTCCTGCCTGAAGAATAAAGAGGAATAGGGCAGGATATAACTGGTTATTCCGGTTTTTTGCAGGACTTGTATAGAGAAAAGAGCTAGCATAGCAACTGTTATTTTGCCTCCGGTATGTTACCGAAAAATTTACATTTCTACGCACCTTTTCTAGATGAGTCCTGCAAAGCTGATGAACCATATAACTCAGGGAGTTATAAATGAAGAATTTCATGTGTGGCTTTGTTTTTGCTTTTATATATGTCTCGACAAATCTGCTTGGGAATGTCGTGCATGCTCCCAATCTGGATGTGCTTGAAAAGCATATCCAGGAGCTGGATGAAAATGCCTTAGTGGTTTTTGATGTTGATTTTACGCTGATTGTACCTGATGATCGCATCCTGGCACCTTGCGGCGAGGCGCATTTGAAGAAATTCAGAAACAGGCATCGAGAGCTCGTGGAAGACTGGGAGGTGTTGGAGAGCAAGGTTTGTCTTAAAGCCCAAGTCTCGCTGATAGATAACAGAATTCTAAACCTGCTGGAGAGATTGAAGCAGAAAAAGATCAAGGTGATGGCGTTAACGGCCATGCCGACAGGTCGTCTTGGCCTTGTGCCCAATGCGGAAGCATGGCGAGTGCAACAGCTGGCGGCGCTCGGCATTCATTTTGGCTGGTCGTTTCCTGACATAGATTCCATGGCGCTGGAGGGGTTTGCAGGGAAGAAAACTAGGCCTGTTTTCAAACGCGGGATTTTGCTTTCGGCCAAATATCCCAAAGGCAAGGTGCTGTGTGCTTTTTTGAAAAAGGTAGGCTGGCAGCCATCCCAGGTATTCTTTATCGACGATAGAATGGAATATATCGATTCGGTGGAGTGTGAATTAGAGAAAGAGCATATCAAACACACCTCATTTCATTATACGGCTGCCACAGATGCGCCGTGTCAGCTCGATGAAAAGCTTGCCGACTTTCAACTGAATTATCTCTTGGAAAGAGGGGAGTGGCTGAGCGAAGAGGAAGCAAATAGGGTAGATGGCATCCAAAATGAGATCAAGGTGTTGATGGATCACGCTAGCCATCATAGCCGATAGAAATCTTTTTCCATTTGGATGACGCCAATGGTAACGCCATCAGGAAGGGTGGCCTGTTCTTTGGTCATAGGGCGCCATCCTTTTGATTTATAGAAGGCTACCCCGGACAGAGTGGCTCCCAGCATGCCGCGCTGGAAGCCGAAGGCCTGGGCAGCCCTTTCCGAATGGGCTAGAATTAAAGAGCCAATGCCTTTGCCGCTTTCCTGAGGGGCTGTAAACATCGCGCGAATTCTGGCAGGCTCGTGTTTGGGATCTAAGGTGGAATCCTCTTGAGGAGACCCCGCAGGTCCTGCATAAAGGGTTTTCCGGAAACTCCATCCTCCACAACCAACGAGAGCCTCGTCACCTGTCGTGACCACAAAGAATGTTTGATCTTTGATGAGTTGCCGTGGCGGAACACAGACATGGTGGCAGCAAGAACTTACCTGTGCTTCCGTGTAATGTCCTTGTCCCAGTAGCTGCATGGAATGCTTCATCAGGGCTTCAACGGCTTCCAAATCAGTTTCCTGCGCCAATCTAATTTTCATTCCCATCTCCCTTATGCTGTAAAACATCCTTTGACCTAAAAATCATGGATGAAAAGAACCTCGACATTATCTTCTTCCAATTTCCTTATAGCTTCACAAAGCTGATCAATATCCACTTCCAAAGCTGTGTAAGTGTATGCCAAGTCGGTAGGGACAGAAATTTCATAGATCTTCCGTATGCCATTACCAGTCTTAACGGTTGGTTCAAGGCTCTTTACATCAACCTGGATTTTATCGTGTCCTTCGATGCTAATACATTTGATGCTCGACTGCCTTGCTATTTTCAGCATCACCTCGGTAAAGCGCATGTATCGGGGAATTTCAATGTGTTTTAGATCATATGCGGGATAGATTCCCAAGACCACGATGCTTGAATCTATCGATTCTATATGATTTTCATCATCTCGGATGAATAGGTGGGTGGTCTCACCTTCCTTCATCGTTTCCGATCCATAAAGATAGGACATGGGGGCTGAAAGCAGCCCTTTCAAAGTGTACTCAATGGTCATCCCGGTGCCGACAAACAGCCCTTTTAGACGGGATCCTAAAGTTTTGTTTTTTCCTAGATAGACGTTCCAATAGGATCCAATATCTTTGAAATAGGGGTATTTATAGAAAGGGGTGTTTTCGATGTAATTACCATACTCTTTCAAAGACCGTAGCCGCTCTTGATCGGCAGGTGTTTTCTCTAAAGAGCTTTTGTGCCTATTGAAAACCTTATCACATAGGGCAAATGGTGCCGCTATCAATCCCTTTGTACCATATTCCAGTGTCATGGTAGTACCCACAAAGAGATTCATTAAATTGTATTCGGATAATGCCACGCCGCTAAAACCATTCCGCTTTTGGGCAGCCTGCCACGATTCCCCATAGACCCTCCAAAAGCCGCCGATCTCACTGAAATAGGGATAGCGATAGGCAGGTTCATTTTGAACAAACGCCGCATAGCGTTGGGCTGCCCTTACGTTCTGCCATTCGGGGGCTGTCAGGTAGGTTTGCATTTGGGGTCGATTATAATTGTTATCTAGCGTTAACGTTTCAACAATGGTTTCTGGAGTCGTTTCATTGGAGGGCTTGTCAAAACGAATAAGAGAATTTAACGTTGAATCTCCCCTGCGGATCAAGGGGTCACAGTTATAATGCACCATACCATGCGCTTGCAAGCTATCTATCCAGTACTGCAGGGAATGAAAATTCCTTATTTCTTGATTATTGATCTCGGGTTTTACGCCTGTAGCGACATTGAAAATGCTATGCACGACGTCTACCAAATTTTGCAATTCTTCAGTATTTGCGTCGTGATCCATCAAAATAAAGCTTCCACCAGGTCTGAGAATTCTTTTAATGGATGCAATGAACGGATTAAGTTTTCCCTCTGGCGCATGGTGTAAACCAATATACATGCAAACAAGATCCACACTAGCTGATGGAATTGCACTCTCTGAAATCGGCGCATAATCGTTTAGCAAAACAAATTGATTGTACGGTCGTGGAAACCCTGCTTCAATATGATCACTTAAGCTTTCTTTATCATTAATGACATAGAAAGGGCCTTTCATATCTAGGCGATTTTTCAAAGGGCGTATCATGCGTCCTGGATATCCAATCTCTACATATCCGTTAACTTTTCTTGGGCCGACTAACATTGCCGTTTGATCGCCAAGATCAGCTTTTATACATTTTAAAGATGTGATGGCTTGATGCAGGTTTGAAATGGCATTCGACTTTGCCTGTCCGATTTTGTGGTAAAGGATCCCATAAATCTGTTGGTCATTAAGACGAGGATTTTCGAGAATTGAATCCATCAGGATAAAAAATTCGTCTTCAGATAGCTGCATGAAGATATTATTCAGAAAATCACGAATTCCATCACGTTGACCGTTCACGCGATTGAAAACCTTGCGAAACAAGGAGCCTTTGTCAGCATCGGCAGTCAAATAGTCTTTATAAAACCCATTGTCAAAAAGACCATCGGGATCGATAGCCAATTTATATGAAATAATTGCTTCCCAATTGGGGTAGCAGGCCTTGAACTGTTCTAGCGTAGCAAAATGCTGATAGGGCAAATAATAGGAGCCTTCATGGGCAATTAAATAATCGATGACTTCACGAACCCAGATTTTCGTCTTTTGGATTTCATTAGGGGATATTTTTTGATTAAAGAAAAGGACAACAGCAAAGCGTTCTCCATCTTGTGCATAGGACAGCTTTGTTGTAAGGTCGTTTTTTACAAAACGCACCGAGGCATTAAGTAAAGCGACATTGTTTTCCTGAAGAATATTTGCTAAGAAGCTTAGGAAGTTTGATAGGTCCTTACCTTTTACAAAGTACTCTTGCAGCCACTCGGCATCGATTTTCGAATTATTAAAGACAGGGTTGATCGGCGGACGCATCACTTCATTACGGCATGAAATTTTTGCGAGCAGGGCATCATTCTTCTCTACTTTCCAGGCCAAATTGCGCAGCCAGGATAGTCGACGGATGGTATGCAGCTTAATACGATCGATACGATTGCCGCGTTCCGGCTCGTCGATCAAATCGGCAATGACGGGCTCATCGCTCAGCCTTTGATAATTAACGGCCACGCCTGATTGGAACAGATGTTTCGGTTCCAATGATAGGCGATATAGGTGCATATCGACATCTTGATTATTGCGGATATGCTGATTGAAATAGGCCAGGTAATTGCTTGGAGCCATTTCAACACCGGTTTCAACCATTTTGACATTATCGGTCAAAGAAATTGTCGCCTCAATGATGACGCCAAAGCCTCCGTAGCCTCCAACAACGAAATCAAAAAGTTCATCATCGGGAGTTACGACTAATACTTCACCTTGGGCATTGACAATCGTAAGTGCAAGAATGGTATTGCGCAAACAGCCTGTTTTATAGTCCCAGCCGTGACAGTTGGCTGAGATTGATCCGCCGATGCTGAAGATGTTGGAGGCCTGCATTACCCTGACAGCCAGTCCAAACTGATTAGCTTCTCGTTGAAGATCTGCCCAAGAAGCGCCAGATCCGACATAAGCGATTTTAAACTGAGGATCGATTATTATTTGATTTAGCTTGGCAGTATTAATGACGACATTCCAATCGTCATTAGAGATAGCTTGTTTACCTTGGCTCATGGACTTGCCGAGTGTAGAAACTGACTTGCCGTCAATTTTTGCTTTCTTAATAATAGCTTGCACATCCGATATTGATTCGGGATAAGCCATAAAGGCACGTGAACTGTAAAGTTGTCCATATGGTGTTACTTGGAAAGTTTGAATTTTTCCTGGGATGAAGTGGTGAGTGACTAGATCAGGGGATATCATACCCATCGGAGCTGTAAGCAAACCAAGCGAGTTTTTTTTAATCGCCTCTGTATTTTTCCTATACTGTGCCACATGGTAATCACGCTGTAACGGATCTTTATTGAGGATGATCTGCGATGCTTGTTGAGCCTGTTTTGTAGCTAAAATGGCCAGATCAATGGCAGTGCAGACAGGGAACAAGGTAACACTCATCACCCTGGAGGTGATCGATGTCAAAGGTTGGATTAAGGGAGTTTTTTGGCCTTTGTCGATAAGCCAATCATTACCAGATGCAACTTTTTCAGAGAAATAAACATCTTTAGCTATGTCTTGCGTGATATCCTCGACCGCATCAACAGAAGTAAAAAGAAAAGAAGAAAATAATATGATAGTTGAGATGAGAAAATGCATAGGTGTAACAATCTTTGTTAATTAAACTAATGTTTCAAAAATGATAGGTTAAAAGCAGTAAGATTTCAATTAGATTGTTTTTGCCAACCAGGTACAGCAAGTAGATCATGGGATAGAGCAGGTTTTCAAAAACTCATAAAATAGGGCTCATCACACAAACGATTGGTTGTCAGAGATGACTTCTCAAAAACTGGCTATGATCACTAATCGATCAAGAAATTTGATTGATCTCTGCATACCCTTCCCGGCTTGTCGTTACCCACAACTATCAAATAAACACTTCAGTCATTCTTCCAATAATTTCGTCGACAATTCCCCATCAATAAGGGTCTTGTAATATAGAGGAGACATGGAATGACAACAATTATTTTATGTCTTGATAAAAGCGGAAGCTTGTTGTCATGGGTTTCAACCTATGGAATGTGAATGTAGAATAAAAAGAGCCGCGAATATGGCGATAGCACCGGAAGAAGCTGAATTAGGCGTACATGTTTTTAGAAAAAATCATGAGTCGTCGCTGTCGCCGTATTCACGGCTTTATTTCCAAACTATTGATCACCACACGCTTACGCATGTGGCTACATGCTGCCGCCGCTATTCACGGCTGGACTAGACTTTCAAAAGAGTTTTGGAGGAGAGTCTCTTATGTTAGGAGGGTTTCTAGCGCGAAAATCGGACGGAAAACCGGGATGGCAAAAAATCTGGAAAGGCTGGATTAGACTGCAAGATATGCGCGATGGAATGGAAAGGGCTCTGCAAAAAATGACTTAAAGTATTTGATAGATGTGGGTAACGACAAGCCTTCCCGGTCCAATGCACCAACATAGAGCTCACAGAGCTCACAGAAGGAATTCATTGTAGCTGGATTTTTTTACCACAAAGGTGATCAAAGTCCAAACATCATGCCGTGATCCGGCTCTTAGTATACCAAGCCGAGCAAGGTCGTGTGGCATAGCACAAACGCTTCACTAAACTATCGCTAGGGAAAAGTTTCCGGTGAGAACCGCTGACTGAAAGCTATACTTTTTCTGGCGTTGTTCACCTAACCGGTCAATTTCTTGCTCCGTGCTCTCTGTGCCTCTGTGTTTGATTTTTTGAAACACAGAGGCACAGAGAACACGGAGAGAATAGGATCACATGACCGAAAGTTTTCCTGTGAAGGTGAACATAGCCCTTTTTCTCAAACGTGGGATTGTTTCCGTTTTCCCTCGTGATCCCATAAAGGACGAATCTGATGTTTGTCTGCTAGCCGTCCGAGATGCTTAATGCCCGCATACCAGGTGTAAGCGGTGGCAAGTAGATGGAAGACCAATAAGGTTACGATCAGGCGCAGGACGTTTAACCCCCTGCGCCGCCAGCGTTGGGCCATCTGGGAAGGCTGCAATTTGATGACGACAGAATCTTTATGGGTGGAGAACATGTCCGCGTGGGCCATAACGCCTTTGCGGGATTTGCGTCCTAGAATTTCGTAGTATTTGACGCCGGCAGGGGCCTCCTTACCAAAAAAAGGCACGGGGTCATTTTTCTGGCAAAAGAAGTTGAATGCCGGTTTGTATTCTTCGGGCAATTTATCCAGCTGTTTGAGCTTGGCCAAGGCCTTTTCTGAGAAACCGGGTGAGCCGTAAGCCATCACCTTTGACACATGATAGGAAAAATCGAGCGCCGTTTTCCAGGCCAGGGCTCCGCCCAGGCTTTTTCCATAAATGATACTTTTTTGGCCTGTTTTTTCAACTTGAGCATCCAGGAAGGCCTTTATTTTGTTTTTTCCGATTTTAAAGGCATAGGAGCCTACCGAAGCAAAGGGGTTAAGATCAGTGAGCAGGCTGAGGCCGAAGCCTTCATCGCTGGGGTAGGTGGTGCCTTTGAAGAGCAGCAGGGGAGGAGCCTTCTTATCGTTAATTTGCGGTTTTAAACCATAGGCGACAAGCGGGGATCCGAACGCTTTGGGCGTCAATTCGATGCGTTCGACTTCGTAGTTGATAAGTTGCCACTTGCCGTCAATTTGCATGGGAACTTGCAAAGCATCGCCATCTATTGGTCTTAGGAAGGGGACGAGGGCCAGCAGTTCGCCAACTACAATTTCCATGTGAAAGGATTCTTCTGAGCTGAGGGTCTTGCTATTGATTTCCGTGAACATTTCAGAAAAAACTTGCCTGATGAGCTGCTTTGCTTGATCTAAAATTGCTTCATCCTTTTTCCAAACCACGGCTTTGAAGAGTGCTTTCTTATTTTTAATTTCTTGCATATTGAGAGATTCGCCACGCAATAATCCGAGGACGAGTTTTTGCGTGGCTGTCGCTGTTTCTTCGATACTTTTGGTTTGTCTCCAAGGGGAATGGCTATGCAGGATCTTAGGGAGGATGGCTTCGAGTGTATTTGCGAGTTCTTCTTTAGTGAGTTTTTTCGTCTTCCAGGCCGATAGTATGGTTGGATGATCTTTTGTGGTGGTGTGTTTGAGGTGGTTGATGACGGATTTAGCAATATCCTTGACTTGGGAATCGCGTTCATTAGAGGTCGGTGCTTCTTTAATGTATTCCTTTACAAGCGTTTGTAATAATAGCAGGTTGGTGTCTTCTATTTTCATAAAAAACCATTGGTTTTTGGTTTGCTTTGTTGTTAATTATATGTTTGATTTTATTGTCGTGTCAATAAATGTTTGTTTTTTTTAGTTTATTTAGTTTATTTCGTTTATTTAGTCGAATAAGTAGCATACATAAGGCTCATCATACAAATGAGTAGTTGACAGAGGTGAAAACCCAAAAACCCTAAATGTAGACTTTGGTTGAACGGATTGGGGTCAGGCTTGCGATTTGCGATTTGAAAGGAGTCGGGCTCTCTAATGCATTTAGGACTTTCAAATCACAAATCACAAGACCCCAATCCTCAAAGGCCTGTCACGCTATGAGTTTTTGAGAAGTTATCTCTGCCAAACCCTCATTTGTGTGATGAACCATGCATAATTCCAGGTGTTAACTGAGTAGGTTGCAGTTTATACCATGCCGTGAGCAAATGACAAAATCGATACAGAAATTTGGAAAAATATCTAGAAATTGTGTAGGGTGGAGTTACGACGCTTTTGACACTTTATTTTAGGATTTCAAAATGGTTGATATAATCTTTGCCATTAGCGAAGTGATCTTTGTGGTATCATATCTTTGCCGCAGTATGTTGCTGCTGCGCCTCATCACCATGCTGGGAAGTACGGGGTATATCACAGGGTCTATTTTGGCGGGTTATGATGCGCCCGGGATGGGAGTGTTGATTGTTTTCAATATAGTGATCATTCTCGTCAACTTAGTGCAAGCGTATTTTATTATAATTGAAAGATTGCCGGGCATGGTGCCGGAGAATCTTAAGGAGATTTATAAAAAATGCTTCCAATCCCTCACGGTTAATGAATTTTTAAAACTGATGAAATTGTCCAAAATAATTAAATCAAAGGCCGGGCGATTCTTAACGACTGCCGGGCAACCGGTACCGGAAATCATTCTCATAAAAACCGGTTCGGTAAAGATTTTTAAAAATAATATTTGTGTGACTGAGCTCCCGGAAGGGTTTTTTATTGGCGAAATGAGTTTCTTAACCGGCGAGCCGGCCAATGCCACCGTCGAAGTCGCCATCGATAACACCGAAAGCGTTCATTGGTATAAAGAGAAATTAAAGAAATTAGCGGATAAAGAGCCTGTTTTATATGCTAAATTTAAAGATGTTTTGGCCATCAATTTGATCCGCAAAATAGATAAAAAAGTACAGAGTGAATCTGTACCATAGAATTCAATAGCGCTTTATGCTATCTTAACATCCCTTTGTTATAATTATGACGAATTTTTATGATTATAGGGGGTATTAGTATGGCGTCTGTTTCAAAAAACACGCGAAGCAATGGCATTTTGCCGCCGGAAACGCAGCCTGACACACATATTGGAAAGGTAGGCAAGCCTGCGAAAGCGTGTCATAGACAACCAACGCGCACAAGCATCATCACGACCATTGCAGTTGGTGCCATGCTTTGTATCGGCGCCTTGTTTAATTCATCGTTTAATGTTCAGACACCCGGCAAGCCCCCATTTACGGCGTCAAATTGCACGGCCGTCGCGGCGAGGGCCATAGCGCCTGCGGCCACGACATTGGATGCTTTCCGTATGGAGCCTTCTTGCTTAACGGCTGATGTTTCTGGCAGCCTGCCGGCGCAGGCTGGAAGCATGCTTATAAAGCCGAGGCATAACGACCATAAGGCCTTGTTCAAATCCCCATTAAGTTTACTGCCGCCTATCAAATGGGCCGCGGCCCTGCCGGAGCGTTTCACAATCAATTTCCCCCCAGCGGTGCCTTTGTTGGCGGCGGTTGAGTCGGGATTAGCGGCTGATGAGACAGCTGCACCGATAGGACATGAAGATGTTTTTTTTGACGCAGCGGCATGCGAGTGCGAGCAGAGAATAAGCAACCAAACGCATGGCAGTGTTGAAGAGTTACCGCCGCTACCGGCTAATCAGTCTATAAATGTTTGTGATGGCGAAAATATTAGCCTACTGGGAATAACTGATTCATTTTACCCCTTCACGGCTAAATATTTGAAAAACGTTGCTGCCACGGCCGCTAATGCAGGCGGTTTTTTAGCTAAAGGTCTTGGCAATATAGCCTGTAAAGTGGCCATTGTGTCAGGCCAGGCTATTGGAGCCGGCTGTAAAGGCCTTGTAGGTAGTGCCAAGCAAGTACTGGAAAACGGTGTGTGTAATGCGGCGCGCACGTGCAGTGTTTTGTCTCGCGCAGGTCATGCTGTGGTGGGCGGTATGGGCAATGTAGCATCTAAAGCCGTTTGTGCGGTGGTTAAGGGCCTTCGCCAAGCGCCGCATGATTTTGTTGGTGAGATGCGTAAGGCTGCCCGGCTGGGCCGTGTTTTATGCAGCGCCGCTAGTTGTGCGGCCGAGGTTGGCCGCACAACAGCGCATATCGCAGGCATGTGCTTAAGTCCGTTGGGCATCGCTGTGGCTATTGCGGGCAAGGGCATGCAGGAGACGAGCGGACTTGTTAGCCTGGTTGTGGGCAACTCAACGGTATGCGACATCTTTGACGCAGCCGGTCGAGGCGTGCTTATTTCGGGCGCGCTTGTGAATGCGGTTGGCGATGCCTTAGGTGAAGTATAATCACGGAGCTTGTAAGAAGAGGCAAAATATGGACAAGGCCTTATTGGAAATAGAAATCTATGAGCATCCACCTGCAGGGTTTTTAGCCGAAGTCCAGGTGGCGGCTTGTTATCTTGAGATCGGCGCTAAACTGCTGGTGCTGAAACGGTCGGTCGGCAAGCCTGAGCCCGGCAGGTGGGGGGTGCCGGCAGGCAAACTTGAAGCGCATGAGACGCCAATGGATGCCGCCATGCGTGAGTTGTTTGAGGAGACGGGCATTTCCCTTGAAGGGCCCTCTCAAATTCAGTCCGTGGGAGCGTTATACCTGCGAAAACCTGACGTCGACTACATCTACCACATGTTTAAAATCGATATAGCGCAAGTTCCGGTTGTTAAGATATCTAATGAGCATCAAGCTTATCAATGGGCTGCTGCCAATGACCTGGAAAAGATGCCATTGATGGCGGGAGCTAAGGAAGTTTTGCAGGGCTATCAGGCGATGCTTTCCAAGAAAAATGTAGGGCCGGCCACTATGAAGAAAAGATCTTTTCTACAGAACAAGTTGTGGCGCGACCATGCGGTGGAAAGAATGGAGCAGACAGGCTCTGTGATCCATTGGCAATGCCTTGATGATGCAGGTTACGATAAGCATTTGCGCTTAAAGCTAATCGAAGAGTCACAAGAAGTCATTGCTGCCCGGACGAAGGAAGAGTTAGGCGCTGAGCTGGCCGACCTTTTAGAAATCATTGAATGCCTCTCCAGCGCAAACGCCTTGACGATGGAAGAGGTCCATGCCATCAAAAAACTAAAGCAGCAAGAGCGTGGCAGCTTCGTCGGCCGGAAATATGTCACCGTAGCTGAACACCTTGATGACAGCTACGGCACGGCGTATTGCCTGGCGGCTCCCGAGAAGTACCCCGAAATTTGTTGACATCAGGGCTTTAATGAGGCGATATCGATGACGAAACGGTATTTGACATCGCTTTTCAGCATCCTTTCATAGGCTTCGTTGATTTTTTGGATGGGGATGATTTCAATATCCGACGTGAGGTGGTGCTGGCCGCAGAAATCCAGCATCTCTTGTGTTTCTTTGATGCCGCCGATTAGGGAGCCGGCAATTTCCCGGCGCTTAAATATCAAATTGTTGATGTTTGGCGCAGGATGCGGTGTTGGCGGCGCGCCCACCAGGCACAAGGTCCCGTCGCGTTTAAGCAGCTCTGTATAGGCGTCGAGATTATGCGCGACAGATACGGTGTCAATGATGAAATCCAAACTATTCAAATGCTTCTGCATATCAGTGCTGTTTTTGGAAAGGACGACCTCATCGGCGCCGAACCGTTTAGCATCGGCTGTTTTGCCAGGAGATGTGGTGAATAGTACCACATAGGCTCCCATAGCATGCGCCAGTTTGATGGCCATGTGTCCGAGGCCGCCTAAGCCCACCACGCCCACTTTGCTGCCTTTGGAGATCTTCCAGTGGCGCAGCGGGGAATAGGTCGTTATGCCGGCACATAGCAGCGGGGCAACGCCTGCCAGATCGTCTTCTTTGAAGGTTTTTGGGATTTGCAGCACGAACTTTTCGTCCACGGTAATCTGGGTGGAATAGCCGCCATAGGTCACGCTGTTGTCATATTTATCGCGGCTGTTATAAGTAAAAACAACGCCATTTTCGCAATATTGTTCCAGATTGTCCTTGCAGCTTGGGCAGGAGTGGCAGGAATCCACCATGCAGCCGACAGCCGCCAAGTCGCCGGTTTTAAAAGCCTTCACATCTTTGCCGACGGCAGTCACCCTGCCCACGATTTCATGGCCGGGGACGAAAGGGTAGGTCGTGCCCTTCCATTCGTTACGGGCGGTATGCAGGTCGGAGTGGCAGACACCGCAGTAGAGGATTTCAATCTGGATGTCGTGCGGGCGCGGGTCGCGGCGTTCGAAGTTAAAGGGGGTGAGGGGGGCGGTGGCTTGTTGGGCGGCATATCCGACAACTTTAGGCATGGATTTTCTCCTGATAGAGGGGTCAAAAAACCTTTACTGTTTAAGGGTCAAGCTAGGATATTAGTGGATTATTGTAAACAAGCAACATGCCAAGACTGGTGTCGTGGGTGGCTATCAACAGGAAGTAGCTGTGATGGCTTCGAAGCGTTTATGTACGAATTGCGTACCCAAAATTCAACGCAAAGCGGGACAGTTCCTTCAGTCCCTGTATCGGGAAATAACAAGGCAAGCAGCGAAAAAAGAATAAGATGGCTGTTTCTCCTAAATAACAAATTGTATAACGTTTATTATCAATGTGATAAATTCAGCATTATTTCCCGCTATTGAGCATCCATCAAAACATCCCTGACAAAAGCTTGCGTTAGCCGTGAATACCGTGGAAGCATGTAGCCACAGGTGTGAACCTGTGGTAAGGAGAGCCAAAGACCTCAAGCCGTGGCTACGGCGGCAGCGGCTTTGAGCGCTCTGCCGCCGTAGCCACGGCTTCTATTTCTTATGAGTTTACCACAGGTTCACACCTGTGGCTACATGCTTCCGCCGTATTCACGGCTGACACAGGTTCAGAAATCCTGGATGTTTTGTTGGCCGGAATTAAAACCATAGCCTTATATACCAGCAGCTAGCTGCTGGTATGCATCCCTGTCCCTCTTATCAAACAACTTTTAGTGTCGCCGTGTCGCATTCCATGTTATTTCCCGATAGGGGGCCGAAGGGACTGTCACGCTGTGCGTTGAATTTTTTGTACACAATTTGAACCCAAGCTTACTAGCAACCACACGCTGTCATGTTTTTTTGCCTGATGCCTAAGCCTCTTCATCCAGCATTGCATTTTATAGTGTTGCGGAAAAATTTGGTTTCCACAATGGTTTCTCCTATAACGAATGATAAACGACAGCCGGGTTGACAAAATGAGGGCAAGAGCTGCATGGTTCCTCTAAAAATATGAACAGGGATAAAGAAATGCCATATGTGGTCGAAGCTGCAAATGCTTCCAATCAAGCTGCGATGTTGCATTTTTTAAGGCAGCACGAAAATTACTCCCTTTTCCTCTTAGGAAACTTTGAAAATTATGGCCTGGCGCTGGCAGAGGCGCCATATTCTGGAAATTTTAAGCTCATCCGTTCTGAAGGTGAGGTCGTGGGGGTGTTCTGCCTGACCAGAAAAGGCAGCCTGCTGATCGAAGCGCCCTCTAAAGAGCCTATTTTCGAGCTGGTGCTGGCCTCCTGCCGCGAGGAGTCGATGCCTATAAAAGGGGTCATCGGAAACTGGGATTTATGTCATCCCTTCTGGGAGTTTCTCAAAACCAGGCAGGTGATTAAAAATGAAGCGTTTACGTCGAAGGAAATCCTCTATAGTGTCGATTTATCCGCGATGTCTTATCACAGCCAGCCTGGGGTGAGGTTTTTGACCGAGGCCGATTACTCCCAATGGAAGCCGCTGCGGCTAGATTATCTCATGGAGCAAGGTCTACCCAATGATTTGGGTGATGAGTACTTGTTTAAGCTATATGCAGACAAAGTGAAAAAAAAGATTTCCTGGGGCTTTTTTCTGGAAGGCAAACTTGTCTCGATGGCAGATTTGAATGCCAAAGCCTTGGATCTAGGACAAGTAGGCGGTGTCTATACGATTCCAAGCTGTAGGGGCAAGGGGTATGCCAAGGCTGTGATGCAGCAGTTGCTGGCGGATGCAAAAAGCCTTCATGCCATAAGAAAGATGATAATCTTTACGGGGGAGAATAATCTGGCGGCCCAAAAGTTGTACCATTCTCTTAGAGTCTCTCACATCGGTTATTTTGCGCTCCTGATTGGAAACGGCACGGGTGCCTGACATGCTTCTCTTGAATCTATAATCCTTGCAACGGCAGTTGAGCATGTGAAAAGATTGGGTAGGTTTTTCAGGGACAACTGCCGTTTCTAGGATAATACCATCAGTTTAATCCCAACCAAGAAAAAGAAGGGTCATCACACAAATGAGTGGTTGAAAGAGCTAACATCTCAAAAAAGCATAATGTAGGCTTTGGCTGAACGGATTGAGGTCAGGCTTGCGATTTGCGATTTGAAAGGAGTCGGGCTTTCTAATGCATTTAGGACTTTCAAATCACAAATCACAAGCCAGACCCCAATCCTCAAAGTCCTTTCACGTCATGAGTTCTTGGGCGGTCATCTCTGTCAATCATTCGTTTGTGTGATGAACCAAAAAGAAGAACCCGTCCCAGGTCAACTCCGAATGTTCATGATACCTGCAGCTGCGACTCCGTTGGTGTGGGCGCTGGCTGAACGGATTGAGGTCATTTCACTGCATGAGGTGTTGAAAAGTCATCTCTGTCGATGATGCATTTGTGTGTTGAGGGCTTAAATAATTAAATTGACAACATTGTTGAATGTGCTATGTTTCGCATTAAGTGATAGTGTTATGCGATATGCAAAACATAGCCTGCATACGCGTCAAGCCCTAGGCCATACCAAACGGAGGATATATGTTAGGTACTGTGTTATTGATTATTTTGATTTTACTGCTCATCGGAGCTTTTCCAGCATGGCCGCATAGCTCAGGCTGGGGATATGGTCCTAGTGGTGCTTTAGGCACGATTTTGATCATTATTATCATCCTGCTTTTATTAGGAAAAATATAAAGATCAATCG
Organism: uncultured Chlamydiae bacterium; assembly: GCA_963830365.1. GTDB lineage: Bacteria > Chlamydiota > Chlamydiia > Chlamydiales > Parachlamydiaceae > CAWHMU01. The sequence continues at coordinate 59,173 of CAWHMU010000042.1, forward strand.
GCTGCGCTCGAGATCGAGATCGAGCCAGCCATATTGATATATTTGTTATTAACCGCAAACGAGAATGTGTATGAAATTTTTAAAATCAATGATGCTGGCATCTGCGCTATTAGCCGGTTCAGTCTATGGTGATGGTTTTGGCTTCAATGTAGGCCCCTTTAACATGCAGTTTTATACAGGTGGCGGTGAATATGTAGCCATCAGCAGGTCTGTGCTGGATAGCCCTGTTTGCCGGGCCATTTCAAATCAAAAGCGTTTGGAAATCATTATTGAGGTAGCGGAAAACGTCAGCACTAAAGAAAAGAAGATCGTTACGGAAAAACTCATTGTAGAGCCTTATGCTTTTGGCATCACTAAAGATGGCAAACCGGTGCTGCGCGGTAATGTCGTTGAGGAAAAATTAGTCAGAGAAGTCTCGCTTAAATATGGTGATGATCAATTTGATGAAACAAGTGTTTCGGCCAAACAAAAAGATAAAGGCTTTTTTTCCGGCCTGTTTAGCTCCGATAAAAGCAAAAATATCGACATCCGCAAAGTTGTCGCCGTTAAAGTCATCGAAGACTCTCATTTCGATGCACCAAAGGACTACAAAGGCATAACCGATGACAGTATCCAAGTGCTCTGCCAACTGCCTGTAGACAGAAGATAAGCTGAGACCTGTTCGGTAAAGTTTTTAAATAGGATGTTATATGCGTGTACTAGGGGTGGTCGTGTTAATCGTGGGGCTGGTGATTCTAGGTTTTGGACTTAGTTCCACACAAGCTGTCACAGAGCAGGTTATAGAAGGCGTTTCAGGCCGCTATACTGCCAATACCATGTGGTATATTATTGGAGGCGTTGCTATGACTCTTGGAGGCATAGCCATAGCCATTTTCGGCGACAACAAAAAGGCGCTTTGATTGCGCGGCGATCTTGAAGCAAAAAAATAAGGACAGATATCATGGGGAAAATGCTAGTTTTATGGCTTGTCGGAGTGCCTATTTCTTTGATCATCCTGCTCAAGATCTTTGGAGTCATTTGATGTGCAGTTTATGATATGGCTTTGGCCAGCAGAAAGGCGGCGCCTGCCGCCATGCCGCCGACGAATACGGTTTGCAGTCCGCTTTTGAAAGGGGTGACGCCGGTGAAATAGCCTTTGGCAACTCCGAACGCGAATAGCGCCAGCAGGGTTACCGCGGCAGAGATTGCTAGGGCAGTATGCGAATCTGCCATCACGATGTATGGGAAAAGGGGGATGATGCCCCCTGTCATATATGAGAAAGCGATGGTGAGGGCGCTTTTCAAAGCCCTGGCGGGATCCGGCTTTTCAAGTCCTAGTTCGAATTTCATCATGAAGTCTTTCCAGGCCGTGGGGTTGCGCTTAAGGGCTGCCACTACTGGTGAGGATTCATTTTGCGACACGCCGTACTGGGAAAAGATAGCGTATACTTCCTGCTCTTCGGCCGGCGTTTTATGGATGATTTCCAGCTGTTCGCGTTTGGCTTCGCTTTCATAGTGCTCTGCGTCACTTTTGGCCGCCAAATATCCGCCGAGGCCCATGGCGATGGAGCCGGCGGCAATTTCGGCAAAGCCGGCGGTGACGACCAGGTGTGATTCGGCGATAGCCCCGGAGATGCCGGCGGCAAGGGCGAAGGGGACAGTCAGGCCATCGGACATGCCGATGACGATGTCGCGGATGGTGTTGCCGCCCTTGAAATGTTCTTCCCGATGATAGATTGTCTTCATTGTGATGCCGCCTATATTATAGCATTAGCCGTAAATAACAGAGGCAGGTCAGCCGGACAGCATTTCTGCTGTCCGGCTGCCCTGCCTGATGTTTTAGGATGACGCTAGCTTAAGCGGCTTAGTAATTGAAACCGATGCCGAGTCCAAAAAATCCTCCGTCCAGGCTTAACGTGCCATCAGAACCAAGTTCGCTAAAGTCATAGATGCGGTGTTGTTCCACGCCGAGTCTCGCCATTAAAGAAACTTCGTAGCAGGACCAGCAGAAGGATCTGTTCCAAAGCACGCCTAAGGCGATGTCAGTGCCGATATTGTTGAAACAGTGTTTTTTTGTTCCATTGCAGATGTTAACGGCACTTGTGAAAGTGTCGGTATCAAAATTATGGCCTTTAACCCTTCCATAATAAGAGACGGCACTGAAGCTGCCAAACAGGCTGAAGTTGCAGCCGATTTTCCAATCGGCTTCAAAGCCAATTTGAGGGCCAACGCCCCAGAATTTTTCTGAGTCTTCATTATCCATATTAACAACACTGCTTCCTGCCGGGATTGTGTACAATGCCACCAGGTGTGAATGTAACGTTTGATGTATTTTTACACCGCGCACACCGATAAATGGTGTGAAATAAAAGCAAGAGGACAAATCAAAGCGCCTTCCCAAATTCAGATCAATGGTATCATATTTGATCTTCCAGCGACCGTATTGGCCATCTTCATTAAATGAGGCTTTTCCTTCGTAATGCGTCCAGGCTGCTTCCACATCAAGGCAGTTGAGCGAAGCGCCAAGACCCACGCGGAAGCCGGGGCTCCATTTGGAGCTCGGCTCCTTATCGGACTCTATCACGGTAGTGGTGGTGATGCCGCCTGCTACCGTGGTGTCTATGATGGTAGTCCCGAAAGCACCTTCGAGGCCGCACAACTCAGGCCTCCAGTACAGCAGTTCACCGACGACGTATAGCTGGCAATCCTGCTCGTCACAGCAACTGGTGCTGCATACAGGTTCACAACATGGCGCTGGGGCGCAGATTGCTGGAGCACAGGGTGGTGGAGCGCAGGCTGCGCCGTTTACCTGGGCTGCCGCTGCCAGCAACATACCCGTCATTACCACGTAAATCTTTTTTAGAGGGCTCGACATAAAAGTATATTCCTACGTTAATAGTGTTTGTCTTGGCGTGAGAGCATTCACGCATGTTTTTTTATACCGGCTCTACTTTATTGAACGCGTATGATGACAAGATGTGCCGAAACGGACTGTGTGCCGCCAGCTAGAGGCGTAATGGTTAGTGCCGATACACTTGAGTGATTGATCACCTCGAGAACGCTATTTGCGAGTGATGTTGTCACAAGCGACATGCCCACGATCTGATCCGTGCCGGTGGCGCGGCCAACCACCGAATCTGCGATGGGTGTGCCATTTAGCGCTAGCGCTAGTTGTCCAGCTTCGTCCACACTGACTTGAAATTGGACTAGATAGGTACCGATATCAAGCAAATTAAATGTTGACGCAGTTAAGCGAGTAATGCCTGCACCACCAGTAGATCCGTTGTTTGGAAACTCTACCGCCGCTTCGATTGCTACAGTGGTTGCATTGTCACCTGGCATCAAGGCAAAGAAATCGGCAAAGTCCAAGACCCCGCCGGCAATGCCTTGCGATCCAGTAGCGCCTTGCGATCCGGTAGCACCTTGAGCTCCAGCAGCTCCGGTAGGACCAGCAGGACCGCCAGATGGGCCTGTCGAGCCGACATTGCCTGTAGGTCCAGTCTGTCCAACAGGGCCACCAGAGGGGCCTGTCGTGCCGGCGATGCCGGTGGCGCCAACAGGACCTGTTCCTCCCGTAGATCCGGCAATGCCTGTCGGGCCGACAGGGCCCGGGGCTTGTGAAACAAGACGATCACCCCGTTCACAACCGGCGGATAAAGTCGATGTAAAGCCATTACCAAGCGCTAACACCATTATAAGCATGCGTAGAATCATAATTTTCCTCACTATAAGCTGTTGTATATCGTAAAAATTAAACTTAGATCAATGGTTGCATTTAATTCTATATTTTTTTGAAAAAAAATATTTTGAATCAGCGCTTGGTATTTGGCGAACCTTGAATTTCGCCAAAAAAAGGCACCGAAACGACATAAAGGACTGAAGGTCCGATCTCTCTGTAGCCCGTAGTTAAGGCTTACGAGCGCAAGCGAAGACAGCCGCAACTGCGGGAAAACGGATATTTGCATTTAACTCCGTAGGAGTTCCTCTCTCTCTCTCTTTGTGATATAAATAATTTAGGTTCATCTGACAAATGAGGACCTTTAGCAGGTAAAAGTATTAAGTCCTCAGATTTTGGTACAGGGTCTTTTGATTAAAAAGATTTGATAGGCCATTCAGTGATATAAACTCGCCGTGCCAGAGGGCGCGCCCGATTTTGCATGATGTATTTTTGTTGAGCCCCGTCAAGGGGCGGCCATATTTGTAGCCCATGGTGTAGTGCCAAGGGCACAAACCATGGGTGTCCTAAGAAAGAAAAACAGCCCCGAGGGGGCGTTATAATTGTTCTTTATTTTCATGCTGCTGATAGAAGCGAAGGAATTATAACGCCCCTCTGGGGCTGGATTGCTTTGGGATTGTGACCCACGGTTTGCGTCATTGACGCTACACCGTGGGCTACAAATATGGCCGCCCCTTGACGGGGCTTAGCAGCAAATGCATGATGGCCGAAGTTATCTGAGGACTTAATACTTTTACCTACCAAAGGTCCTGATTTGTCGGATGAACCATAATTTATTTTGGCGACATTGGGTTGACACCTGTGGCTACATGCTTCCGCCGTATTCACGGTTAACTTAAGCCTCCAGATCCTGGAGTTTAAATGGATGAAATAGAAAACAGCCTTGCTACCTATTAAATCTTTTTAATCAAAAGAGCCTGGTTGCGGCTGTCTACGCTTGCGCTCGCGAGCTTTAAACTATGGAAAACCGCCAAACACCATTTAACACCATAGGAGTTATTCTCTTTTTTGCTTCTTGTAAAAGCACCATTTTGCCGGTTGAACCACTTTTTTTAAAGTGCACGACGGCCTGGCTAGTTACAATTTTCCTGGGGCTGGCAGGGTATGCTTTGAACTGGACTTCGGGTTATTTATCGTTGTATAATCTGAGTTTTTTTTAAGCTAGATTTTGCAGATGGTGAAAGCATGATGAAAACCGGGAATTTTTTGTTTTTTCTAACTCTGTTTGTATCAACATTTTCGGGCTTATCAAAGGCTTCGGCGGCAGTGTTGCATCCTCAGGATGTCAGAGAAATTTTTGTCGAGGCTGATCAGGCACAGCTCTTTTGCCGGGTCGTCGGCAAGGGGAGGCCGTTGGTGGTGCTGCATGGCGGTCCGGGGTTGACACAAGACTATCTGTTGCCGCAGCTGTATAAGTTGGGTGAGGCCAATCTGGTAATTTTCTATGATCAGAGAGGGTGTGGGAGGTCGACAGGCGAAATCAATGCCGATACAATCACCATGGAAGCCTTTGTAAATGATCTGGAGGCTATCCGGCAGGCATTTAAATTTGATAAAATTTCAGTGCTTGGCCATTCATGGGGTGGTTTTTTGGCTATGCAATATGCAATTGCCTATCCGGAGAAGGTTGAAAAGCTTATTCTGTCAAATTCGATGGCGGCATCGGCGGATGAGTTTTCCCTCTTTATTCAGGAGTATATCCGCCGCACCGCGCCCTATCAGGCCGAACTCAAAGAGATTCAAAGCGCGCCACCATTCAGCGAAGGTGATCCGGAGCTTGTCGAACGCAACTACCGCCTGATTTTTCGTGCCTATTGCTATCTGCCGGCCAAAGCCGAGCTGCTTAATCTGCGTATGCCGGCTAGTGCTTCCGTCAACGGCACGAAGGTTTATGAAAACTTACGCCGGAATGTATTTACGCAGCCTTTTGATCTGCACGGGGCCTTAAAGGGCTTAAATGTGCCGACTTTAATCATACACGGCGATGCCGATCCTGTTCCGGCCAGCACCGCCCAGCATGTGCATGCCAGCATTTCCCATTCAAAGTACCTGTTGATGAAAAATTGCGGTCATTTCCCTTATGTTGAAGATCCCGAAACCTATTTAAGTCATCTAAAAGACTTTTTGAGGCCATAGTGAATTCTCAGTTTGCAACGACAGCTTTTCTTTTGATATTGATATCGTTGGGATATGTGGCGACAGACATGTATTTACCGTCGCTACCTGCCATGGCGTTGTATTTTCATGCCAGCGAGAATCAGGTGCAGATGACACTGTTTTCCTATTTGCTGAGCTTCTCGTTTAGTCCGCTCATCTTCGGCCCTTTGTCGGATCATCTAGGAAGGAAAAAAGTAATTTTCGGTGGCCTCGTGATAAGCCTTTTGGCTACTTTGGGCTGTCTGTTTGCGCAAAACATTTATATCTTGATTGGGGTCCGCTTCCTGCAAGGTATCGGCACAGGCGCTGTATTGATCGCTGCGCGAGCGACGGTATCGGATTTATTTAGCGGCAAGCTGTTGGCCAAACAAATATCATTCATGACCATGCTCATGCCGCTTGTGATGGCGATCGCGCCGACTCTTGGTGGAGTATTGCAAGAAAGGTTCCAGTGGCAGGCTGTTTTTGTATTTCTCATTGGTTACATGGCCATCATTCTCATTGGCGTAGTTTTTAAACCTGAGACTTTGAAAAGACCCAGCCATAAAAAGATTTCCCAAATTTTTTCAACCTATCGTGAACACTTGAGCAACCGCTTGTTTGTGGCTTTTGGCGTAAATTTTGTGCTGCCTGCGTTCGGCATGTTTGCGTATTTGACGTCCAGCCCCTTCTTATTTCAACAGGTGATCGGGTTGACACCTATCGAATATGGATCGCTTGCGCTTTATGTGGGAGGCGTGATCCTGGTTACAGGCTATATCAATTTGAAACTGGTGCATTATTATTCCGTGACACAGATATTATATGTAGGCGCAGGTCTTATTTTGTTTGCGGGCAGCCTGCTACTGTGTTTCCACCTGCTGGGCATTTTAACCACCTGGTCGCTGCTAGTGCCGGCGTTGATCTTTTTCACCTGCATGCCGCTTTGCGTGGCGAATGCCGGCTCTAAATCCATGGGCCTGATCCAAGAGCATTTCGGGGCTGCCAGCGCTCTGCTATCAACCCTTCAATTTTTTGTGGGCGCTTTGGGAAGTTTCATCTTCGCGTTGATTGCCGACGAGACGCAGTTGCCGCTGGCCATATGCTTTATTTGCGTAGGTTTTTTGTCAATGGTGAATTTGAAATACGCCTGCAAGCTGGAAATAAAGCTGCAAGCTAAGGGGTAAATAGGATAGTAATCAAACATCATTGTCCTTAAGTTAACAGGCTGTGGATGCGATTCAACGCAAAGCGGAGCAGAGACGCAAAGGAAGGCCATTCACCACAGAGGCACCAAGACACAGAGAAGCCAGCAGCGACTGTAACAGGATGGCCGCATAGCCATGATGCTGGCGCTGTGAGGCATGCCCCTCGGCTGGCTTATGCCATCCGACGGATGGATATCGGTCCTGGCCGAGGCTTTTTTTATTTTGCTGCGCAAGTCCTGTCTATCCTGCCATCCTGATATAGGTGCAGCTGGCTTCTCTGTGTCTCTGTGCCTCTGTGGTAAACTCCTTTGCATCTTTGCGTGCTTTGCGTTGAAAATGATACGACGATTCCTCAATCCGATCTGCAGGCGTCGATCAAGATGTAGCCGCGGTAGCTGCAGCTATCCATGGTGTGCATGCTTTGGTACAGGTCTGTCAGCTTGATCCATAGCCAGCCATTTGCATCAGCGGCGGTGTCAAGAATCAAGACGGTATCGGTGATCGCCTCATAGGCTGCGACAGGGGAGACATGTCCTCCTCCCTGCCGGTCATAAATCGCCACGTTATAATTGACGATGAGATATTTGATAGGGTTGGCGGTCATTATTTTTACTGTATTGCGGAAGGCTTCGATGTCGTCCGTGTTGGCTGACACTACATGGTGGGCCTCGGCGGTTAAACCCTGCAAGTTGAGGGCGAGCGTAAGCCTGTCAAGCTCCAGGCCGCGCTGGTATGCCCCGCATACTTTTTCTTTGCCTTCTAACAGTGGTCTGTCGATGGTGTTTGAGACGTTATCGTTGTAAAAGTTGTCTTCTGTCCAGACATATTGTGCATATAGGGTGTTTGTTTCAGGCACATAGCATGCGCCCTTTTTTGATAGGGGAGGAGCTTGACCGCTGTGGGCGTCGACGGCATTGAGGATGATGACTGCCGAGGCGATGGCGCATGAACAGATCATTTGCTGCGGGGCATAGTGGGGAGCCAATTTGAAGAAAGCCTTTTTATAATCCGACCTTTCAAAGATAGCGATCCCTTCGTCGCTGTCGAAGGGAATGGCGGCCATGCTCTGCGAGTAGGGACTGAGGGTAAAGTTGTTGTAGCTAAACTCTATGACTGTCGGCAAGGGGCAGTTTTCCATTGCGGCCATGCTGGCAAGATTTGCAAATATGCCGATGGCGGCTATCCATGGGATGTTCGATACATAATTTCTCATGCTTCACCTCCTGGTAATACGAGGTACATGAGATCGGCTGAAAATTCAAGTGCTGAATATATAAATTCTTTTAAGTTCAGTGCACAGGAAGTGGTTTCGCTTATTTTAAAGCCTCGCTAGAGGCGGAAGCATGTAGCCACAGGTTTACACCTATGGCTACCTGCCGCCGCCGTTTTCACGGCTAACTCAAGATTTTGGTCTGGATGTCTATGTGCACGAAATTAAACCAACAGCCCAAAACTCATTATTGTGAAGGTGACTACCACACTCCTTTTACGCTGACTTATTGAGAAGTTATGGTATTTCTTCCTGCTTCTTAGCTTGTTGGGAAATTGCAAAAAATGGGTTCATCACACAAATTAGTGGTTGACATTCATCCAGTTTTGGGGCCAAAGACGTGAAGTAGAGTATAGAGATGTTACTAGGCGAAGCCCATCTCTTTGTAGCCCGTTAGCTAAGGCTTGCGAGCGAAAGCGAAGACAGCCGCAGCTACGGGTTTTACAAACAAAAGATAACCCCATCGGGGCTCTTCTCTTTATGTCCTTATACCTTAATAGATTAAAAGAGAAGAACCCCGATGGGGTTAAGCAGTCAATTTACTGTTCCCGTAGCTAAGGCTGTCTTCGCTTTCGCTCGCAAGCCTTAGCTGACGGGCTTCCGAGTAACAATAGGTTGAATGCTTACGAAACTTATGCCTGCGTTATTGGTGGATATTTCATCATTTCTCCTGCTTTTGGAGTCGAAAGGCATTAATCATTAAAAAGGCGGAGGAAAGAACATAATGCCAGGCGATCTTCCGAACGGGATAGCTATGCTTCCCAATGATATTATCGCGATTCTTTCCGACCAAGCTACAAAACGGGCATTCAGCACCAGTGCTCGATGGGTCAATTTTTTCCACGAATTTTTGATTACCGCTATTCAACCGGTCTTACTTTTTTTGTCTTTTTTACGCCGCTACGGCAACTAGTTTATAACCTAATTTTTCAGCTTTTTTATGCAACCCAGCCAAGTTTTTCATTGCATGCATTTTTTCATTATATTCGGCTCCTTTTTCATAATATTGCCAGCCTTCCTTACACATGTGATATACCATTGTCGCTAGCTTATGCGCTCCAGCCTTAATCCCTTTAGAGTTGTCCGTTCGGCCGCATATGCGCCTGATATGTGCTCCCAATGCTGCATCTGATTTTTTAGCTGCCACTGCAGACATTCTTAAAGCTTGTGAAATGTAATTGGCGCTTGGTTTTTGCCTTTTGCTTTTACGTCGTTTGCCTCCTGAAACATTGTTGCCGGGGGACAGTTTCAACCAGGAAGAAAATGCTTTTTCGCTATTCCATGCACTTACGTCAGTCCCTCCAAGTTCTGAATAAATGAGTAGAGCAGTACTATCTGCTATACCTGGCAGGGCAGTTAGGTCTATTCCCGTTTTTCTCCAGAGAGTGTCTCTGACACCAAAACAAAGATCATTTTTCTTAGGTTTTTTGAATTGAGAAAACTGAGGACGCTTTTTTTTATCCTTATGGTTCTCTGGTGGAGGCGTATTGACTACATCAGGAAATCGCTCAAGCTCCTTCTGAATGCATTCGTCACATGCGTCCAGCTGTTTATGTGCAAAATCGTATTGATCTAGGGCTTGCTTTAGCGAAAAAATATGTTCATCTTGATAATTCCCTGTCAGAGCTGCTACAAATAGGCTCTCTTCTTTTTTGCAAAGCTTATTCCTCATTGCAGCTAACTTATATGGATCTCTTTCACCAGCTGCTATTGCTCGTGTTATATTTAAACCGGAGACTCCCGCTATATCGCTTACAGCGGTGCTCAGCTTGATATTCATTAGCTGCAAGGCTTTTTCCATATGCAGAAGTGCATATTGCTTCGTTTTGATGACATTCATGCGCTGTCTTACATACGCCCGCAATTTTAAACGATCGCGTGGCGGGCGATAAGCAGCTCTTAATAGACCACAAGAATATAATGTTTGGATCCATTGAGCATCCACCACATCAGTTTTTCTCCCTGGTGGATTTTTTACATTTTTAGCATCCACTAAGACAGGCATCAAGCCTGATTCTTCCATAATTTCATATAGGGGAATCCAATAAACACCCGTAGCTTCCATAACACCAATTTCTACTTTAGCCTCTTTAAGAACTTTGACTATTTCACGGAGTTGAGGTGTCGTTGTACCAAATTCCCTCACGTAAGAACCACCTTTACCATCAGGAATAGCTACATGGATTAGCTTATCTCCTATATCGATGCCAGCAACAGTAGGATCGATATATCCAAGCCTGTTTTTATGTTGTTGTTTTTTGAAATGATTGGAATTGCTATTATTAGACATGAACGATCTCCTTTTAGCTTTTTACTGTGAGAAAAAGAAAGCTATTATAAGAGATCGTTCTTTTTTTTTCGAATTATGACAACCGTTACTTTCCAGATATCAGCGTTAAACCGCTTGGGCGCTACAAAGAGATGGGTTTGTCCATGCCTTGCTTCACATCTTTAACCTGCAAAAAATGATGAACCACTTTTCAACCACTCATTTGTGTGATGAGCTAAAAAATGTATATTTGGTTTGGGTTAGTTAATGTTTGTCTAAGTAAAATGAATATAGGAAATATAAATGAACACCAAACAATTTGATAATGGGGTGCGTTCTTATCCGGTGCCGCTCATGTGTTATCTAGATCCTTTGTCTATCTTAGTGCTGCCCGTTCATTCTTCCCATCATCACGAGCATCCTGCTCATTCATAGACTCTTTTAATTTCATATTCGTTTTTTGAATCGGTTTCAGCGTTTGAATTTGTATTGATGCTATTTGCAACCTGTTCAGAATAAATAATATACAATCATTTGTTTTAAAGATTGCCTGTCGGCGTGCGAGCGTCAACAGGCTAAATATATTTTAGGATTTTCGATGAAACCAAAATCAATTGGTATCGTAGGGGGAGCCGGACCATTAGCGGGGGCGTCCCTGCTTGAACGAGTATTGCGCCTTTCGGGAAGCGCCTATGGGTGCTATCGAGATGGCGATTTTCCCAAAGTGTTGCTGCTCAGCTTTCCGTTTTCGGAAATGCTCACTCCCGGAATGGATGTGGCTCAACTGCAAAATGAGCTCAGTCAATGCTTGAAGCAGTTGCGAGAAAATGGCGCTGCCGTTTTAGCGATTGCCTGCAATACCCTGCATGCCTTTTTAAATGAGGATGAAGAGCTAACAGACTTCATCCATATGCCAAAAGAGCTGGCGATGCAGATTTCGCCGGCAGAGATCCCGCTTGTGCTTTGCACAACGACATCTAAGCAATTTGGACTGCACCGTCGATTTTTCAGATGTGCCTATCCTGACGATGAAACGCAAGGGAGGGTCGATAACCTTATCAGCCAGATCCTTAAAGGCACTGAGCAGCAAGTTGTCGTCGGCGAGCTGCGAGAGATCATAGAGTCGCAGACAGCCTCTACCATCATATTGGGATGTACGGAACTATCGCTGTTTGCCAACCACATAGCCGCAGGCACTAAAACAATCATCGATCCATTGGATGTTGTCGCCGAGAAGATTTTAGAAAAGACATTTTCCAGCTAACAGGATGATGTCGCGAAGCTGAAGCGAGAGGATTTATCTTCACATGGTTTTCCGGGTCATGATTTTCCGGGTCATGGCTGAAATTCAACATAGGCGAGGAAAGCGCTTTTCTGTTATCAAGAGGTCTACAAGATGAGTTTTATGAATTTGAGGGATAGGGGAGCGCATGGCGAAGATTTTGGTGGCGGGAGCGACGGGGTTTGTGGGCAAAAGGTTGATCTTCACCCTTTTGGAGCAAGGGCATGAAGTTTATGCTTTGTGCCGGGTTCATGGAAACCCGGTTTTTGGAGATGACAGGCCGCATCTGCATTATATTTGGGGGGACTTAAGAAGCAAAGAGACATTGCCAGAGTTTCCAAAAGATATTGAGGCGGCCTATTATTTAGTCCATTCGATGTCGGAAATTGTCGGAGATCTGGCCAAAGCTGAATTGGAGGTAGCTGAAAATTTCATTGCCGCTTTGAAAAGGACGCAAACCGGACAGATTATCTATTTGGGTGGCATTATCAATGATGAAAAGGCATTGTCTCCCCATCTTAGGTCGAGATTATTGGTTGAGGATATATTGAAGAAGAGCTCGATTCCGACGACGATCCTGCGGGCAAGTATTATCATAGGTTCCGGCAGCGCTTCTTTTGAGATTATCAGGGACTTGTCTGAAAAGTTGCCCTTTATGATTGCTCCCAAATGGTTGAATTCCCCTTGCCAGCCGATTGCCATTCAAGATGTGCTATTTTATCTTTCGCAGGTGCTGCTCAATAAGCAGTGTTATCATCAGACCTTCGATATTGGCGGCAGGGAAGTATTGACTTTCAAGGAATTGCTGCTCGAATATGCCGCCTTCAGGCATTTGAAGAGATATGTGTTCGATGTGCCTGTGCTGACGCCACGGCTATCAAGTTTTTGGCTGGTATTCATTACTTCGGTGCGGTTCTCTATCTGCTTTTATCTTGTCGAAAGCATCAAGACAAGTTCCGTGGTGCGTCTGGATGGAATCCAAAAAATCATCCCCCATCAATGTTTAACCTTTAAACAGGCTTTGCAGCTAGCCTTTCAGAATATAGCCCAGAATGAAGTGGTATCGACATGGATGGATGCATGGGAAATCGAAGGCGTAAATACAGGCCATAAAAATTATATCCAGGTGCCCACAGAGGGGTGTCTGGTGGATGAACGGAGGGTTGGCATAAAGGACTCCAAAGAAGCTGCGTTAGCGCGCCTTTGGCGGCTTGGAGGGGATACAGGCTACTATGCCATGAATTGGGCCTGGAAGCTCAGGGGGCTGGTCGATCAGATGCTTGGCGGGGTCGGACTCAACCGCGGTAGGAGGCATCCATCAGAGATAAGCGTCGGGGATTCCATAGATTTCTGGAAGGTGCTGCTTGCCGACAAAGAGCATGCAAAGCTTATTCTTTTTGCAGGCATGAAAATGCCCGGAGAGGCATGGCTGGAGTTTAAGATAGCACCTGATGGAGATGGGTGGACGCTAGTCCAAACAGCTACCTTCCGGCCAAGGGGTATCATGGGACGTCTTTATTGGTATGGCCTATGGCCGTTTCATTTGTATATTTTCAGGAAGATGGCCAACGCCCTGGCCGGCATAAATCATTAGGACATCATGAAAGCTAAAAAGCCCTTTAAGAAAGCCCTGTTTATCTTTAGAAGGGATCTGCGCCTGGAAGACAATACAGGGCTTAGCTATGCGCTGGAAAATGCCGATGAAGTCATTCCCTGTTTTATTTTTACGCCCGAGCAGATAGACCATAACGCTTACCGCAGCGACCACTGTTTGCAATTCATGCTCGAGAGTTTGGAGGATCTGGCCGGCGCTGTCAAAGCCAAGGGGGGGAGGCTGCATTTCTTTCATGACCGGCCCGAAAATGTGGTGGCCAAATGCATCGAAGAGTTGCATGTCGATGCCGTGGTGGTAAACCGCGACTACACACCTTACAGCAGCAAGCGGGACCGCAAGATCGATGATGTATGCCTTAGGTTGGGAGCCTCGTTGCACTCCTTTGATGACGTGCTTTTAAACCCGCCGGAGCAGACCTTGAAAGGCGATGGCAAGCCATATTCGATTTTCACCCCCTATTACCGCAATGCCTCCCGCCTGGCTGTGCGCCTGCCCGTGGCCAACCGGCATGCCAATTACTGCGCCGGTCCCATTTCCTTTGCGGAGGGGAATAGCTTGTATCATAAGATCCTCCCAAAACGCCTGCTGAAACCCAGTGGAGGCAGGGATGCGGCTCTGGAAATACTTACAGGATTGAAGAAGTTTTCCGATTATCCTGTATCCAGGAATACGCCGGCGATTGAGGGAACGACGCGTCTTTCAGCCCATCTTAAATTCACCACCATTTCGCCAAGAGAAGCCTATTGGGCGGTGACCAAGCAGCTAGGTGCGGCATCAGAGCTCATCAGGTCGCTATACTGGCGGGATTTTTTCACTTCGATCGCCTTCTACTACCCGGAAGTATTTGCATCAGCCTTTCATGCCAAGTACAACCGGCTCGAGTGGAGCCATGACGAAGGCGTTTTCAGAAGATGGTGTGAAGGCCAAACTGGCTTCCCCATCGTCGATGCCGGCATGCGGGAGCTGCTGCATACAGGATTCATGCATAACCGCGTGCGCATGGTGGTGGCAAGCTTCCTTGTCAAAGATCTGCATATCGATTGGAGATGGGGCGAGAAATATTTTGCCAGGATGCTGATTGATTACGATCCGGCCGTCAATAACGGCAATTGGCAATGGGCGGCAAGTACCGGCTGCGATGCCCAGCCTTATTTTCGCATTTTCAATCCCTGGCTGCAGGGGTTGAAGTTCGATCCTGACTGTGTGTATATCAAACGCTGGCTGCCTGAACTGGCATCACTACCCCCTGCCACCATTCATAAATGGCATATGGAGAAATATAGGCCGGCATGCCCTGCCTATCCGGCCCCTATCGCCGATCATGCCACAGAAGCTAAAGCGGCGCTTGCCGCTTACAAGCGCTGCTAGTTGGTGTTTGTCAGCATTTCATTGATTTTGCCGGCGAGGGGGGCTGAATTCCATAAGCCGTCGTTATGACCTTCAGCAATGCCAATGAAGCATTTGTTCTGTTTTGGGCAATCATTATCTTCCATTAGGTGCTTGGCTAGGGTGGCTTCGGCTGGGATGACGCCGTCGTTTCTACTAATTAAATCGGGACGATTGGAAATATCTACGTATTTTCCTTTGGGAACCGCGGCCGTCTGCATGATGATCTCAGGAGCTTTCAACTGTTTTGATGATGCCATGGTAGTGATATTCCAGCCGAGCAGCTTTACCAATAAACCGACGGGACGAGCGACGATCTTTGCTGCCACTGTGCTGAGATCGGAAAAGGTGCGGCTTTTGACAAAGACGTATTTGATCCCATCTTTCAGGAGGTGAGCATTCAAAGCCTCGCCTTGAATGGCGGCGCCGATGGAATGGCCATAGCCGATGATGACTTTGGCGCCGATACCCAGCTTTTGATCTTCCAGGAAGGCTAACACGGCGCGGTAAGCTTTAGCCATCGCCTGCCTGTTTGGCAGGCCGGAGCTTGAACCCACGCCTGGATAATTGAATAGGATGGCATTGCCATCGACGTGGGTTAAAATTTGCTTGAACGAGGCGTCGCTTAAGTTGTCTTCATAAAACTCACCATTGCCGTTTGAGGCTAGCAGCCAGCGGCCGTTGCCAAGGGTTGAGGCTCTTCCCATAATGGCAGCATCGATTTTATAGCCGTCCACTTCAATCATCAGGCGTTTTACTTTCCAATCGCTCTGTAAGTTGACGGCTTTGCGGCTGTCATCGGCATGGGTTGGTTCGTATCCTAAAAGGCTTGGCTTGGATGCCGGCACGATAATTTTCCCTCCAAGGGAATGCAGCAGGCGGTAGATGCCGATGGGGAAAATGATGACGGATAAGATGTCTTTAACGCAGCGCCAAACTTTGGTTTCTGTATCGTATCGATAGGCCGGGGATTTTAATGTTTCAGAGGAAGCCAGTTCGTCTTTGGTCGCTTTGGGATAATCTATTTGATTATAAAAAGCCTGAGGTCCTGTCAACACCCGGTTTATCGGCAGATCGTTAAATGACATATACATGCTCCGTAGCTAGATGGATTGTTTCTTTTATTAAGTATTATATCATAAAAATGTTAAGAAATTATAAATTGATGGGTTTTTGTCAATCAACAGTATACCATGATCTAGTGAGAATTTGACATATTGGACAGCGCGAAAGCTCCCGCGGTTGCATGATCGTAAGAGTCATGTTCACCTTCACAGAAAAACCTTCGGTCACGATAAATCTATTCTCTCTGTGCTCTCCGTTACTCTGTGTTTCAAAAAAATCAAACACAGAGGCACAGAGAGCACGGAGGGAAAACTTGTCCGGTTGGGTGAACAACGCCATCGTAAGTTCTCAAAAACTCATGGCACAGCTTTCGGCAGCATGGCTTGAGGTCAGGCTTGCGATTTGCGATTTGAAAGAAGTCTGGCTTTCTAATGCCCTGTAGGACTTTCAAATCACAAATCACAAGGCAGACCCCAATTCTTAAGTCACCACCTTTGCCATGAGTTTTTGAGAACTTACTACCAATCTATAGTGCAGGCATCAGCCGCTAAATAATTTCAACTAGATGCTGGGATACATACGTTCCTTCAAAAAATATTTTTTATTGAAAGAGCGATGATCACGAAGAATATAACGGTTACCAATGCAGCTAGATAACCCAGCAGCACAAAGGCACCGTCATCTTCCAACAAGCCTAAGGCGATAAAAAAAATGGACCAGGCCGCTGCCAGATTGGTGAGGGGAATAGGCAAAGGCAAAGCCAGAAAGATGCCCAGCATAAAAATGGTTAGGCCGTTGGTACTTTGCATGGGCGATGAATGACATATCCAGCTTAGGCGGGGATGGATCCAGCCTTTCATTTTTCTTAGTATGCGAAGCGCTTTGTCGGTGATTTTCTGCAGCGTTTCGGCGGTGATGGTTTTGGAGAGAACTGCCTTTGGCAGCCAGGTATACTTGCCAAACACCATTCTCAGACCAACAAAAGCGATAGTCAGACCGAAAGGCGTTGACAAACCAGGAATTTGGATAGGCTGGCAAAAAGGCAAACTCAAAAAGATGAGGATCAAAGCCCGCCCTTTACCCGAAAGTCGCTGCAAGATCTCTTTAATGGAGATAGGCGCAGATTTTGCCTCCTGCTGCAAAAGCAAAATCTCTTCTTCCAAGGGTCTGAAGGTTTCAATTTTTTTCATCGGATGCAATCGGGCTTGCCTTTTAAATGCCGAAGAAGGCCATGATTTTGGCTGTCAGCTGCTTCTTGCGTTCCTCCGTCAGGCGGAGTTCCTCTTCTGTCTTTGTCTTATGCACATCAAGGGCCATCTGACGGGAGGCTAAGACATCGCTTATATTTGTAAGGACCGCTGGGTTGGACTTGAAGACGACCATCATGTCGCGTTTTTCGATCTCATAGCAAACGGTGTCGGTCAAGGCCTTGACAGTGGCTGAGCGTGGGGCTCCGGTCAATAGGGACATTTCGCCGAAGAACTGCCTGGATTTAAGTTTTGCCACTTCAGTTTCTACCCCGCCTTCAATTTTTAATATAATGCTGCATTCTCCCTCTTTAATGACGTACATAGGGCCGGGTTCATCGCCCTGGCGGACGATGGTTTCTCCTGCGGCAAACTGCAGTACGGCAAGCGTCGGTATGAATTCCTTTTTAACTTCAGGGGAAAGGCCGGCAAAGATATCGATCTTGGAAAGGATATCATCCATAATTTCTTCTTCATCGGCCCGTTCCAGTTGTTGTTTTTCTTTGGCGTCGCCGGCTAAGATCTCTAAGCTTTCATAAATTGGAAAGGGGATTTTTATACCCTCGCGGTGGAATTTGTACCAGATCGCACTTAGCAAATCAGATTTGACCCAGCCTTCGAATTCAAAATTCGGTGTTGTAAATGTAGCTTTATAAACGATGGACGAATCGCCGTATTTGGCGATTCGAACAAGCGGTGGAGGATTTGAGACGATCTTTGGATGCTCTAGCATGATGGATAATAAGGCCTGTTTAACTTTATGTGGGGGGTGATCGAAGCTGGCCATTATTTCGATAGAGCCTTTATGGCTGATCGTGGGGCGGGAGAAATTTATAAGCACGGACTTTGAGATTGTGCTGTTGGGGATGAAGACCATTTCCTGTGATCTTGTCAGTATTCGGGTTGATTTCCACGTTATCCCTTGGACAGTGCCTTCGACGTTGGCTACGCCTATCCAGTCTCCAATTTGATATGGGTGTTCAAGCTGTATGGCCAAACCTGAAATAAGGTTTCCTAGAGTGTCCTGCATGGCAAAGCCGATGACGGCGGTCAATATGGCAGAGGTCGTCAATAAAGAGCCGATATTGATATCGGTTTTTTGTTTTATGACAACCATTGCAATGATGACAAAGACAAGGCCGAGTCCGAAATCTCTTGTGATGGTGGGAATGTTAAGGCCACGTCTCTGTCGCATGAAATAATCAAGCGCTATATAGACAACGAACCGCACAATGAACATCCAGGCGACAATGATGGCGGCAATTTCCAGTGATGTCGCCGTATTTTCAATCTTTGCATATGCAAAGATCAATGCAGATATCTTTAAAAGAAAATATAAAATTATCAGTCCGAATGGTATCTCTGGCAGCTTGCTCAAAGGTCTTTTTGCCAAGGCGACATAGGCGCCAAAGATCAGCGTTAGTGCTATATACAATGTTAAGCGTGTGAAATCCACCTGGCTTTATCCCTTATGCGTTTTTCTGGATTATACTTATTTTACAGTGATTGTCATGGAAATTTTATAAGTTATAAGCCGTAGATCATAAAAAGGTTCAGAATTTGGCGGTAAGGACTAGGTTCATCCGGTTTTGTAGGACTCAAAATCTTGCACCGCTGCCGCGCGGTAGCGGTGTAAGAGGTTTTGAGTCCTACAAAACCGGATAAGCCTATTCATTAATTTGAAATTTCGACAGCAGCTTTATATAGTCTTAATACTTATTAGCTATGATAATTGAAGAAAAGCTGTTATGTTTCATGGTGTTGAATTGTTTGTTGTTGATATTATTATAAAGGGAGGTCTTAGATGAATAGGCTTAAGTCCATCATTTTCTGTGGGATATCATTGACGTTTTCCTGGCTTGCGGCCACTGAATTTACCATTAGCACCTACAATTGCGGCGGCCTTTCTGACCACTATGATTACTTGCGCGCCAGCGCGATGCAAAAGGTCATGCAAGAAAGGTATATTGCAGAACCTGAAAGCATGTCCCTGAATGAGAAAATTCAGAAGCTGGCCTTGAAAATTTTATTTACAGAGAATACAGATGACAAGTTTGCGGCACAACAGGAATGGGATCAAAAAGGATACCAGCATCTTTTTGAACACCTGACAGCTACACCAACTGCGGCCGGTAGTCCGAATGCAGTATGGAATCAAAGAGTTGACGAAGCCATCACTTCCTACCAGATCCGCCCCGTTGTCATCCACGACGCAGAAATCAATCAAATGCTTGCAGACCATCTGTCCGATATGACAAAGAACGATGCTGCCGATTCAGCTCAGCTATTACAAGAGGCACGCGCCATCATGGCTAGGCGGATTTTTGCGCACCAGCTGAAATATGACATCATCTGTCTGCAGGAAGCCGATTATCTTGAGGCGGCGATGTTTCCAACACGCTATGAAGTCTTGTTGGCAGAAACTTCTCATTCCAAAAATGGCATCGCCTGGAATAAAACACGCTTTGAACTGGTCGAAACGCTTGGAAATATCATGGGTAGGGCCTTTGCCGTCAAATTGCGCGATAAAGACAGTGGCAAAACACTTTTAGTGGCTTCAGGACATATTACAGGATGTAATCCCTATCGGATCGAGAGATCTCCAAAGACAGGTGTGAGTGATTCTGCTAAAGGCGATGGCGAACTGCAAACAGTGGTGGAATTGTTTGATACGCAAGCAGCTGATCTGATGCTAGTGGCCATGGATTCCAACGTGACCGCATTGCATCCCCGCCTAAATATTCTTAAGGATGCCGGCTATAAGCTCGATTATGAGAATTATTTGGAGCCCACATGTACCAATCCCCACCAGGTGCTGAACACGCGCATTGATTGGATTGCGCTGAAATCAAATCCGGGAATTCAGGCTTCGGTGGTTAATATCCCAGTTTTAAACGTCGGTTTAAATAGCATGCAAACCAATATCAGCGACCACAAGCCCATCGCGGCCCGCATAAAATACTAAAATATGCTTAAATCGGGGTCATCGCACAAACGAGTACCTGGCAGCAAAAATATTGTCACAAAAGCCTTTTATTTCTTATCTGTGCGTCTGTGTCTCTGTGGTGAATTGCTTTGCAACTGACAGATTAATAGGGACATAGCACTGTAACAAGATTCACCACAGAGACACAGAGGCAGAGAGAAAACCAGGATGTATCTCTTTACGTACTCATTTGTTTGATGAACCTTAAATCTTTGTTGTTAAAAAAACTTTTAACCCATAAAGATTAAGGAGAGTCAATCTTTATGCAAAAGGAGCCCTGTATGCCAAATAAAAACCATGCCCCTACCTGGATTGTCGTCGCCGACAACTGCCAGGCTAGAATCTATCGCCTAGTGAAATTTCCTAAGATTGAAGAAATATCCTTTCATCAGCATCCTGAAAGCCGTTTGCATAACCAAGATTTGGTCTCTTCAAAACCCGGTCGCAGCATGCAGCGCGGCGGCACGGTTCGATATTCTTTTGAGCCGGAAACAGAACCAAGACGTCTGGAAGCTGCCAAATTCGCCACCTATCTGGCCAATTTCCTGTCCTTGGCGGAGAAAAATGGCGAATTCAACCGCCTTTATGTCATGGCCGAACCTTCATTTCTCGGCATATTCCGTCAGCACATCAGTCCTGACATCCAGAAACTGATTGTGGCCGAAGTGGCCAAGGAATTCACCTCCTGCGATATGGCAACCATCGAGCATCAGCTTTCCGTGATGTGATTTATCAAGCGCGGCTAGGCGCGCTTAATTTCTTTTGACAGGGAAGGTTTTTAATGGTTGCTGCTGCACAGGAAAAAGCTAAGGCACCTTCAGTCGGCGTAGAGGGCTATATCGCCATTTTGGCTTTGTTGAGCATTTTGGCGCATTTAGTGCTGCGGTATTTATTTCCTGCGCTGCAAATATATTCCCTCTATCCTCTTTATCTGACGCTGGCAGTCGGTGGCGGCATCCTTGTCTTTGATCTTTTAGGCAAGTTATTGGCTTTTGAATTCAATTCCGATTTGCTGGCCGGCATCTCCATCATCACCTCCATCCTGCTGAGTGAATATTTGGCAGGGTCATTGGTGGTGCTGATGCTTTCGGGCGGGAAAACCATTGAAAGCTATGCTATCAGGTCGGCATCCAGGATGCTTGAGGAGCTGGCAAAGCGCGCGCCCACGACGGCCCACCGCAAGCAGCAGGAGGGTATCGAAGATATCGCTGTGGAAGCCATTTCCATTGGGGACAGCATCCTGATATTTCCGCACGAAATCTGCCCGGTGGATGGCGAAGTGCTTACCGGCAATGGCGTGATGGATGAGTCGTACCTGACAGGCGAACCCTTTCTCATTTCAAAAGCCCCCGGTTCGGAAGTCCTTTCCGGCGCTATCAATGGTGACGCTTCGCTGACAATCAAAGCCACCAAATTGGCCCAAGATTCTCGTTATGCCAAAATCATGCAGGTGATGTCGGAATCGGCCCAGAAGCGCCCGCGCATGCGGCGCCTTGCCGACCAGTTGGGGGCTTGGTATACACTGGTAGCAGTCGCCATTGCTGTGGTGGCCTGGTTTTTTAGCGGTGACGCGGTGCGTTTTTTGGCCGTGCTGGTGATAGCGACACCTTGTCCGCTGTTGATCGGCATACCGGTGGCCATCATTGGATCGATTTCGCTATGTGCCAAAAGGGGGATTTTAATTAAAAATCCGATCGTGCTTGAACAGATAAGCCAATGCCGGACGATGATTTTCGACAAGACAGGCACGCTGACCTATGGCAAGCCGACCTTGACGGAGCAGACCGTCTATGGAAAAAGCCGTCCGCAGGACATTTTAAAGCTTGTCGCCAGTATGGAAAGATATTCCAAACACCCGCTGGCAGGGGCGATTCTGGCACAGGCTAAAGCAGAGGAGATCCGGCTGATTGATGTCAGGCAAATCAGTGAGAAGAAAGGGGCTGGCCTGCAAGCCGCTGTGAATGGGCACGAAGTCGCCATCACCAGCCGCAAGCAGCTGGCTAAATTCGGTTTGGAAAAAGATGCCGCCATGCTGCCGCAGGGGGGGGGGCTTGAATGTGTTATTATTGTCGACGGAGGTTTGGCGGCGCATTACCGTTTTCGGGATGCTCCGCGGGCTGAGAGTGAGTTATTCATACGGCACTTGCGGCCTAAGCATGGGATAAAAAAAACCATGATCATCTCGGGCGATCGCGAAGAGGAGGTGAAGTATCTGGCTGAGCATGTCGGCATCTCCGAAGTCTATGCCGGCAAAAGCCCTGAGGAAAAAGTCGAGCTGGTAGCCAAAGAAACGCGGCAGGCCAAAACAGCCTATCTCGGCGATGGCATCAATGATGCCCCTGCCCTGCTGGCGGCGACGGTTGGGATAGCCTTTGGACGCAATAGCGATATTACAGCGGAGGCCGCAGGGGCTGTTATTATGGACAGCAGCTTGGAAAAGGTCGATGAATTTCTGCATATCAGCAAGCGCATGCGCACGGTAGCCCTGCAGAGTGCGCTTGGCGGCATGGGGCTGTCGGTGTTAGGCATGTTTATCGCCGCCTTGGGCTTTCTTTCACCGGTGGCAGGAGCCATCAGCCAAGAGGTTATCGATGTGCTGGCCGTGCTGAATTCATTAAGGACGATATGGCAGCCGGCCATCATGAGCGATATACCGAGGGTGGAAGAAGCACAGCAAGGCACTGTGGGGGTAAATAACAATAAAAACGGTGAAATTGCATGAAAAGCGAACGTGAAAAGTCTTTTATTCTGTGGTTTGACGAGATCGGCATCGAAGATATCGGTCTCGTAGGGGGCAAAAATGCCTCTCTGGGCGAGATGCGGCGCAACCGGCAGATAAAGGTGAAAATTCCGCCAGGTTTTGCCATTACTTCCTATGCCTACCGTTATGTACTTGAGAAGGCCGGCGTCCTGAAAGAACTGAAAGCCGCCCTGCATGGATTGCAGGTGAGCGATGAAAAAGCCCTGGAAAAGGCCGGAGAAAGGGCCCGCAAGATCATCATGGGATGCGAGCTGCCAAAAGAGTTGCAGGCTGCCATTGCCGAGGCCTACCGCAAGTTGTCTATGCAAAGCAAGGTGGAAAATCTGGATGTCGCCGTGCGCTCTTCGGCGACTGCCGAAGACCTGCCGCAGACGAGTTTTGCCGGCCAGCAGGAGTCGTTCCTCAATATTTGCGGTTTGGAGCAGCTGCTGGCGGCATGCAAGAGCTGCTTTGCGTCATTGTTCACCAACCGCGCCATCGCCTACCGCGCGGAGAACAAATTCGACCATTTCAAGGTGTATTTGTCCATCGGCGTCCAGAAGATGATCCGCTCTGATTTAGCATCGGCAGGGGTCATTTTCACGCTGGATACCGAGACCGGCTTCCGCGATGTCGTCTTTATCACGGGCAGCTATGGCCTTGGCGAAAGCGTGGTGCAGGGTGCCGTCAATCCCGATGAGTTTTATGTCTTCAAGCCAACGCTTAAGCAAGGATATAAGCCTTTGATCGACAAGCGCCTCGGCGATAAGGCCACCAAGATCATCTACACAAAAAATACCGCGCATCCGGTCAAGAAGGTCAAGACACGGCTGGCAGACCGAAAGACGTATTGCCTGACGGATGGCGAAGCCTTGCAGCTGGCCACATGGGCCGTGGCCGTCGAAGACCACTACAGTAAGAAGTATGGCAGATGGACCCCTATGGATTTGGAGTGGGCCAAGGACGGACAGACGCAGGAGCTGTTTATTGTGCAAGCGCGGCCTGAGACGGTGCAATCGCAGCGCAACCGCAATATCATCGAAAACTACAAGCTGCAGGAGAAGGGCAAGGTGCTGGTGCAGGGCAAGAGCGTAGGCAATAAGATTGCGCAAGGCAAAGCCCATGTCATCAAGGACGCCAAAGACATCGCAAAATTCAAAGCCGGCGAGATATTGGTCACCGAGATCACCGATCCCGACTGGGTGCCGATCATGCGCATTGCTTCGGCTATTGTGACAAATAGGGGCGGGCGTACATCGCATGCGGCCATTGTCAGCCGCGAGCTCGGGTTGCCCTGCATCGTAGGGACTAACGATGCCACGCAGGTGCTTAAGAATGGGCAAAAGATCACGGTCAGCTGTGCCGAGGGGGAGAAGGGGCTGGTCTATGACGGGCTGCTTAAGTACAAAGTCGAAAAGATCGATGTGCAGAAGGCGTCGAAGCCAAAGACCAAGGTGATGATCAATGTGGGCTATCCCGATGAAGCCTATGAACTCAGCTTTCTGCCAAATGATGGCGTCGGCCTGGCCCGCGAGGAATTTTTGGTGACCGAATACATCCGCATCCATCCCATGGCGTTGGTGAAGTTCGATCAGGTAAAGGATGTCAAGACGCGGCGGGAGATCAATGCGCTGACAGCCGGCTATGCCGACAAAAGGCAGTATTTCGTCGACAAGCTTGCCATGGGCGTAGCCATTATCGCCGCCGCCTTTTATCCGAAAGACGTCATCTTGCGTTTCAGCGATTTCAAAACTAATGAATATGTGAATCTGATCGGCGGTAAATATTTCGAACCGAAGGAAGAAAACCCCATGCTTGGCTGGCGCGGGGCCTCCAGGTACTATAGTGCCGGTTATAAGGAGGGCTTTGCCTTGGAGTGCCAGGCCATTAAGAAAGTCAGGGAGGAGTTTGGACTGATCAATTTAAAGGTCATGATCCCCGTCTGCCGCACCGTGGCCGAAGGCAAAAAAGTCTTAAAGGTGATGAAGGACAATGGCCTTGTGCAGGGCAAAGACGGGTTGGAAGTCTATGTCATGTGCGAGATCCCGAGCAATGTGATCTTAGTCGACAAGTTTTGCGATATCTTCGACGGCTTCAGCATCGGCAGCAACGACCTTACCCAAATGACGCTGGGTGTGGATCGCGACAGTGCGCTGGTGGCTGATATCTTCGATGAGCGCAATGAAGCCGTCACCCGCATGATCGCACATGTCATTGCGAGTGCCAAAAAGCGCAAGCGCAAGATCGGCATCTGCGGCGATGCCCCGTCGACCTATCCGGAATTTGCCGAGTTCCTGGTGGATTGCGGCATCGACAGCATCAGTTTAAGTCCCGATGCGGTAATCAGGACTCGCCTTGTCATCGCCAATCATGAAAAGAAACGCAAAGCAGCCAAGCCGAAGAAGGGGGAGCTATGGAAAAGTTGATCCATGTGAAGCAGGCTGGAGTGGAGATGGAAGGGATGCTCAAGGTTCCGCCAGGGGCTAAAGGCCTAGTGCTCTTTGCCCATGGCAGCGGCAGCAGCCGCTTTTCGCCACGCAACAATTATGTGGCCGACGTGTTGAATGAGGCGGGGCTGTCGACGCTGCTCATCGACCTGCTTTCCAAGCAGGAGGATGAAGTCTACCAGACAAGATTTGATATCAACCTGCTCGGCCAGCGGCTGGGGTGGGTGGTGGAGTGGCTGCAGAAACAACCGGAAAGCAAAGACCTCGCCATCGGACTTTTTGGCGCCAGCACAGGGGCGGCGGCGGCCTTGCAGGTGGCAGCCGCTATGGGCAAGCAGATCAAAGCTGTCGTTTCGCGCGGCGGGCGTCCTGACCTGGCCATGGATGTGCTGGAAGATGTGGTGGCGCCGAGCTTGTTCATTGTCGGCGGCGAGGATTTCGGCGTCATAGAATTAAACCAGGAGGCCTTTGCCAGGCTGGTATGTTTGAAAAAATTCGACATCGTCCCCAACGCCACCCATCTGTTTGAAGAGCCGGGGTGCCTCGAGGAAGTCGCCGGGCTGGCTAAGGAGTGGTTTAAAAAGCATCTCGAAGCTAAAACAGCCGCAGAGCTATAAAGATTGCGCTTGTCGGCGATGTGATGCTGGGGGCGCCTGGTCGATGAGGCGTTATAACCTGCCCCTCGTATTGCCTTTGGAGGAATACTGGTCGATGCGTCAGGATACCGACTTGTGTATCTCTAAGCTGGACCCTAATGGCTTTTGGTAAAAAATATTCACATGATATTAGGATGGACAGAATGCTGATTTATCCTGTCCATCCTAATATCATGTTGTTTTTTCTTGAATTTTGACCAGACAGAATACCATCAAAAAAAAGCCTAGTGTAGACGTTGGCCGGACCCCAATCCTAAAAAGTCTGCTCGCGGCCTGAGTTTTTGAGCAGTCATCTTTGCCAATCACTCACATACTGGATACCGCCTCATACCCGGGAGATTGGGGTCAAGATTGGAGTCAGGCTTGGCATTTGGAAATTTGATACTTAGAGTGTTGATAGAAAGATATTTAAACATCAATTCTCCAAATGCCAAGCCTGACACCTTTTCATAATCGGAAGAAAAATGAACAATTTCCGGGGCAATGCCTGCCTTGCTAGCCAAAAGATGAGCGACATATTCATGCTGCTTATTGAGGCCAAATGCACGCACATTATCTTTCAATATTTTTGCAACGAAAGTTTCAGACCCTACTTCAATTTTGTAAGCAAGATTATCAAGACCGCCGAATAATGGCGTAATAGTTAGCGAAGAAGCGTCCAGCCAACCGGGGGTGTTTTCAATAAGCATTTTTACGAGAGGGTGTATCCTTTCCATGCTTTTGAAATACTGCAGGTAATTGAATAAAGGCAATACATTGTTTTATCAAATCACTGGCTTGAACCAAGCCAGCACCTCTGAATCCACCTCCATGTGGCCCGCCGCAGCGCGATCAGTGAATCCGTGACAGATGGAAGGTTTACAAGTAGGCTGAAATCTGCTGACCGCCGCCGCGGTATAAGCCACTATCCAACATCTTAATTTGAGTCACATAAGTACCTTTGCAATTTTCTCAAACGGGGATTGGAGAAAGTTTACTCAAGATCGCAAGCAATTCACAAAGTTCTGATAATGAAGGCTCATAAAAATGTGAAGACTTAATACTTTTACCGGCTAAAGGTCCTCATTTGTCGGATGAACCTTTATATATGTTAAGATCTCGCGTTGGCCTTTTGCTTTTAGCAATTCTACTGACACTCTCCTGCTTAATTGCATGCCTATACGCTTGACACCCAAAATTTGACTGCGCGAGAGGGGTTAAATGTTGAGCTTTGAGAGGCTATGTTCACCCTTATAGGGAAAACTTTCGGTCACAGGTACGAACATTCGCCATGGCCGGAATCAAAATACAGTTAGACACTGGCCGATCGGGCTCTGTTAACCTTATGCCGTAATGATTTTCGTTAAAAATAACAACAGGATATTAGGATGGACAGGATGACTGATTTATCCTGTCCATCCTAATATCCTGTTGTTTTTTTTATTAAATTTTGGCCGAACAGGTGAACACCACCCTTTGTGATGAAGTCATTGCGCTAGCTATTACCAAGGAGCAAAACTCAGTTGAGAGCCCCTCGCAATCAGTCAAATTTGGGTGTCAAGCGTATAGGCATGCTTAATTGCAGTTTTTTCTAAATATAAATCCGCAAACCGCATATTATCAATAAGTTAAACTTTGTATTATTTCACTATATGGTTGCCGCTCCTCTTTGCAATAAGACTTTGCCTTAGCCCTCATCATAGAGCGTTTACTGAAGTCTACGCTACAGTGTGAGCGCTTTGAGCTCGCCGTTGACGAGGTGGTAGCGGCGTTGGCAGAGTTTGGCCAGTTCATGGTCGTGGGTGACGATGATCAGTGTCTTATTATGGGCATGGGCGAAGTTGAGCAGCAGCTCATGGATGATGGTGGAGGTTTGGCGGTCCAGGTTGCCTGACGGCTCGTCGGCAAAGATGATATCTGGATCGTTGCACAGGGCGCGGGCGATGGCCACGCGCTGCTTTTCGCCGCCCGACAGCAGCTTGGTATTGAAATGGGCGCGGTCGGCGAGCCCTACATGCGCTAGCAGCTGGCAGGCGCGTTGGTAGGCGGGAGTATTGGGTGATGTGGCCTTTCGGGCTATCTTGGCGGGCATCAGCACGTTTTCCAGGGCGGTGTAGTCTTCCAGCAGGTGGAAGGACTGGAAAATGAAGCCGAGCTTCTGGTTGCGGATCTGGCTTTTGTTGAACTGGGAGATGGCGACGCCGTCGATCTCCAGGCTGCCGCCGCAGGGATTGTCGAGTGTGCCGAGGATCTGCAGCAGGGTGCTTTTGCCTTCGCCTGAGCGCCCCATGATGGCCAGGGTATCGCCGCGGTGTACGTCGAGATTTATCTCTTTGAGGATATCTATATGCACGGGGTTGTAGAAGGCTTTGCGCAGTTGCATAGCGCGCAGGATCAGAGGTTTTTCGATGGTGTTTTCCATAATCATTCTGCCCTCAAGATGGCTGAAGGACGCAGCATGCTGGCCTTTACGGCCGGCACGATGCCGGCCAAAAGCGAGATGAAAGCCGTCGTCATCACCACCAGCGACAAAGCTTCAAAACTTAGTTCGCTGGGCAGGGTGTTGCCGTAAAAGACCGGATTGAATAGATCGTACCCCTGCAGGCGGCCGATGAAATCCACGAGGGCGTTCAGATTTCGTAGCGTGAGGAAGGCCGCCAGGATGCCGATCAGGCTGCCGAGGGTGCCCATGACCATGCCGCAGGTGCCGAAGATCAGGGCGATGCTGCCCGATGTCGCCCCCATGGAGCGCAGGATGCCGATTTCGAGTTTCTTGTCGTTGACCAGGATGATCAGCATGGAGATGATGTTGGAGCAGGCGACGATGATGATGACCAGCGAGATGACGCTGAAGAGGTTTTTTTCGCTATGCAGCTGCTGGATGAGGTCTTTGGTGAATTCATATTCCTGGTACGTTTCGATATGCCAATAGGGGGCGATGCCATCGCGCTGGAAAGCCAGCTGCAGTTCGTTTTTTATTTTCTGGGCATCGCTTAGGTTGTCGAAGCGGATGTTAAGGCCGTTGCTGGCCAGCACGTCATTCTGGTTGTAGGAGGCGCGCACCATGGCGATGAGGTCTTTGGGGGCTAGGATATATTTGCCGCCGATCGGCATGATGCCGGGATCGTAAAAGCCGGCCACAAAGACCGCTACGCGCTGTTCCTGCAGGCTGCTGGGCGTCGGTGAATGGTAGGAGAGGTAGCCCTGGTCGCCGAGCAGGACGCCGGCTTCTTTAAAGCTTTTGGGCAGCAGGATGGCATCGCCCACGTTGGGGTCGTTGGGCAAGACAATCCCCGCTTGGGGAGAAAGGTGGGCAAAGAGATGGGTCTTGGCATTGGGCAGGACTTTAGCTTCGGCCAGTTGCAGGCGGTCGAGCGACACTTTGCCTGCTATGAGGGAGCCTTGGATGGTGGCGTGCATGTCAAAGGCAAGCTCTTGCGGCCTAGCGGCTTTGGCGATGGAGTCGGTAATGACTGTGGCCGGCAGCTTGATATTGCCTTCGAGGAACATCGGCATCGATGCAGGCACGTTTTGGATGTCCTGTCCGGCCAATTTGAGGGTGGCCTTTTCGCTGTCGATATGCAGCTCGCCGGCTACTGCCCGGGCACTATCTGATTGCAGGCGCTGCAGCAGCGAGGTTAGTGCGGCTGCGTCTGGCGGGATGATGAGGCGGGTGATATCGCCATCTTTAATTATGGCCACCACTTGTAAATCGGCGACGGCCGGCAAGAAGGCGCGTGGCAGGCGCCAGCCTTGAGGCGGTGTTTTCAGGGCCTGCACCTCGATTGCTTGAAAGAAGTCTTGCAGGCGCTTTTGCATATGCGGCGTGTCAAGGCGATGCACGATATCTGGTGCTTCCTCCAGTACATTATCGGAGGAGATGGCTTGCATGTGGAGCAGGTTGGTGAAATCTTCCAGCGTCAATGGCAGGAGGGCTTTGGTCAATGCCGGCGTGTCGGCATCGAAAGAACCGATATAGGCGGCATGGTCGAGGAACTGTTGTGACTGCTGGTTTGTGCCTGCCATATGACGCAGAAGTCTTAAGCGCACATTGGCGACTGTCGTTTCAAAATCCGAAACTTTTAGGTTTTTTGGCGTGGCAAGGCTTGACGCGCTCTGCTGCACCTGTTTGACGAGGTCTTTCAGCTGGCCATGGGCATCGCGGTCTGGGAGCGGCCAATGTGCCGGCAGCTCTTCATCGGTGGTTGGATCATAGGGATCGGCGGCAGCGGCGTTAAGTTTTTCGCCGATTGTTTTGGCGGTATAATCTGCGCGGGCGCTGATGGTATCGATCTGATGGTAGTAGGAGGCGTAATATTTATCAGTGGGGGTGACGCGGATGGGGGCGGTGAGGGCGATGATTTTGTCTACCCAGCTATTTTCGAGACCGTCTTTGACGGAGAAGAAGACGACGATCAGCCAGACGACAAGGGCGATCACGAGGATCGAAACCAAGCTGATGATAGAGACAGAAAGCTGCCTCCATCGTGGAATAAGATACTTACCGGCTACAGACAGCTCAAACATAGGCCCTCGTTTTTTCAAGGCTGTGAAAAAGACATGTTGTTTTTTTCACAGCCTTACAGAAGTATGAGAGTGCTATTTTGCTTCTTTAAAGTCGACGTGTTTGCGTAGGGTCGGGTCGTATTTTTTGCGTGTCAGACGATCTGGTGTGTTCGTCTTGTTTTTTTCTGTGTAGTAATGAAAAGCACTCTCGGAACTTTTCATTTTGATATTCTCACGTTTTTTTGCCATAGCAATATCTCCGCTGCATCTATTTCATAAAAGGTGAAATCATACCCTAGTGATGGGATTGTTGAAAAGGAAAAAAGGGTGTGTGTTCACCTTTTCTAGATCAAATAGAGGGATAAACCTGCCCAGCCGAGTACGGAGCAGGTGATTTGGGGGTCTTTCAGCAGGTCGCGGGTGGGATCGCCGCCTTCATTGGAGTGGTGCAGCAGGAAGAGGTAGCGGAATAAGGCGTAGATGACAAAAGGCACGGTATAAATTAAATTTTCCGTATGGTGGAGGTTGACTGTTTCGGTACTCATCGTGTAGAGGCTGTAGCTGATGATCACGGCGGCAGCGCAGATGCTGGTTAGCTGGTCCAGCAGCGCGGCGCTATAATGGCGCAGTACGCGCCTGTGTTCTTGCTTGAGATTGGCTAGGACCGAAATTTCGGCCCGGCGTTTGGCAAAGCCCAGGAAGAGGGTTACCATCAAGCTACACAGCAATAGCCACTTGGAGGGGGGGATGCCCACACCCAGGGTGCCGGCTAAGATCCGCAGCATAAAGCCTGTGGCGATGCAGAAGACATCGAGGATTACGACATGTTTGAGCCACAGCGAATAGACGATATTCAACAGCAGATAAGCCATAATGATCGCCAGCACGGAAGGGGAGACCCAAAGCGCAAGCGCCAGGGCGGCGCTGCCAAGGAGGAGGGTCAGGCCCAAGGCAAAGCTTTTAGAGACTTTGCCGGCGGGCAGGGGGCGATATTGCTTTTTCGGGTGCTGCCGATCATTTTCACAATCGATGATATCGTTAAAGACATACACGCAGCTTGATGCCAGGCAAAAGGCCGCCGTCGCCAAGGATACCTGCACGAGCATATCGGCAGCGTCGAGGCGCCGGCTGAAAAGGATGCCGACAAAGACGAAGCTGTTTTTAATCCATTGAAGAGGCCTGATCAGCTGCCAGATATCGCGGACATGGTTCATTTTAATTTCCTTTTCAGGTTAAGGGCGTCGGTGGGGGCATGTGGCGGAAGAAGGAGTGATCGGCAATGGCCAGCAGCTCCTTATCGCCGCGGCTATCGCCATAGGCGTAGATGTTATATTTCGCCAGCGGACCGAACGCTTCTTCCAGGCGGCGGACTTTTTCAGGGCCCCAGCAATTTAAGCCCGAGAGGCGGCCGGTGACATTGCCGGTTGGGGTGGTGGCCAGTTTCGAACAGATGACATGGTCAAAACCTGCCATTTTGGCCCAGGCATCGAGATAGGCGTCGACGGAGGCGCTGATCAAGACGCACTGATGCTGTTGGCGTTTATGCCAGGCCAGACGTTTATTGGCCGCCGGCCGGACGAGGTGTTGCATTGAGCGAGAGGTGGCAAAGGTTTCGCCGAGTTCGCGCAGTTGGGCGATCGACATGCCGCCAAAAAAGCGCGTCAGGATCATCTCTTTGGCTTGCTGCCTTGACAGGCGCTTTAAGAGGAAGGCTGCCATGGCGGGAACTAATTTTGCCAGCTTGCCCAGGGTGCGCCAGGTGCCGGCGGTATAAAAGAGGAAGGAGAGCAGGCTGTCGCGCGTGGTGATGGTGCCGTCGAAATCAAAGATTGCCAGGGTGGGCTTTGGTGCTGCTGAGGGGTCTATCATAATTTCATTCTCTTATAATTTCATTCTTTTGAAGATGCTTTCAGGAATGGCCTTAATGATGTGCATGATATATTTCCAAAAGCCGGGAATATAGACGATATCGCGCTTTGCGTCGAGTGTTTCAACAATGTTCTTGCCGACGTCTGCCGGGCTGGCTACCAAGAAGAGTCCGGGCTTGCCGAAGGTCATGGGAGTATCGACAAAGCCGGGTTTGATGGTGATGACGCGTACGCCGAGGGGGTACAGGCGGTTGCGCAGTCCCTGTAGAAACAGACTAAGGCCCCCTTTGGCGGCGCCGTAGATATAATTGCTTTGCCGACCGCGTTCGCCGGCAACCGATGAGAGGGCAATGATGAAGCCTTGCTTTTGGGCGCTAAGATGGTTGGCGCAATGGGTCAAAATCGAGCAGGCGCCGGTGAAGTTGCTATGGATGATGGTTTGGGCGGCATCGAAATTGTGCAAAGCCGCGTCGTGGTCGCCGGTAGTCCCGAAGGCTAGCAAGACGCCATCAAGCGGTCCTATGGTGGTGACGACATGTTGCAGAAAGGCGCTGTGGCTGTCGAAGTCTTCGGCCTCGAAGGCTCCATACTGTACTTTGGCGGTATGGCGGATGGCGATGTCGGCGGCCAATCTTTCAAGCTCATCCACGTGGCGACCGGCCAGGAATAGGGCGTAGCCTTTTTCGGCGAAGGCATTGGCGGCGGCGCGGGCGATGGAAGAGGTGGCGCCCAGGATGAGGACAGTTTTGTTTTTCATAGTTTTTTACCCATTTGCAGGCGGCGGCCGAGATCTGAGCTGATGCGGCCATGCGGATCGATGGTCTGTTTGATCTTTTGCCATTCGGCCAAGCGGGGGTACATGCGGCGGAATGTCTCCGGCTGTAGGCGGGCATCTTTAGCTAAATAGACCCTGCCGCCATACGCCAGCACGATGTCGTCCAGCTGGTCGAGCAGGGCAAAAACGCCCGGGTCTGCCAGGGGGATGTCGAGCGCCAGCGTAAAGCCTTCGCGGGGGAATGAGAGCAGGCCCTCGCCTTGCTGGCCGAAGCGCTTGAGTACGGCCAGGAAGGAGGCCCGGCGGCTGTCTGATAACTTGGTGAGCAGTTGCGGCAGGGCTTTTTTGGCTGCGGCCGGCGGGATGAGGCATTGGTATTGCAGAAAGCCGCGTCGTCCATAGATGCGATTCCAGTCGTTGATCCCATCCAGAGGGTAGAAGAAATTATCTATATCACTGAGGAAGTGGTGTTTGCGGCTTTGCGTGTGATAGTAGAGGCTGTTGAAGGCTTTGATGCTCCAGTAGTTTAGGGCCTTGTCTGGCAGATAGCAGGGGATGGAGCGTTTGGCGGCAGCGGGGGCCGGCAGCAGCTGCGTCTTATGGCTTTGCAGATGGGCGGCCGTGGCATGGTGTCCGGTCATGAGGATGCCCCGGCCCATTTGCCGCCCTTTGGCCAGGCAGTCGATCCAGGCCACCGAGTATTTATCGTCTAAAGCCGGCTCTGCAAAGGCATCCATGAGCTTGTCGATATTGGCGGCGGCATGGTGGCTGACGTTGACAAAGGAGGTTTCAATGGGCACCAGCTGCAGGGTGATTTCGGTGATGATGCCGGTAAGTCCCATGCCGCCGGCGCTGGCCCAGAAAAGGGGGGTGTTGAGGTTTTTGCTGCAGCGCAGGCGCGAGCCGTCGGCGGTGAGCAGCTCGATTTCAGTGACATAGCGGCTGAAGGAGCCGTCGACATGGTGGTTTTTGCCATGCACGTCGGCGGCAAAGCAGCCGCCTAGGGTGACGTATTTCGTGCCGGGGGTGACGGGCAGAAACCAGCCGCGCGGAATGAAGATGTTTAGGATGTCGGCAAGCGTCGTGCCGGCTTCGGCGCGAAGCAGGCCGCTCACTTCATCGAAGGCTAGCAGGCGGTTCAGGCGTTCCATCAGCAGTACGCTATGACCGCCATTTAGGGCGGCATCGCCATAGCTGCGGCCGAGACCGCGCGCAAGTGTCGCGCCGTCTTCAGCGAGTTTCAGATCCCGGCAGCTTTCCGGACGTTTAACCAAGGCTTTGGAATGGGGATAGTTATTCCAGCAGCAGAGAGATGTCATTTCGGATGTCATAGTGCCTGTGGTGCCTAGGGTGATGAATCAAAGCGGCTAGATTAAAGCCTAGGGGATATGCTTGTCAAGCGGATGGACCAAGCGGACGAGGCGGACGAAGCGGACAGCGGTTCATGGACGCCATGGTTGTTTTGAAACTTGTATTCCCGACATAACTTTATTTGGCAGAGGCCTAATAGATCAAGAGGCCGCTATCTTTAGCAAGATGATATTAAGACGATCGGGATCCTTAATCATGATTTTTAGCGCCGATTCCTGAAAATAATGTTGGTGATGTAGTAAAATGCTTGCTGGTGGTATAGCACAACTAATTGACGTGTTGCGAAAAACTTCACCACCGAGGCACAGAGGCACAGAGAAGGAAAATGGAGCTTGCTCTTAGGGTTTTGTTAATAGGCACTCTTTTCTAGGTGGGTCCTACAAAACCAGATGAACCTGAAATCACACTAGATGCTTAAATCGTAAAAGATAAATATATTGTGTGGTTTATATTTTATATGTTACATTTATCATTTGTATTTTTGCTTGTTTGTTTGATTTGTTGTTGTTTTCTGGTCTTAATTGATGTTGTTGATGTATTCAATCATTGATTGATATAAGGAGGACCTATGACATCAAAAGACACGAATACCTGCACCTGTATATGCCAATAACGGCCTGCATTTGATTTCACTTTTAATAAATAAAACTTGTCAGTTCAATGGTGCATAAAGTATTTTCCGGAAACCATAAAGGATAAGCTTGCGCGAAGGCGGTGGCGCAGGATAAACGGCAAATCCGGTAGTATCTATGAAGACCATCAAAGGGGGAATTGATGACATCCATCACTAGGCGGCTGTGTCTTGGCATGCTCGGGGCATGTGCTTGGATGCATTCTTTAATGGCTATAGATACGGGGGATTTTATCCGCGAGCGCATGCTGGGCGATTTGGATCACATTAAAAATACCTTTCTATCGAACTATGCCCAGGCGGAATGGAAGATGAAATACGCAGGCTGGGACCTTGAAGTCGAGATCAATGCCGCTAAAGACAAGGTGCGTGCGGCAGGGGCGCTGACGACGAAAGACTTCCAGGTGATTGTGAAGGAGTTCTTCTTTACAGTGAAGGATTATCATGCCACCGTACAGTTCCATTCCACGGCAGCGGCAACCCTGCCATTTCTCATTCAAAGTGCCGGCGACAGGTATTTCTTTTCCTATATCGATCAAAGTCAATTGCCGAAAGACAATCCTTTTCCCTTTGCCATCGGGGATGAGCTTTTGCTCATCGACGGGGTAGCGGTAGATCAAGTCGTCAAAGATTTCACCAAAATGGAAGTCGGCAGCAATCAACCCGCCACCGACCAGGGACTGGCAGAGATTTATCTGACTACACGCTTAGGAGCACTTGGACACATCGTGCCAGAGGGGACGCTTACGCTTGGCGGACGGAAAATGGGAACGACCGAAGTCACGAGTTATACGGTGGCATGGGACTGTGTGCCCGAGAAAATCAACAACTTGACGACCGCATTCGCTAAGAAGATGGGGATTGCCAGCCACAAAGCGGCGAAAAAAGGCAAGAAAAAGTGCGGTCAGCATCATTTCTTTCAAAAGAGGTTGATCATGCCTCACTATGCCGCCCTGGCGGCATCCAGGGAGGATGACGTAGACCCTATGGATATGCTCGGCTCAAAGAAAAGCTTTATTCCGGTGCTTGGAAATATTTTATGGCAAAACCCAAGCAGCAGCATTTTCCATGCATATTTATTTGAATTAGCCGATGGCACGCCGGCGGGATATGTACGCATCGCCACCTATGAGTTAGAAAATACAGAGAAAGCGGTTTTAGAATTTGCCGATATTATCGACCTTTTTGAAAGTGAGGCCGAAGTGTTGGTCGTCGACCAGGTCAATAACCCCGGCGGCTTGATTTTATATATGTATGCCTTGGCATCGATGTTGACAGACCAGCCGCTGACGATTCCTCAGCACCGCCAGATGCTCACGCAGGAAGATGTTTATTTTGCCCTCATGGAGATGGATTTTTTTGCAGCGGTGGAGTCTGATGAAGACGCAAAAGATCTTCTTGGTGAGACCTTGGAAGGTATTCCCGTTACGCTGGAAGTTGTGCAATCGCTGTTGGGTCATTTCCGCTTTATGGTAGATGAATGGAATAATGGGCAAATGTTCACGAAGGCCGGCTATTTGTATGGCATCGGACCTTTGCCGCCGCATCCGGAGGTGCATTATACCAAGCCGATTTTGCTTTTGGTCAATGCGCTTGATTTTTCCGGAGGGGATTTCTTTCCGGCCATAATGCAGGATAACGGGCGGGCCACCATTATGGGGACGCGTACGGCAGGTGCCGGCGGCTATGTTTCCAAAGCGATGTTCCCGAATCTGAGTGGGATTTCCGATTTCTGCTATACCGCCTCCATCGCCGAACGGCAGGACCACCGCTTGATCGAGAATGCGGGCGTTACCCCTGATATACATTATGAAGCCAGCGTGGCAGACTTGCAAAACAACTATGTGGAATACGGTAAAAAGATTCTGCAGACGCTTGATACACTAGTTAAGGGAGACAGGTAGGCAATATGGAAGTTCCGATCATCAAAGAAATCGTCATTATCTTTGCCTTGTCTGTGGCTGTGCTGCTGGTATGCCATCGGCTAAAATTGCCTTCCGTGGTGGGCTTTCTAATTACCGGGGTGCTGTGCGGTCCGCATAGCTTAGGTTTGGTGAGCCGTGTCAGCGATGTGGAGAATTTAGCTACTATCGGCGTTGTGCTTTTGCTATTCACTGTCGGCATGGAATTTTCCATAAAGAATATCATTAAATATAGATACTACTTTTTCGTGGGCGGTGTGTTGCAAGTCTTGGGTTCGGTAGCGACGTGTTTTGTGATTGCCAAATTGGGCTTTGGCACATCCTGGGGGGAAGCTGTTTTAATGGGCTTTCTGCTTTCCTTAAGCAGTACGGCGATTGTATTGCGGGCGCTCGATGAGAATGGCGGCGGCGAGACCATGCACGGGCGTTTGATCTTGGGGGTGCTTATCTTCCAGGATATCATAGCCGTGCCGATGATGCTGCTTGTGCCGATGCTGGCAGGAGCCGGCGAAGAATTCGATCTGGCGCATTTATATAATTTTCTAAAAGGCATTGTTTTTCTACTGGTGATGGCGGTGGTTGCCTTCCGCGGGGTGCCGAAGCTGCTTTATTATGTGACTCGTACACGTCAGCGCGAACTTTTTTTGCTCAGTGTGTTCACGATATGCTTTGCCGTGGCATGGATCACCTCTTCGCTTGGCCTATCGCTTTCTTTGGGAGCCTTCTTTGCCGGTTTGGTGATTTCGGAATCCGAATATAGTGATGAGGCGGTGGGCAATGTGCTGCCATTCCAGGAGATCTTTACCAGTTTCTTTTTTGTTTCCATGGGCATGCTGCTGGATATGGGCTTTGTCATTCAACAACCCTTGCTGATTTTAGCAATTGCGGCTATCGCCTTGCTGCTAAAAGCTTTGGTGGCAGGGGGGACGGCAGTTGCGCTAGGCTTGCCATTGCGCTCGGTGGTGCTAGCCGCGGTGGCCTTGAGCCAAATTGGCGAATTCTCGTTCGTACTCGCGCATTCAGGCATGGATTTAGGATTGATAACGGACTATAACTATCAGATCTTTTTGGCGGTATCGCTGCTGACGATGGCGGTGACGCCTTCATTGATGTCGCTTTCGGACTTACTGGCGCAAATTTTAAGCAAACTGCCTTTGCCGGACAGGCTGAAGATGGGCGTCAACTATGCTTCAGAAGAGGTGGGGCATAAGCCTAAGCGCGATCATATCATCATTGTAGGCTTTGGTTTGCGCGGCAAGCATTTGGCCAGGGCGGCCAAGGAGACGGCATTGCCCTATGTGATTTTGGATATGAATCCGGAGACCGTGAAGGTGGAAAAAAGCAACGGAGAGCCGATCTATTACGGCGATCCATCGCATCATTCTGTGTTGCTTTCTGCCGGTATCAAAAGAGCCCGCACGCTCGCAGTGGTGATCGATGATGCGCCAGCCGCAAAAAGAATTATAAAAGCTGCCAGGGAATTAAATCCGGATGTGTATATTATTACGCGTACGCGTTATTTCCGCGAGGTGCAGAAAATGTTTCAGATCGGTGCCGATGATGTCATTCCCGATGAATTCGGTTCTTCGCTGGAGATCTTTAAAATGGTGCTGCAAAAGTGCGAGGTGCCGCAAAACCAGATCAGCAAATGCGTGCAGAGCGTACGCATGGAAGGCTATGATGTCTTGCGCTGGCAGAGTCTGGAGACCAATACGAATTCGCTTGATTCCAATGACGCCCGCATAGAGACTTTAAAAGTTATCGAAGGTTCGCCACTGGTAGGCAAAACAATATTGAGCAGCGAATTAAAAAAGGCGCATGGCTTGACGGTATTGATAATTAAAAGACAAAGCCAAACGCTGACGGCGATCGAGGCCGACACCCCCCTGCAGGCGGCAGATGCGCTGGTGGTGGTGGGCACTCCTAACAACCTTGACAAAGCTAAATACTTATTTCAGGCAACATGAGTCACGGACACTTTCCCGATCCGGTTACAATTCCTCAGCAGGTGATCCAGCAGCGGCATGAACGCGTGCAGCAGCTGGTAAAATCCTGCGTGCAGGGCATCAGCATACGCTTTGCGATCATCATGGCAGAGCTAGTGGGCGTCTGGCTGTTCGGCAGCGCCGCCCTGTTGATGGACGCCCTC
This sequence comes from uncultured Chlamydiae bacterium, assembly GCA_963830365.1. Lineage (GTDB taxonomy): Bacteria > Chlamydiota > Chlamydiia > Chlamydiales > Parachlamydiaceae > CAWHMU01. Next base: position 98,396 of record CAWHMU010000042.1, read on the forward strand.
TCCAGCTCCATTGATGTGATATCGAGCGTGCTACTGGTGGTATTCATCAAATTGGCGGCCCGTCCGCCCGATAAAAACCATCCGTTCGGGCACGGGCGTTTTGAGCCGCTCTTAGGACTGCAGTTAGGCCTTTTGATGGCATTTATCGGCGGCGGGATGTTGATTCAGCAGCTCTTTTCCCTTTCGAGCCAGCCGCAGGGTGAGGTTATCGATGGGCGCGCCTGGATCATTCCGTTGGGGGCCGTCATCCTGCTTGAGTTTTGCTATCAGATCATGATGCGCGTTGCCAAAAGGCAGAATAGCCCGGCGCTTGAGGCAGATGCCATGCACTACCGCATTGACGGCCTCACCAGCCTGCTGGCGGCCATCGCGCTGCTTGCCGGCGCTTATGTTCCAGGCTGGAGCCACAATATCGACCATATCGGTGCCATTTTCATAGCTTTGTTCATGATCGGCATCGGATTTTTGGCACTGCGGAGAAATCTGGACCAGATTGTCGACCGTGTGCCCGAGGAAAAATATTTTGAAAGTGTGCGCAAGGCAGCCACAAGGGTGGACGGGGTGCGCGGTACGGAGAAGATCCGCATCCAGCATTCTGGCCCTGATGCGCATGTCGATATCGATATCGAAGTCGATCCCCATCTAACGGTTGAGGTGGCCCATACTATCAGCCAACAGGTGAGGGTCGAGATCCAGAAGGATTGGCCGATGGTGCAGGATGTGATTGTGCACATCGAGCCTTTTTATCCTGGCGACCACTGAGAGAGAGCTGTATGCCTTATATTTATTTAGCATTGATATCGGTGGTGGTTTTTGGGCTGGTGCATTTGCTTGCCCAAAAGACGCGCCTACTGGATGTGATCACGCACGGGCGGTTTCTATCTGTCTGCGGCGGGGTGGCGATCTCGTATGTCTTTGTCGATATGCTGCCGAAGTTGGCCGAAAATGATATAATCATTCAAAAGCTACTGTCGGGGATTTTTCCTTATTTTGAGCGACATATCTACGTCATGGCACTGGCGGGTTTCTTGTTTTTCTTCAGCGTCAACCGGTCACGCACGCTGCTGACAGAAACGACCTCCTTCTATTTTTCGCTGGCCTCCTATGCTTTTTTTAATTTCCTGGTGGCCTATGCCGTGGCCGACCAAAACAATCCGGAAGTTAAGCCATTGGCGCTGTTTACCTTTGCCATCGCCCTGCACTATTTCACCAACGATTACGCCCTGGCCAAGGCCCATGGCGAAGCCTATGGCACAAAAGAAAAGTGGCTATTGATTTTAAGTTTGCTTGCAGGCTGGTGTGTGGGTGTGCTGTTCGTGCTGTCTGAGGCTGCCGTGGCGCTATTGAGTGCCTTCATCGGCGGCGGCGTCATCTTGAATGTCACCCGGCACGAGCTGCCCGATGATAACCCCCACAGCCTGGGCGCCTTTCTGCTGTCGGCTTTGCTCTACACCACCATCCTGCTGCTCATCGGCGGCCATGCGCATGTTGTCTAGGCGAGTGAGCATTTGCAGCAAAACTCTGAATCTATTTCCTAAGCATCGGAGATGCGACTCTATATAACAGCTTACCTTGAGCTATGCCACGCGTGTATTGAACTGTGATTGCCTTTCTAAATGACAAACGGCACGAGTTTGTAGGGGACTTTCTGGCAGTATTTGTCCCAGTCTTTGTGGTATTTGTTAGCGCAGCGCTGGTCGTCGCGGAAGGCGCGGTCGACAAGCAAAATTGTCAGGAAAATGACATAGAAGTAAGGCAGAAAGTTGTCAAAGAGCGCCGGCAGGGTCCAGAAGAGGGCGCCCAGAATTTCCGGGATATAATGGAAATGGCGCGAAATGCCCCACCAGCCTGAGGATAGCAGTAGATTTTGTTTGTACTGTCCTTTTTCGGTGACGTAATGCGCTATGGTCACACTTGGCGGCCTGCCCCATACCTTGCATGCGCCTTGGGTGGCACGCACCCTTTGGCGCTGCCTGTCGGCGAGGTAGTTGATGATGATGCAGACGCTGCCGGCCATGAGCATAAAGAGGCTTAGGCCTAGGCCTAAATGGTTTGGATGGTTGACGAGATAAAGCGTCGGCGAGGCGTAGATGCCGGGGATCCATACCAGGCATCCCCAGCATATATAGTATCCGGCGCGGTCATGCATGATGTCCAACGATCTTAGGTAGCCCGTCTCCCAGAAGAAGAATTTCGAAATATACAGCAGCTGCAGCGCCACGGCCACAAACATGGAGTCGCTGAGCCCATATAGCTGATCCTGCTTGGCGGCAAAGGACACGATGCATAATGCCCAACCCATCATGCCGAAACGGCAGTTGGTGAACATTTTGACATCCCAGCCGAAAATGCGGGGATAGAGTTCTGTGCCCCAGTAGTAGTCGAAGATGATATTGCCGGTAGTACTGGAATCGCTGCTGGATGGGGCATATTTCCCCTTCATATACAGGAATAAACAGAACAGCAGGCTGAACAGGTTCAAAGCGCCTAGCAGGGCGCCAAAATTGTCATAGATAATCGTCGGCGAGAAGAGATTCAGCTGAAAGCTGCACAGCCAAAACAGCGCCATGGTGGCAATGAATGCCGGCACGCCGTTGGCCTTATATACAGGGACATTGCCCCCGGGAGTCACCGGGCCGTGGAAGGTCTTGCCGGGCAGCAGTTTCATGAAGGCAAGTTCGATGGCGGCAAAGATGGCGATGATTTGCCAGGCTGCTGTCGTGCCGAAGAAATAGGGCGACCAGATATTGTAGATGGTGGTGATGGCGCCTTGGCTATGAAATAGTTCCCAAAGCTTTTGAAAGGAGCCGCCTAAGGCCACATTGGTATACCAGAAGACAAAAACAGCTACCGGACAGACACACAAAAGGAAAAGAGGGCCTAAGGTATATCTGAACCAGCGCGTGGCCATTGTTGCGGTCATCATGGGTGTCGGGGTGGACATAGGGCTTTTTCTCCAATTTCTTAAAACGCCTCAATATGCAGATATAACAATCTTTTTTCTAGATAATTTAACATGGCAAGGAGGTTAATAGCACGCCAATAGACGTAACCATTTGGATGTCAATGTGTAGTAATATTCAGTGAATGTTAAATAGCTATAGGATTAGCTATTTAGACGAAGCACTCATTTTTTCTCTGTGTCTCTGTGCCTCTGTGGTGAATTTCAACTACAGCCGCATTTAGGATCCGCCAACCTGGATCACTAATGGCAGCGCCTGGTATAGCTTGCCACCAACTTTTACTTGGATTGGCGGCAGGGTATGCTGGCCTGCGGGCAAGCCATCGATTTGAAAGCTGTAGATGGCGATTTCCAGATTATTTGACACTGACATGGGGACCGATTGTACGAATTTAACTTTCAGAGGCTTGTCGCCGATCTGAAAGCTATTAATGTCGATAGTGCTGCTTGTGCCGTGGGTGATCATGACCGATCCTTGGATCGGCGTGTTGGCCACTACATTTTCATAGGTACTAATTTCTGAATTTACTTCGATATTGCCATCACCGTATACCAGTACGTTTGTCAGCTCGTCCGAAATAAGTTGTAAAGGCATTATGAGGGATATAAGCAAAAAAAAGCTTATGCCGCATCCCTTGGAAAACAGTGAATTGATAGGCATGATTTGTCTCCGCTCAGATGAAATTTATCGTTCATCTAGTTTTGAAGGTTTTTGCAGGTCTAAGATGGGTTTCACCTTAGGAAAATTTTATACCTTGCTTCACGTGCCAGGTCTGCAAAGCGGATGATTTAAATTTAGATGTATGATAAAACATCATATTAATCAATATGAATATTATGAAATTTTTAGTGAGATTGCGCGGTAAAATAAAGAAATTCGTGTTATAATCAAATGTGGATTTAATTGATATGAACAAAGCAGGGGGTGAAATTTGTTTTTGGCTTATTAAAGTTTAATGATCAACTACTTTGCAGGAGGAACAATTATGAAAGACGCTTGCCACCATCTCAAACAGCTTCAAAGAAAAGTGATTCAGTCGGCTAAAAAGGTTAAACCCGAAGAACTCAATCACGCGAATGTCATCGCTTCCAAGGGTTTGAAAGAAAATTTCGGCAGCGCAAGAAAGAAGTGACACATCCTGGCTGTTAAATTTAGCAAAGATTTTGTGCTGGAGTCAGCCTGCTGCTCGATATCAGCTATCGGCAGCGGGCTTTATTGTTTCAGGGAATAATGCCTACAAGGGGCGAGTGGGGCTTCTACGACGCCAAAGATCGCTTGCAGCAGGGATGGGGTCATCAAGGCTGAAAACTGCCCTGTGCCGATGCAGGTGCCGTGGTTTAAAACCGATATGCGATGGCAATATTGCTCGGCAATGGCCAAGTCGTGGGTGGTGACGATGACGATTTTGCCATTTTCGACAAGTTTTTGCAAAAGCTGCCAGATTTCGAGCTGGTGTTGGATATCCAGGCTGGCGGTCGGCTCATCGAGCAAGAGAATCGGCGAGGCCGTGACCAAGGCGCGGGCGATATACACCCGCTGCCTCTCCCCATAGGACAATTGATTGACATAGCGGCGGCGCAAATGCCAAGCATCCACGATCGTTAAAGCGGCATGTATTTCGGGCTCTTCGGCGGCCTGCCAATAACACCTGTCATGGGCATAACGCCCCATGGCGACGATATCCTCGACAAGAAAATCAAAAGCTATTTGCGGCTGCTGGGGGACGAGTGAGATGATACGGCTGATGGCTTGCCGGTCTTGGCAGAGCAAGGGGCTGCCATTCCACTTGACAGAGCCGGTTAGCGGCTTCCAGATGCCGGACAAAAGTTTGAGCAGGGTCGATTTTCCCGAGCCGTTGGGACCAAGGATACCATGCAAATAGCCGGCTTCAAATTCCAAAGAGATGTCGCTTAGCAGGAATTTCTTGTCGATGGCATAGCTCAAGCCTGTGGTGATCAGTTTCGGCTGCATTTGGCGGCTCCTCCTCCAAAATGACTGCGGCGCGAGCCGCGCAATAGGATTAAAAAGGCGATGCCGCCCAAAATGGCTGAGATATTGCCGATGGAAAGGGTGTGGATTTCAAACATGCGCAGCAGCAGGTCCATGGCGGCAAAAGAGGTGCTGCCGACTAAGATGCACAAGGGGATCAGCTGGTGATTGGCCGGTCCCTGGATGTATCTGACAAGATGCGGCAAGAGCAGACCGAAAAAGGCGATCACGCCGACGGCGGCAATGGCTCCGCCGGTCAATAGCGCCACACATAAGAACAGGCGCCAGCGGATTTTATTCACCTCGACGCCCAGGTTTTTGGCTTCATCTTCGCCAAGCGCCAGGATATCGATTTCGCTGCGATAATACCAGCAGCCATAGATGCCGATCAGGGTCAGGGGCAGCTGCATGTGCACATGCTTCCAGTCGCGATCAACGGTTGAGCCGGCACCCCATTCCGTGAGGGTTTGAATGAGCAGCCAGCGGTCTCTTAAGGCATACATGATGGCGGCCTGGATGGCCACCAGCAGGGATGAGATGGCGATGCCCGTGATGATAAGGGTGTTTAGCTGGACTTCACCTTTGGAGCGCGACAGGGAGTAGACGAAGAGCAAGGCCAGCAGGCAGCCGGTAAAGGCGGCAATGGGGATGGCGAAGGGATATGCCAGGTGCCATTCCAGCACGAAAACCAGCACCACCAACAGGCCGCCGCCGCACGAGATGCCCAACACGTTGGGAGAGGCCAGGGGGTTGTGGAACAGGGCCTGCGTGACGGCGCCGGCGACGGCAAGGGAGGCGCCGGTGCATAGGATGACAATCAGGCGGGGAATGCGTTCATCGAGCAGGGGATTCCAGCTGGTGGTGCTGCCGTCGATACGTTTAAGGACATGTCCCCAAACGATATGCCAGGGGGTGTCTCCGAGAATTAGTGTCAGCACGCAGCAGAACAGCAGCAGCGCGGCCAGGGCCAGGTTGAGTTTCAGGAATGAGCGTTTTTTTTGTGTTTGATATAGTGAAATCATGGCAGCTCCATCAGGGCTTGGATGATGTCATAATAGGCCAGCACGATATATTGCGAAGGGGAGTGCTGGATGGATTCGTCAACAAAGTACAGATGGCGCTGGCGTATGGCCGCAAGCTCCATCAAGGCGGGATCTTGATGCATTTCTCGATGTATTGTTTGCCGGTTTTCGGCGGCGACGATCAACCAGTCGGGATTGAGGTTCAGCAGGCGTTCTTTGTCGATCGACACCATCCACTCATGGCTTTGGGCGTTAGCTGCCGCATAGGGTAATGAGATATCCCATGCGCCTAGGCGCTGCAAGAGCTGGCCGGTGAGGGTCTTCTTGGTGGGGATGGAGAAGTTTTGATGATAATTCAGAAACAGCAGGCGGGGCGGCTTTCGGCCGGCGTCATCAAGTTGCCGGGATAAAATCAGCAGACGGTTGTCGAGCGCCAGCATGGCGGCGCTGATAAAGAGGCTCAGCAGTTCAGCTTCCAAGGGGCGGTTGATGATCTGACCGATATGCATTAGTTCGATGGTGATATCATGCAGCGTGTCGGGATTTTGCATGGTATAGAGGATGACGCCCTGGTTGGCCAACGCTTCAAGGGTGGCCGGATGGGAGTAATGGGCCACGAAAGCCACTTCAGGATGCGCGAGGAATAATTTTTCGGCATTATAGCGGTCGATATCCAAGGGGATCTGATCGGTCAGGGTCCTGGGGTAGAGATGTTCCTGTTCCCGCAGGCGCCCGGGCAAAGCCACTATTTCGCTTACGGGCGCAAGAGCCAATAGAAAACTTGCGGCGGCATATGTCTGGGGGAGGAATCCATGGAATGGACGGGATAGATTTATCGGTTTTCCGCTGTCGTCAACCAGGTAGGGCAAACGCTCGGTTTCTGCCAGCGCTATGAGCTGTTGAGGGGTGCTATTTTGCAGCTGCCGATGCAGGGTTTGACTGCGCAGGAAATCTGCCGGGGATAGGCGATTGGCGGCGTGCAATCCGTCAGCGTGCATGATCTTGGCATCGATGTCCCATTCGGCCATCAGGCGGGCCATCAATGTTAAATCGCCGGCGAGGGCCTTTTGCAGGGTGTCGCGCGGCATGTCTGCCAGGCTGAAGGAAGGGGATGTTTGCTGGAGGCTAGTGTCCCGTGCGGCAGCGTCGTAAGTTGCGCCGGTTGCAGTTGGCAGCTCATTTTGCCTGAACGCCAGCGTCCACCAGCCCGCCAGGAAGAGGACTAAGACGCCATAGACTTTTAAAGCTTTCAACAGGTTGTACATCAGCGAGTGTTTTATGAAGTAAAATAAAAAGAATGCGCTTAAACGCCAGCCCTTCTCTTTCTCTGTGATCTCTGTGGGCGCTGTGGTTGCTAAAATGATACAACCACAGCGATCACAGAGATCACAGAGCAAAGAAGGAGATTACCGAGACTGAATCCGTTTATGGCAGAAAATTAACTGCCACTTATGGATTAGGCTTCCTCATCTTCATCGGGGGCGTCGCCGATCAGCGCTTCGGTGATGATGACGATGCCGGCGGTTGAGACGGCATGCAGGAGGATGTTTTTGATGACTTTGGCAGGGTCGACCACGCCTGCGGCCATCAGATCTTCGATCTGGCCGGTCATGGCATTGAAACCGAAGTTTGGCTTGGCTTGCAGCACGGCGGCTAGCACGACGGAGCCATCCTTGCCGGCATTGCTGACGATTTGCCGTAGCGGTGTTTCGCAGGCATTTTTCAGGATTTTGGCTCCGACAGCTTCATCACCTTCGAGGTTGAGATTGTCGATGGCTTTGCTGGCCCGCAGCAGCGCGATGCCGCCGCCTGGCACGATGCCCTCTTCGATGGCAGCCTTGGTCGAATTGAGACTGTCTTCGAACATTTGTTTTTTCTGTTTGAGTTCAGGCTCAGTCGCAGCTCCCACACGGATGATGGCCACGCCGCCACTTAATTTGGCTTTGCGCTCTTCGAGTTTTTCTTTGTCGTAGGAGCTGGTGGTCAATACGGCTTCATTCTCGATTTGTTTGATGCGCGCTTCGATTTCATTTTTTTGACCTTTGCCATTGACAATGACCGTATGGTCTTTGGTGACAGTGATCTTCTCAGCCGAGCCCAGGAAGCTTGAAGGGGTATCTTTAATTGATGTGCCCGTATCTTCAGAAATTACGGTAGCGCCTGTCAGCACGGCGATATCTTGCAGGATCGCTTTGCGACGGTCTCCAAAGCCCGGGGCTTTAACAGCGACCACTTTAAGGCTGCCGCGCAGCTTGTTGATGACAAGCGTTGACAGGGCATCGGCTTCCACATCTTCGGCGATGATGAGCAGCTCTTGTCCGGCCGTGGCTATGGAAGAAAGGACGGGCAGAATATCATGAATGCTGCTGATCTTTTTATCGAGGATAAGAATCTGCGGTGCACTGCTCATCTCGACAGTCTGCTTATCAGCATTGGTGCAGAAATAGGCGCTGATGTAGCCTCTGTCAAATTGCATGCCTTCGACGAGTTCGATGGTCGTTTCAGTGCCTTTGGCCTCTTCAATGGTGATGACACCGGCATTACCGACTTTTTCCATGGCTTCGGCGATCATATTGCCGATTTCCTGGTTGCCGGAAGCCGAGGCGATGGCGATGTTTTTAGTTTCCTGTGAATTTTTGATCGGAATGGCTGTTTTCTCAATTTCTTTGAGCATGGCGTCCAGCATTTTATCCATGCCGCGCTTGATGCCGATCGGGCTTGCGCCGGCGGCGATCTGTTTAATGCCGCCTTCGGCCAGCGCTTTCAGCAGCAAAGTGGCAGTAGTTGTGCCATCGCCGCATTTTTCTTTGATTTGCTGGACGACTTCTTTGGCCATGGCCACGCCCATGTTCTCATATTGGTCTTTAAGGGAGATGTCCTTAACGATGCTGCTGCCGTCATTAGTGATGGTCGGTGCGCCCCAGCTCTTTTCAAGGCCTACATTGCGTCCTTTAGGTCCGAGCGTAAAGGCGACGACGTCGGCCAGTTTTTTGATACCTGCCAGCAGCAGTTCGCGGGCGGCTTCTTCGAAAATAATTTCTTTAGGTGTTGAAGTCATCGTGTTATCTCCTTAAGTTTTCCGTATTTAGCTATTTATTTAGAAACACTCCAGATTCATTATAGGAAGGGTACAGCAATAAATCAAACGATTGGGCTGCGCCAAAGCCCCAGGGTTTGACGATCGCAATGGGGGTAGTATTCATCTAATACAACTCCCATTGCGATCGTCAAACCCCGGGAGCTTTCGCGTTGCCCAATCGTTTGATTTATTGTTGCACCCTTCCTTAAGTCTTAGGCTAATGTCAATTCCCGGCACAGAATCTGTCAAAGCCGTAACAGAGATCCCGTTGACCCCTGTTTCAGCCAGAGAGCGCACAGTTTCAAGGCAGACATTGCCAGAAAATGCCAGATAGACTCTTTTGTTGACGCTGCGGATGAGCGCCACGCTATGGCTAAGATCGTCCAATGTCATATTGCGCAGCATGATGGCTCTGAAATCATGTTTGAGGACTTCCTCAATATTTTTAGGATTATCGATCTGGATTTCGATGGGCATCTTTGGATTATAGTTTTTGATTTTTTCAATGGCCTCAGCGATGGGGTGGAGGCCGCTGCCGGCAAGAAATGCCAGATGGCTGGATTTTATCAAGAAGCAGTCATCCAGGCCATGGCGATGGTTTTTTCCGCCGCCGACAGCGACAGCGTATTTTTCCAGCGGGCGCAGGCCGGGCAGTGTTTTGCGGGTGTCCAGGATGTCGCATTTCAGGTGGGCGACCTTCTTTACATATTCGGCGGTGATGGTGGCCACCCCGCTGGCGTGCTGCAGCAGATTGAGGGCGACTCTTTCGGCGGTGATAATGGCTTGGGCCGGGCCTGAGACGGTGGCAATCGGGGTGCCGGTCTTTTGGAATGAGCCTTCGGGAACGAGCAGTTCAATATCGATCGCGGGATGCAGCCTGCGGAATATGATAGGCAGCAATGGCAAGGCAGCGATGATGCCGCATTGTTTGAGCACAAAGACGCCAGAGGCGTGGCGCATATCGGAGAGCAGCGCCAACGAAGTGATGTCGCCAGTGCGCACATCTTCGTGGATGGCTCTTTCAATCAGTTGGGCTAGTTCTTTTTCAAGGTCCATTGCGTTTTAAGGCTCTTGTAATTCAATTAGAGATCAGAAAGAGGGCTTGGTTCGAAGCTTTGATTGTAGTGAAAGCCGGGCAAAAGAGGCAAGGGTTTTCAGCGGTTTTAGCAATTTAATCGCGCAACTGCCAACTTGCTTTCGTGTTTGCTTAGAGCAAACGGTCGAACTCATCGATTTGGTCCTCGATGCGGTCCTCGGTATCAACGGATTTTACGCCGCCTTCAGGGGAATCTATTCTTTCTAAAGAATGGGTGAAAAGCATCATCAGCGAGTAGTCAAGAAAATCCTTTTTGATGGCGCCGCCTTCTTTAAGAACAAAGACATAAGGGTGAAGGATGGCTTTTAGCGGATATTGCGGTCTTGGATGCATCTGGCTTTAACTCCGTGATGGTGGAGTGAAAAGCATAAAGCTTCAGCATTAAACATAAAAGGGAAAAATCAGGCTTGGGAGGTGTGCAATAATAAGAAAATGAAGGCGGCAGGCGCCGCCTTCATTAGGTAAGACTAGAACTTATAACCCCAGGCAGCGCCAAGAGCAAATTTCTGTTCTTTGAGATTGGCTTGACCGCCGCCGAATGGGACGATGTGACCTGTAGGTGTGGCTACGAAAAGCGGGATTGAATCTGATTTGCCTTTGATTTCATGCTCGAAGCCCCAGGCGAACGAGAACGAGAATTCATTGCAAGGATTCAGGCAATATGTCGCACCGGTAGTGATGAAGCTTTCGACCGCATCAAGCGTTAAAGCGTTGACAGCCGTCTGTGAGCGTCTGATTGGCGAGTTGGCATAGCGGTAGCCGATACGGGCTGTCCAGGCTTCGCAGATCTGCCATTCGATGCCGGCGCGGTAGAACGTCTGGTCGCGGAAGCCGAAGCCAGGTCCGTTATCAGTGCCGAGCGGGAAAAGGAGTCCATCGTGCAGCAAGGGGTTGTGCAGCGATTTGACGCCGCTCCATTGGATATATTCCACATCGAAGGCCGCCACCACGCATGGCATGATGCGATAGGAGATGCCGCCGCTGATTTTAGCCGGCACATTCAATCTGCCGCTGGCCAAAAAGCCTTTGTATTTGTTCAGTTTGCTCATGGGAGTTCTTGGCTGATATGTCAAGCCAACGCTTAGGCAGTCAGTGATATGGCCAAGATAGCCGATGGTGACGCCCCAGCCGGTAGCATAATCGTAGCCGCGGTTAGTGAGGTTTTCAGGATGAACCGACAGCGCTTTGAAGTTTTCGATGCCGTTAACTTTAAGACGCTCGATCTGGTAGTTCACCGAGATACCGAAGGAGTGCATTTCATTTATTCTGAAAGTGAAGATTGGCGAAATCGTTTCGTTGAGATATTCAAGACCTGGTTTTGAGGTGCCAAATAGCAACAAAGGCTTGCCGTAGCTTGTCTTCTGGTAAGCTCTGTTGTATACAATCAGGCCGGCAGTGAATTCGCCTGCGCACGTGCAGAATGTTTTGTTTATGCCGAAGTTGGCAGCCGGCATGTTTTTGTCTTGCATGCCGTTGAAATGGCCGTTGATACCAACAGGGGCCAGGTTGTTTTTGACAGTCAGGCTGCCGGTATTGTGGATCCAGCCGGCTTCGACATCGAGACGGTCGCCGACTTCTGAAAGACCGGCCGGATTATAAGCACCTGAAAGAGTGTCGAGAGGATAAGAGATACATGTTCCACCCATGCCGATGGCTTTGATATCGGCATAAATGGCTTCGGCAGATGAAGATTGTATGCATAGGACAACGGTTGTTGCCAGGCAGGCGGTAAAGTTTAATAGACGCGCTTTCATTAGTACTTACTCCGTAAAAGTTATTCAAGTCATGCTGTCAGGCCAATATCACATGGGTTGCCATGTCATTTAGGCCGGATTTAAAATCAATAATGGCGTTGAGCTAAACAAATTAGGGGAATTTTGTAAATATGAAAAAAGGATTAAGACGTGAATTCTAGCTAAATAGGGAAAAGGACGAAGGGTACCAAAAAGACATTAGTCAGTAGTCGCTGGAAAAAAAACACCAAGACACTTATGGTATAATGTCGTTAAGGTTATTCGGTCCGTTAAGCTTTTTGTAAGGAATGGTTTTAAATTAATGATGAGCAAGCTATTGATTTTTGATTGCGATGGTGTCTTGGTTGATAGTGAAGTGATAGCAAATCGAATTGATGCTGAAGCCTTGACCTCACTTGGCTATGCGTTAACAACAGAAGATAGCATCAGAAGATTCACAGGCATGAATGCAGAAACTGTGCGTCAGCTTATCAAGCATGAATCGGGCATTGACCTTCCGCCAGATTACCTGGCCGCAAAACAGCCTATCTTATTTAGAGCGTTTGAAACCGAATTATCATCTTTGATCAAGCCTGTTTTAGAGGCAATCAACGAGATGAAAATAAGTCTATGTGTCGCGTCAAGCAGTCCGAGAACACGCGTGATGCGCTGTCTTGAAATGACAGAGCAGCTCGCCTATTTCACGGATCGATCGATTTTCACCTCTGAACAGGTTTCAAAAGGTAAGCCAGCGCCGGATTTATTCCTATTTGCGGCCGATCAAATGGGGTTTAAGCCGGCCGATTGCATTGTCATTGAGGATAGTTCTGCCGGCATTGAAGCTGCCATTGCGGCGGGCATGCAGGTCGTTGGTTTCTTAGGCGGCAGTCACGCACGTTATGACTGGTACCGGCAGAAAATTAATATTCACGCGGTGCCAGTGGCTAATCATGGCAGCGAGCTTTTGCACATATTGAAAGACGTATTATGTTTTAGTATCCCAGCACTTGCCGCGAATTGAAAGGGGCTAAAGCCCCTTTCAATTCTTTGCTAGCTAATTATGATCTTGTAGATTCCCATCCGTACCTGCCTGCGCGGCATTTGTGTTGTAAGCAGGTTGTGTAGCGGCTGCTGTCGGTGATGTTTTGTCCGCTTGTGTATCCAACAGATCAAGCTCCTCGTTCTCTTCTAAAATGCTATCAGCGGCGGTGTTATGAAAAGCAACAGAGTCTGCGCTTGGGGTTTTATGCTTATGAAGAAGTGAAGGGAGTGTCTTTTTTACATCCGCTGCAATCATGCAAAAGGATAGACCGCGTTTATGGGAGCGTGGTTTGGAAGTCGCAGTTTGATTGTCAGTCGCAGTAAGCTCTTCGGTCACGGAAGAAGAAGACATGTTTAAATGGGAAAGAGTCCTTGTTTCCAGCGGCTTTTTCTGTTCCGCTTCCTGACGCCGCGGCACTTGCAAACCAATATTTCCGGCCAGATCCAAAAGTTCTGGAAAATTAGCTTCCCGTCTGAATTTCTTGTCATACTTTGCAGGGCTGCCTGGCTGCGGGCCGGCAGCGCTGGTAGCCTTTAAATCGACTGGGGATGAAGGTCTATCAGTAACTGAGCTCATGTGATCACCAAATATGGGGGTTGGTTCCGACTAATTTCTGTCAGAAAAGGTGTTTATTTCATTACTGGAGATTAGTAAATGATCAGGATGTGATATGCAAGTTTTTTCGACACATCTTTTATCGAAATACTATTGGCTCATCGCGCAAATGAGTACCTAGCCGAGGAGAACGAAGAAATGGGGCTAGTTTAACTAGTTGAAAAAGAGAAGCAGACAATTTATTAAATCCTTCGACAAAAAAGGAGATTTAATATGCCTGCTTCACTGCTTTACCATACCAATCAGATCGAAGATGTTCAAGTCCTGAATCGTGAATATCATGAAGACAAAATACTTTTCGAGGCGCTTCTTCAACCCAAAAAAACACTTTGTCCTTGCTGTGGGAACAGTGAATCCATATCGAAGGGACTGAAGTTACGTAGGCTTCGCATGGCCCCTCTAGGGAACAAAATGGCTTTTCTCAACCTGCGGCTACATCGTCTTCAATGCGTCAATTGCCTACACGTTTGGTGGCCCCCGATTCCCTTTGTCAAGCCCAGAAAGCGTTATACCACTTCCTTTGAGAAGTTTGTCATTAATCTTATGGGGTTTGCAACAATAGAACATGTGGCAAAATTCCTTGGGGTTTCTTGGAGTCTCGTGAAGGGTATACATAAAGCATATCTTCAGAGGGAGTATAAGAGTTTCGATTTTACATCCCTTCGATACGTGGGCATCGATGAGTTTAGTATTCGAAAAGGGCATGAATACATGACGATTTTCATCAACCTTGAGACAGGAGAAATCATTCACGCCGTAGAAGGTAAAAGCATGGGAAGCGTAATCCCATTCCTCTTAGAGTTGAAGGAAAAGGCTTTACAGCTCAAAGCGATGGCTATGGACATGAATGCAGCCTATGCATCAGCTGTACAAAATCATTTACCGGATGTTGACATAGTATTTGATCGATTTCATGTCGTGGCATTATTGAATACGGCAATCGAGGAAATCCGGAGAGATCAGCAGGCAAAATGCAATGAAGTTGGCTTAAGAGTCATTAAAGGAATGAGATTTTTACTTTTAAGGAACTATGAAAAACTTGATTCTAAGAGAAAAAGTAGTTTGGAATGCCTTTTAGAAGTAAATCAACCGATAGCCTTGGCTCATGCAATGAAGGAGCAAATGGCTCATCGCGCAAATGAGTACCTAGCCGAGGAGAACGAAGAAATGGGGCTAGTTTAACTAGTTGAAAAAGAGAAGCAGACAATTTATTAAATCCTTCGACAAAAAAGGAGATTTAATATGCCTGCTTCACTGCTTTACCATACCAATCAGATCGAAGATGTTCAAGTCCTGAATCGTGAATATCATGAAGACAAAATACTTTTCGAGGCGCTTCTTCAACCCAAAAAAACACTTTGTCCTTGCTGTGGGAACAGTGAATCCATATCGAAGGGACTGAAGTTACGTAGGCTTCGCATGGCCCCTCTAGGGAACAAAATGGCTTTTCTCAACCTGCGGCTACATCGTCTTCAATGCGTCAATTGCCTACACGTTTGGTGGCCCCCGATTCCCTTTGTCAAGCCCAGAAAGCGTTATACCACTTCCTTTGAGAAGTTTGTCATTAATCTTATGGGGTTTGCAACAATAGAACATGTGGCAAAATTCCTTGGGGTTTCTTGGAGTCTCGTGAAGGGTATACATAAAGCATATCTTCAGAGGGAGTATAAGAGTTTCGATTTTACATCCCTTCGATACGTGGGCATCGATGAGTTTAGTATTCGAAAAGGGCATGAATACATGACGATTTTCATCAACCTTGAGACAGGAGAAATCATTCACGCCGTAGAAGGTAAAAGCATGGGAAGCGTAATCCCATTCCTCTTAGAGTTGAAGGAAAAGGCTTTACAGCTCAAAGCGATGGCTATGGACATGAATGCAGCCTATGCATCAGCTGTACAAAATCATTTACCGGATGTTGACATAGTATTTGATCGATTTCATGTCGTGGCATTATTGAATACGGCAATCGAGGAAATCCGGAGAGATCAGCAGGCAAAATGCAATGAAGTTGGCTTAAGAGTCATTAAAGGAATGAGATTTTTACTTTTAAGGAACTATGAAAAACTTGATTCTAAGAGAAAAAGTAGTTTGGAATGCCTTTTAGAAGTAAATCAACCGATAGCCTTGGCTCATGCAATGAAGGAGCAAATTCGTCAATTTTGGTCTAAACAGACGGTGAAAGAGGGGGCTAGATTTCTTGCTTGGTGGATAATGGATACTATGGAGTCAGGGATACATGAGCTGGAGAAGGCAGGAAAAACCCTGCTTAGGCATTGGCAAGGATTGGTAAACTATTTTAAACATCCCATCACCAATGCAAAGACTGAGGGGATCAATAACAAGATTAAAACAATGAAGCGCCAAGCTTACGGATTTCGAGATATGGAGTATTTTAAATTACGTCTCTATAGTTTACACAAAGTTAGGTACTCATTTGCACGATGAGCCGAGCAAATTCGTCAATTTTGGTCTAAACAGACGGTGAAAGAGGGGGCTAGATTTCTTGCTTGGTGGATAATGGATACTATGGAGTCAGGGATACATGAGCTGGAGAAGGCAGGAAAAACCCTGCTTAGGCATTGGCAAGGATTGGTAAACTATTTTAAACATCCCATCACCAATGCAAAGACTGAGGGGATCAATAACAAGATTAAAACAATGAAGCGCCAAGCTTACGGATTTCGAGATATGGAGTATTTTAAATTACGTCTCTATAGTTTACACAAAGTTAGGTACTCATTTGCACGATGAGCCATACTATTGGGCATGTTATTTAGGCGTTGTAATCGCGGGAATGCCATCATCTTTGCTGGAGTTTAGCACATATCCGGTTAAACATAAAGAATATGCGATAAGAATTAACAGACTAAAGACGATAGTGTTTGGTTTTTCTCACAATATGTGATATAAATCTAACTATTGTAGGATGATTCTGGAGGAAGTATGCATGAGGAACACTTCGAAACCCGGATTAAGGAGTTTCGGGCCAGGCATGGATGGACACAGGAAGATCTGGCGCGTAAGGTGGGTGTGAGCAGGGAGACGATTATATATCTGGAAAAGGGGAAGTATAATCCTTCACTAAAATTGGCATATAACGTAGCTCAAGCCTTGGGCACCACGCTTGCAGAGCTTTTTATTTTTCATAAGTAAGGGAGGCATTATGTTTGGAAATCCAAAATGGTTTAAGCGCAGAAAATACTCAGGCTGGGGACTTACGCCTGCATCATGGCAAGGGTGGGTGTATACGCTTGGCATTGTTGGTCTTTTGATTTCGATGATGTTTATAGCGCAAAGGTTTGATTTATCTGCTGTAAACGTTTCGGTAATAGTTTTTATCGCCTTAGGCTTGTTATCGGCTGAGGTCATCCATATCGCCGCCGGCATGCCTAAGGATGAACGCGAAACCACCCACGAGGCACTGGCCGAACGCAACGCATTATGGGTGGTGATGCCGATAGTGGTCTTCGGCATCCTTTATCAAGCGATGACAAGTCAAAGCACTGGCACGTTGTCTGTCGATCCATTCCTGATTGCGGCTATGATTGGCGGGGTGGTGGCTAAAGCAATGACGAATCTGTATCTGCAAGACAAATAGTTAGCATGAAAGGCGCACGGCGTCTTTCATTTGCAAAAAATCACAGCGCAATGTCATAAACATAATTTTGGGGTTTGAGGCATCAGGGACGAAGGGACCAAAAGGACCTAAGCGATCTAAGGGACGTTTGAATGCGAAAGAATTTTTTACCCACGCATGGCGGTGATGAGCAATTGTTCTCCTATCAGAAGGCGGAGATTGTCTATGATGCGACGGTATATTTTACGAGCAGGTTTTATCGTAAAGGGGATCGTCAATTATCGCGATTTTCGCAGAGTGCGAGGGCTCATCGCTTGGACTAAAAATCACATTTATGCCAAGCGTTTGCGCGATCTCAATCGGCAGCAAATCACCGCTTAGGCAACTTTTCAAAAGGGCAAGTGCGCAGGCTTGAGCAAGACTTCCTGAAAGAAGGGGGCTAAGAGAGCGTATGACCCGTGCCAGGTTAGAAGTTAGAAATAAATATTGAAAGATGAAAGGCACTTTCGTTTGTCCCTTAGGTCTCTTAGGTCCTTTAGGTCCCTTGTCCTTTGTCTTTGTCCCTTATGTCCTTTGAACCCTAGGTATATAGCATGCATATCGATAAGTCCGATTTATTGTTGGCGGCGGCCGAGGCGGGGATTTCCCAAAGGCAGGCTGACGAGCTTTGGACAGCCTTGGCGGCCAAAGCCAAGCCAGGCACCAAGTTTGACATTTCGCAGGTGCTGTATTATATCGGCGCTATGATGGTGATGGTGGCGATGGGATGGTTTTTAGGGCTGGGTTGGGAGCATTTTGGCGACAAGGGGATTTTCGTCATCGCGTTGGCATATATGGCCTTGTTTGTCGTGGCCGGCCATGCCTTATGGCGCAAAGATGATCTTAAAGTGCCTGGCGGCTTGTTTATTACGGTTGCGGTGGTTTTGATTCCATTGGCCATCTATGCTTTCCAGCGAATGACCGGCTGGTGGGTGTTTGACAATCCCGGTCAATACCACGATTACTACACATGGGTGAGGGGGGGCTGGTTTTTGATGGAAGTGGGCACCTTGATAGGCGGGTGTGTGGCTGTGTCATTTTATCGCTTTCCATTTTTGACAGCGCCGCTCTTTTTCACGCTGTGGTTCATGTCGATGGATATCACGCCGTTACTTTTCAAAGGTTCGGCTGATCTGTGGACGGACCGCTTATGGGTATCGATAGTCTTTGGTCTGGCCATGCTGGTGATGGCCTATCTGATCGATCGCAAGACGCAGGCGGATTTTGCTTTTTGGGGGTATTTCTTTGGCACGCTGGCCTTTTGGTTTGGCATTTCCTTGTTCGAAACTAAGTCTGAGTTTTGGAATTTCCTCTATTGTCTTATCAATATCGTCTTAGTACTTATGTCGGTGTTTTTTGATAGGAAGGTGTTTTTGATTTTCGGTGCTTTTGGGATTCTCACCTATATATCGTCGTTATTTTACCGCCATTTTGCCGATTCAGTGTTGTTCCCGTTTATCTTAAGCCTGATCGGCGTGGCGGTGGTGTTTGTGGGGGTGTGGTATCACAGGCATCATCAAAAGATTGAGCAAGCACTATTGGATTTAGTGCCCCAGGGGCTTAGGGAATGGCTGCCAAGGTCCAGGCACTGAAAATCTGAGAAGTGCAATTTTAGGGGTCTGCCGTAGAGTCACAGCCCCAATTGCAGATGAATGACGATATCTATTGCACAAAAATCACGCCCTATGTGATAATCCACACTTGTAATAAAATAAATCTGCCACACTTGATAAATCCGTAGAGGAGAACAAATGGCTCGTTATACTGGCAATAAAAACCGCGTTGCACGTCGCTTTGGTACCAATATCTTCGGTCGCGCTCGCAATCCGCTGCTCCACAAACCAAATCCACCTGGTGTGCATGGGGCGCGTCGTCGCAAGAAATCAGACTACGGTCTGCAGCTTGAAGAAAAGCAGAAACTCAAAGCCATTTATGGCATGTTGAGTGAAAAGCAGTTGGTAAACTACTACAAAAAAGCGTTGTGCCGACCAGGTATCACCGCTCAGCACTTTGCTGAAATGCTAGAATGCCGCCTCGATAATATTGTGTACCGCTTGAAGTTTGCGTCCACAATTTTCGGCGCGCACCAGCTCGTTTCACATGGACATATCCTTGTTAACGGAAAGAAAGTCGACCGCCGCTCATTCCAAGTTGAGCCAGGTATGGTTATTTCCATTAAAGAGAAATCCCGCGCTGTAAAAGCCATTGTCGAAGCTCTCAATGGCTCACGTTCCGTGCCCGAATATCTCTCGCATGATCCTGCGCATTTCTCAGGACAATTGCTGGCGATGCCGCTGACGGATCAGTTGCCATGGCCGATTGAAATCAATCTGCCTGAAATCTGCGACTTCCTGGCCCACACGACCTAATCGTTGCTGTCAATTTTTCTGGCAAGGGGCCTCGCCCCTTGCCTATTTTCCAACAAATTCATTTCTTCAAATCAAGTTCCGGGACTAACGTCCGTTTTCTCCACTGTTTTCCAATTTTAAAGCTAAAAAGTGCATCCACCGATGGCAAGGGCTGACACTGTTTTTGTAAGCGTTGAGTATTTACGGTTCATCCTACAAATGGTATCTGTTCACGGGAGCAAACCATACATCAGGCCTTCAGCCTGAGATATTTGGGTGTTTTACCTAGGGCGTTGCCCTAGGCTATTATATGTCAGGGCGTTGCCCTAGGCTATTATATGTCAGGGCGTTGCCCTGAGAACAATGTTCAGGCTGAAAGCTTGATTTATAAAAGCCTAGGGCTTCGCCCTAGGTGAAATATATAAACCACTCAGGTTGATAGCCTGATATATGGTTTATGATCCCATGAACATGTACTACAAAATGGGTGTCAACCGCTCATTTGTGGGATGAACTGTATTTATCAGGTCGTCTTTATAAAATCTTTATAATCATAGTTTATAATCGTTATGGATTGAATTATTAATAATGATAAACTAAAGGATTTTCCAATGAATGGATTACCATGTACCTCTTTAAGTCCGGTGGACTATAATGCCGGCTGGCTGGATATGGCTGCGGCTGTCACCCCCCATGTGGTAGCCGTTTTGCCGGCGCTAATTTCTGATGTGATGCGTGTTAGCGCACTCGGACTGTGTTTGCGGAATATTTTCTCACCATCAAGCTGCTTAAAAGCAGTAGCCCTCTCAGAAATTGGGGCTAGTCTGCAGAACTTTGTATGGTCGCTGATAAGTCCTCCGCCTTGTCCCAATAAATCCTTAATCCCTGTGGAAGAAATGGTTGAAAAACGCCTGGAGAAGGTATGGGACAAGGTTTATTTAAAGTCGAGCCTGGCTCAACAGCCACAGGCGATATATAGCAGCAATTCATTTGGTCAAATGACCACTTCAGAGAAGCCAATAACAGAACATGAGTCAATGTTCGAATTGGATAAAACAATGCTCACAAAGCAATATCACCAGCTGCAAAACGAGTACAACAAGCTTTTTAGCGAGCTGAATGCTGAACAGCAAGAATTTGTTCAAAGTGCTATAGCGGGATCCGAAAATTTGGAGTGCTATAACAGCAGGGCATGTCAGCTTTCTGAAAAGCTGTCTAGCATTGCCAATCTGCCTTCAGAGATAGCTACCAAGCTCACAAAGTTGTCGATATTCACTTCTGTATCACGTCGTTCAAGCACAGTTGTCATGGCCGCCATGGCAGCGATAGCTGGACTTTTTGCCGCGGGACAAAATGCAGCTGATGCAGGTGATGTATCCCCACTTAGATTGGCCTTGGGCATTACCGGCGAGCTTTCCCTGGCTATAGTAAATAAGGGCGCAGAAGCCTTGGCTGAGCACTCAGTGAAGGGATTAGCGCTTTTCTCTGCGGTGGATGGCTTTGCCAAAATAAAGGCCTCGATTGAATCGACACAAGAGCAAGAGTTAGAAGCTAATATTGTAGATGCTATTGTGCTAGGTAAGGTTAGTAACAAGTTTGCTATGATCCGAGCAATGTTATAAGCTGAAATTCATGCTGGGTCATCGACGAATATGGAAACAGCAGACGTAACATTTGCTGGTTAAAGTCCGCTGCGTCCATATTCGTCCACTCTGTCCGCCCTGTCCGCTTGATCCATGCTAGTCCTTGACCGTCCCTGATCATTCATTTTCGAGAATAAAAAGTGCCAGCCGCCGGCGGCGGCGAAGATGGCGATGAAGAGCGTGCCGCTTGCGGCCAGATGCAGGATTTGGCTTAAGAAGGGGATTTCGTAGCGCGGGATTTGGCCCTGCAAGACTTTCACCGCTTTGCACTCTCCCCAAACAAGGTAGTCGGCGGCGATGACGCCACAGGCGGCCAGGAGTGTAGCCATAAGGATTTTGCGGCAGCTAGGCAGCCATTTGGCTGTCAGTGTTTTGCCGGCAAAAGGGGCTGTTTTGGTGAGGGCGATCGCTAGCCAGGTATAATTGAACCAGGCGCTGACACTGGTGGCGACAGCTACGCTGGCAGATCCCAGTCCTAAGGCTGCGATCATCAGCGTGTTTAAGGCCACGTTCATCAGCATGGAGGCAGCAGCGGCCGTCGATGGCGTGCGGTAGTCGCCTCTTGCATAAAACGCCGGTGCCAAGATCAGCACAAGCGCCATGGGGATGAGACCGACGGTGTATCCCCATAGGCATTGGGTGGTGCCCACCACGGAGGTGTTGGGAAAATGTCCGTGTCCATAAATCAGCGCGATGCAGCCGTCACCCATGATGAATAACAGCATAGTCACAGGGATCATGAAAGCCAGCGTGCGCATGATGGCGAAATCCAGGAATTGACCGAATTGGGAGAGGTTGTTGCTCTTGATGGCGCGCGAAAGAGGGGGCAGCAGGGCGCCGGCGATGGCTACGCCGAAAAGGGCTAGCGGCAGCTGCTGCAGGCGGATGGCATACCACAACAGGGCAGGGCCCTCGGCATCGGCCCAGCGCGCAAAGACGGCATCGAGGGCGTTGTTGATCTGGGAGGCGGCGATGCCAAGGATGCCGAGCGACAGGGGTTTAGCCAGGCGCAGGACGTCTGCCGAAAACCATTTCGTGCCATTCCATAGATGTGTGAGACCATAACCTTTCAATAGGGTATAGCTTTTTGGAAGCGTGATGGCCCATTGGGCAAAGCAGGCGGCGATGATAAAAAGTGCCAATGTCGTCATGGCGCTTTCCGCCGGCAGAAAATAGGTGCAGGCCACGCCTGCGATCCAGCAGAGGTTGAAGACCACTGGAGCTGCGCTTGGCACAAAATAGCTTTTTTCGCACTGCAAGAGCGAGGCGTTGATGCCGAAGAGGCAGATGAAGAGCAAGCTCGGCATCATCAGCAAGGTGAGCCAGGCGATATCGGCATTGCCGGCATTAAGGACGTCGAAGGCCAGCAGGCCGCCGATGGCACCCATGATAGCCAGGATGAGCAGGAAGAGCAGGCCAGTCAGGCTGAAGGCTAAGTCGCAGAAGAATCTGCCGGCGCGCTTTGGATCCTGCGCGCGCAGCTCTTCAAAATGGGGGATTAAGGCCGTCTGCATGGCGCCTTCGCCCAAGAGGCGGCGCAGCAGATGGGCAAAGCGGAAGGCTACCAGCAGGGCGGCGACAGCGCTTTGCGTGCCGAAGGCATACGCCATAGCCATATCGCGCGCAAGGCCGCTGATACGGCTGAGCATGGTGCCGGAGAAAAATCGCGCCGCCGAGCGCCAGATGGTATGGGTGGTGTCGGACATGGAAAGCTTGCTATTAAAGGTTTATTGTAAGTGCCTGAATGGACGAAGCGGACGAGGCGGACAGCAGCCAATGGACGAAGCGGACATTAGCAACGGAATCGTGCCGTTACCAAAGCGTTCAAAACGTCCGCTTCGTCCATTAGCTGCTGTCCGCTTCGTCCATTCGGACATGAATTTACCTTATTATGCTTCGGATATCAAATGAAATCGGGCATGGGCACACACACTGGCACGGGAAGGAAGTTGTCTAAGCGTCCTCGACGATGACAAAACCCTCAGGATGCATGGGAGCAAGCTTGCCGATAGCCAGTTTGCCTTCAAAATAGTCGCGGTAGACTTTGATGCCCTGTTCAGCATTGCGCACGCAATAAAAGCAGTTGCTGATCCACTCGGAGCCTTTGATGGTGCCGTTAGCGAGGTTGCATTTGAAGCGGCTGGTGATTTTGCTGCGCCAGTATTCCGGCTCGCCAAACATCAGGATGGGATGCGATGGCACGGCTCCCACCTTGCGGCGCACCTCTTCCAGGCAATATTCAAAGTCGGTGCCGATACCGCCGGTAAGTAATATTGGAAAATCCAAATTGAACTCCGCCTGCCGCTCCACCAGTTTGTCCAGGCGATAAGTCATTTTGGCCTGGATGAAGGGGTTTTGCTTTTGCTCATTGACGACGGAGATATCTTTTTGACGGAAGTCAACGATATTGGCGCATGATAAAATGTTAAGCTCTTTAGCCACGCGGTTGCCAACTTCCATGGCTCCCGGTCCGCCGCCTGTAACCAGGGCAAGGGGGGTGCCGGCATGCAGCAAGGGGTGGTTCACTTCGGACCGCATATCGATGACGCCTTGCAGCAGGCGGCGCAGTTCATCTTCAAAATTCCCTTCCAGCAGATTGGAGCCATAGATGCCGAATACCGTCGATTTAAGAAAGGCCTCGACGTGTTGCTGTGGTACGAACATACCCGAATCTTGGTCCGGTTTTTGCGTATAGTGCAGGATGTTGCCGGTGGCTTCATCGACCCAGTATACGGGAATACCGAAATTTTCAAGATCATGCAGCAGGGCGCGATCTTCGGCGGAGAAGAAGCTTTGATGTGATTGCGAAGGATACTGGAAATAGATCCCCTTCAGGCAGCGTTGCACCTGGTCGCTCAGCAGCATGCGCTTCATCAAAGGGGAGGGGAAATAGCGCGTCAGCAGGATTCCCTGGCTGGTGATCCAGCCGGCATCGATGCTTTTTAGGAATGGGTAGGATGGTTGCTGCTCGATGTAGCGTTCGACCATCAGCGCCTGGCGCGTGCTGTGGGCGCTGCCGGGGAATTCGTGCTGGCGCGTTTCGCGGCAGATCCAATCATCAGGCTTAAGGTTGAGCATCTGCTCGCCTTTGACAATGAAGACCGCGGCGCGATGTTCCATGGGTTGGGGGGCGGTGGCGAAGGCTTTAAACAGCGAGGTGTTATCTTCGAGGCATTCTTGCAATTGGTCGCGGTCGGAGAAGAAGACATACTCGCGGTAAGGTTCCAGCGTGTAAAATTCCAACGGGATATCGGTCAGCTCGCGTTTGCTGTGTCCGTAAAGTTCATAAATGTCACCGGAAGCTGAGGTGTCGGGCTGCAGGATGGCGGCTGAGGTGTGGTGGAAGCCGGGAGACAGCAGTTCGCTGACGACGCGGCCAAAGACCGTGCGGATATGCAGCGGCAGAGTGCGCACGAGCAGGATATCATCTTCTTCGACATTGCGGGGGGCAAAAGGTTTCCACTCCTGATGCAAGCCCACCAGTTCGCGCGTGTGCATATTGGCCCGCAAAGCTTTGCCAAGCGTTGGCAGAAAGCCGTAGAGCGATTGTTCATAAGCAACTTTTCCATTCTGCAGTGTCAGATAGGCAATGGTGCGCCCGTCGACCTTATCGAGGATGAGATCGTTGCTGCCTTGCAAGCCGCCGAGAGAAAGCAGGGGGCTGCCGAAGCGGTCGGAACGGCCGAACATGCGGCTAAGGTAATCGGGATCGCGCACGCGCCGCCGTTCATCGGCAGCAAATAGTTTGCCGATGAAAGTGCCCAAGTGCAGGTGTTGCAGCAGTTCTGCCGCAAAGGGTCCTAGAGCTTTTAAGAGGACCTTTACTTGCGCGCTGTGGCTTTTTTCGTTTAGTTCGAACGCCAGTCCGATGCCATCCAAACCAACTTGTGCCAAAGTGCTCTTGATGTTGAAAAGTACGTGCTCTTTGGGGATGCGGAAGCCGACAAAGGCCGGGGAGATTTTTTCGATGAAGACGACAGCTTCCGCTGTTTTGGCATCAATGTGCGTGATGTTGGTAATGGCCCCATCGGGGGTGACCAAATCGTAGGGTTTGAGATCTAGATAGCTTTCCATACTGTAGTCCGATCAAAAAATGTGATCATGCAAGGTAGCAGACTTTTGGGCAAGAGGGTTTTTTTAGGCACTGAAGTATGCCTTATGTACGCCAAATATTGGTAAGTAGTTGAAGTTAAGGCCGTGGGTTTTGTGGGTTATCTGTTGATAACAAAAAACAAGTGGCGATTATTTATGGCGTTTGCCGCCGGTGTGTATGTGGGAAATGAAATCTAGGGGAAATGATAATTTTTATTAAGCATTGATAATAAAGTATTTGCAATATACCGGGGTTTGTCTGTTAGATCTTATGGGGCAGATAGGGTTCGCAGCTTTCCCTCACAGTGACTGGTGAACGGTTGTTCATAACTCAACTGTTCGATAGTCCTTTTACTTAATAATTCCATCTGCCATAATCGATTTTTTGATAGAGAAGTTTCTGGCAAAAGGCGTTGCTAGAGCAAAGCAAGCTTGGTTGATCATCGATAAATGTAACGACACCAATGAACGTCCTATGAATGATATCTGTATGAGGAGCGCAATGGAAAATAGCGCCAAAATTCCGCGAAGCTTTGGTACACATGATGGCACATTTCATGCCGACGAAGTGACGGCATGTGCTTTGTTGCTGCTTTTTAACATCATCGATGAAGATAAAATTATACGTACGCGCAATCTTGAAGAGCTTTCGCGCTGCGAATATGTTTGCGATGTGGGCGGCATTTATGACCCAGCCCGCAAGCTATTCGACCATCATCAAATGGACTATCAAGGGCCGATGAGCAGTGCGGGGATGATACTTTTGTACCTGCAGCAAATCGGCATGCTGACACCCAAAGAGCACGATTTCTTCTACCAGGTCATCATCATGGGTGTTGATGCCCATGACAATGGCAGAGAGCTGCATAGCAAAGGGGTGACGACCTATTCCCATATCATTTCCAATTTTACGCCAATTTTGTATGATGTCGACTCCACCGTCCAGAATGCAGCCTTCTTTGAAGCGCTGGCATTTGCCAGGGGGCATTTTGAAAGGATGTGGAAACGCTATCAATACATGCATTCGTGCCGTCAGCAGGTTGCCGATGCCATGGCGCAAGGCAAAGATTGCCTCATATTCGACAAAAGCATTCCCTGGCTTGAGATTTTCTTTGAACTGGAGGGGGCCAAACACCCCGCCAAATTTGTCATTATGCCGGCAGACCAGCATTGGAAGCTGCGCGGCATCCCGCCGACGCTTGAAGAAAAGATGAAGGTGCGCCATCCGCTGCCAAAAGAGTGGGCAGGGCTGCTTGAGAATGAATTATGCAAGGTATCCGGCATCAAAGGTGCCATTTTCTGCCATAAAGGCAGATTCATCTCTGTTTGGGAGACGCGCGAAGACGCGCTTAAAGCCCTGAATTATGTTTTAGGAACGGCTCATAAATAAAAAGAAGATATCATGGCTGAAAAATCGCTATTCAGTAAGATCATCAGCGGCGAGTTGCCGGCTGATAAAGTCTTTGAAAATGAACGCATTGTGGCTTTTAAGGACCTTTATCCGGCAGCGCCTGTACATATATTGATTGTCCCCAAAAAAGAGATCGCCGATATTCAATCCGTCTCTGCCGAAGATTTGCCCTTGATCGGCGAAATGGTGGCTGTCGCTCAAACGCTGGCGCAGCGCTTCGGCATCGCCGATGGTTATCGCCTGCTCACGAACAATGGCTTGCCGGCCGGTCAAACGATTTTCCATCTGCATTTCCACCTGCTTGGCGGCCGACAGCTGGGACCTCTAGCATAATTTCGATTAAGCTCAGCAGATGCAACATAGAAACACAGAGGCACAGCGGTCACAGAGAGTAAACGGGAGAACGACCAACGAGCTATTTCTTTCTCCGTGTCCTCTGTGTCTCTGTGTTTCAAATAGGTGAGAGACAAAATTTGCGGAGAGCAAACGGGAAGAACAAGCGACTAAGCTCAGCAGATGCAACATAGAAACACAGAGGCACAGCGGTTACAGAGAATAAACGGGAGAACGACCAGCTAAGTTCAATAGGCGCAGCATAGTGGTTTCTTTCTCCGTGTCCTCTGTGTCTCTGTGTTTCAAATAGGTGAGAGACAAAATTTGCGGAAAGCAAACGGGAAGAACAAGCAACTAAGCTCAGCAGATGCAACATAGAAACACAGAGGCACAGAGGTCACAGAGAGTAAACGGGAGAACGACCAACGAAGTATAATAGGCGCAGCATAGCTATTTCTTTTCTCCGTGTCCTCTGTGTCTCTGTGTTTCAAATAGGTAAGAGACAAGATTTGCGGAGAGCAAGCGGGAAGAACAAGCGACTAAGCTCAGCAGATGCAACATAGAAACACAGAGGCACAGAGGTCACAGAGAGCAAACGGGAGAACGACCAACGAGCTATTTCTTTTCTCCGTGTCCTCTGTGTCTCTGTGTTTCAAATAGGTGAGAGACAAAATTTGCGGAAAGCAAACGGGAAGAACAAGCGACTAAGCTCAGCAGATGCAACATAGAAACACAGAGGCACAGAGGTCACAGAGAGCAAACGGGAGAACGACCAACGAGCTATTTCTTTTCTCCGTGTCCTCTGTGTCTCTGTGTTTCAAATAGGTAAGAGACAAAATTTGCGGAAAGCAAACGGGAAGAACAAGCGACTAAGCTCAGCAGATGCAACATAGAAACACAGAGGCACAGAGGTCACAAAGAGCAAACGGGAGAACGACCAACGAGCTATTTCTTTTCTCCGTGTCCTCTGTGTCTCTGTGTTTCAAATAGGTAAGAGACAAGATTTGCGGAGAGCAAGCGGGAAGAACAAGCGACTAAGCTCAGCAGATGCAACATAGAAACACAGAGGCACAGAGGTCACAGAGAGCAAACGGGAGAACGACCAACGAGCTATTTCTTTTCTCCGTGTCCTCTGTGTCTCTGTGTTTCAAATAGGTAAGAGACAAGATTTGCGGAGAGCAAGCGGGAAGAACAAGCGACTAAGCTCAGCAGATGCAACATAGAAACACAGAGGCACAGAGAGCAAACGGGAGAACGACCAACGAGCTATTTCTTTCTCCGTGTCCTCTGTGTCTCTGTGTTTCAAATAGGTAAGAGACAAGATTTGCGGAGAGCAAGCGGGAAGAACAAGCGACTAAGCTCAGCAGATGCAACATAGAAACACAGAGGCACAGAGGTCACAGAGAGCAAACGGGAGAACGACCAACGAGCTATTTCTTTTCTCCGTGTCCTCTGTGTCTCTGTGTTTCAAATAGGTGAGAGACAAAATTTGCGGAAAGCAAACGGGAAGAACAAGCAACTAAGCTCAGCAGATGCAACATAGAAACACAGAGGCACAGAGGTCACAGAGAGCAAACGGGAGAACGACCAACGAGCTATTTCTTTTCTCCGTGTCCTCTGTGTCTCTGTGTTTCAAATAGGTAAGAGACAAGATTTACAGAGAGTAAGCATGGAGAACCACCAATTAACTCAGGCCATTATTGGAGCTGCTATCGAAGTTCACAAGCGGCTGGGGCCAGGGTTACTTGAATCGGCATATAGAGCATGTTTGGCGTATGAGTTGAGAAAGGGCGGGTTTGATGTCATAGAAGAAAAACCAGTTCCTGTGTTTTATGATGAAGTGCAATTGGAATGCGGCTTTCGGGCTGACTTGTTAGTCAATAAATTGATCATAGTGGAATTGAAGGCGAAAAGTGCAGTTCATCCTGTCGATAAGGCTCAGACCCTCTCGCATTTGCGATTGCTGAATTTACGCGTTGGATTACTGATTAATTTTCATGAAGAGAAATTGGTTGATGGCATTCATAGGATCATAAACGGGTATTAATGTGCTCTGTGTTTCAAATAGGTAAGAGACAAGATTTGCGGAGAGCAAACGGGCAGAACAAGCAACTAAGCTCAGCAGATGCAACATAGAAACACAGAGGTCACAGAGAGCAAACGGGAGAACGACCAACGAAGTTCAGTCGGTGTAGTATAGCTATTTCTTTCTCCGTGTCCTCATGTGTCTCTGTGTTTCAAATAGGGTTGAGTCAAACTAAATTGAATGAAATAGGCCGACTATTATGAATCACAATTATAAGCTGTCCAGAGATCAATGCGCCCTGCTGGTTATCGATGTGCAGGAAAAGCTGTTCCCTTATGTGGAAAATTCGTGCCATGTGATGCAGGCCATACAAAAAGCTGTGCGGGGCTTTCAAATTTTGGGGTTGCCCATTTTTGCCACCGAACAATATCCGCAAGGCTTGGGTTCTACGGTGGGTCCATTGAAAGGGTTATTAGGTGAAAAGCAGCATTACTTCACCAAGACGGCTTTTTCCTGTCTGGACGATGCCGGCATTAAAAAGGATTTATTGCTGGCGCCGGTGCAGCAATGGATTGTGCTGGGTATCGAGGCGCATGTGTGTGTGCTGCAAACGGCTAAGGACTTATTGGAGATGGGCAAGCAAGTGGTCGTGCTTAATGATGCCATCAGTTCGCGTTCCATCTACGACTTCTCAACCGCCATTGCCGAAATGCGCGATTGTGGCGCCCGCATCAGCAGCACAGAGACAGTGCTCTTTGAATTATTGCGCCATTCCAAGGCCTCGGAATTCAAAGAAATCAGTCAACTGATCAAATAATTAATGAAGCGTTTCCCCAATTTCTTCGCCAAGCTCTGTGCCTGTGTGGTCATTCTTTCCATGACCAGCTGGAAAGACTGTGCCATTGCCTTGCATGATATCTCGGGTGATGCTTTGAATGATGCTTTGAGTGATGAGCAAATCAGCAAGCGCGTGCATGCCCATATGGTCATTGGCGACCACTTGACGGCGGCACAGGAAGCGTTTTCCGGACTGCAGCGACACCCCACTTCCAAACTGCTCTGGCAGGCATCGCTCAGGGCCCTTGCCAGGACGGGCGATGAAAAAGCGCTGATGGCGCATTGGCGTAGCTATGTGGAGAAATTTCCGGCAGAGCGCAGCGACCGGGAAATTCTTGAATGTCTGGCCTGGGCGGTGATTGATAAGGGTTTCCGCCTCATCGACGCCAGTCATCCGTGTGACGGCGCTGCTTGGAGCTTTTTTTAGTCAGGATGTTAAAGGGGTAGCCATTTTGTTGCAGGGACTGCGCGATGAGCATGCCCTTTTGCGCGCCGCGGCCATCAAGCTGGCATCAATGCTGTTTGACAGTTCGCTGCAAGAAGAGATATTGCGCCTTTTGCGTAGCGAGAAAGTGTGGAATGTCAGGCTGGGCGCTATTAATGCCGCCGGCAAGATGCGCATGCGGCCGGCGCGAAGTGATCTTATGAAAATCATCGGACAGGACAATATCCATATTGAAGAGAAGACTGCTGCCATTCAAGCGCTTGTCACCCTTTCTGACGAAGTGGAAAAAGAACACCTGGCGCATTTGGTGCAAAGCGACCGCGTAGGCATGCGTCTGTTGGCATGTGAATTGGTGGCCCATTATGAACAGGTGGAAGATATCGATATGCTCTATCCGCTGCTTAACGACTACCATGCCGATGTGCGCGCCAAGGTCTTGGAAATACTCGGGCGGCTGCGTGTCGACACCATCGCCGGCCAAGGCGTTGAGGCTTTAGCCGCCGGCCGCCTTACCGATCCCGATCCGCTGGTCGGCGTCACAGCCGCCTGGGTGCTCACGCTAAATGATCAGAAAAATGGACAGGCTGCATTTGCCAATCTTTTGCGCCACCCTCTGCCTCAGGTGCGCCATCTGGCCGCCGCGGCTTTGGCTGCCAGTGGGAAATATGGCTTGCCGTTGACGGCCGAAGCTTTTAAAGAGCAATCTGATCCCTACACCAAAATGAATCTGGCTTTAGGATTGATAGGTCAGCGCACGGATACGAAACTTGCTTGCGATTGCTTGTTTAACGGCTTGGCTCAGCAGAAAGAGCGATGGGCATGGAAAAATGAGGGTAATTTCCGCATGCTGGCGCCAAGCAAACTCAAGCATGACGACGCCATCCCCAACTACCCCGAAGCCGTCAACCAGCTGACCCGCCTTGAGGTGCTGGAAGTGTTGGCGGTGGCCCACTATCCCCAAGCCCAACAGGCGATAAAAAAATTCTTGCAGGAAAGCAACTGGGGTATCACCGGTCTTGCGGCCGCTTTGCTGCTGACCGAAGGGGATGAGGAGGCTGTCGATTTGGTCAAAGGCCTGCTGACAGATCCCGATCACAAGGTTAAAGTGCAGGCGGCCTTGATTTTGGCGCTTTGGGGCAGGGGGGAAGATACCGTTGTCCTGCTGCAAGAAGCTTATTCAGGCGCAGACAGGGAGCTTAAGGGGCAGATTTTAGAGGGTATAGGCAGGGTGGGATCGCCCTCTTCCTTGCCATTTCTGGCCGAGCGGTTGCAAGAGCCCTTTCAAAGCCTGCGCATCATTGCCGCCGCGGCGCTGCTGGAATGTTTGTATCATTAACGAAAGAGATTGAATCATGGCGTTTTGATTAAAAAGATTTGATGAACCATTCAGTGGTGACAACTTAAGAGCCACAAAAATAACAAGATTTTATGATGATCAGGATAAAAAAAATCGGCGAAACGTCATTGTCATTTCTTGGTCACTTCTTGGCGAAAAATTCCTCTCATCCGGACCATCCTAAAATCCTGTTTTTTCTGCGCTGTCTATCAAATCTTTTTAATCAAATGACCTTGGAGAGTGAATCATATAGACAGCTGATAATCGGCGTGTTAAAATCCTTCTATTGCTTTTACTAAAATGTTGAAGAATTGCGGTTATGAAAAAAACTATTGTCTATTTGCTGACTCTTTATCTGACGTTTTCCGGTTATGCCTTTACGATTCCTGTAGATTGCAGTCAATATGTTCAAGACGAGGCCGTACTTATTACGCAAGTGGACAAAAATAGTCTGTTGAAAGAGATGGTGATCAATCAAGTTCTCAGCTTGCAGCATTCTTTAGTTATCGATGTGCAGCAGCCGTTGTCCAAAGAGAAGCAAAAACATGGATTTTTACTCATCCAAACGACTCCTGATTATGTTAGAAATCTCTTGGAAGAAAAAGAGGGGATGATCGTTGCAGCCTATCAAGCGCAGTCTTTAGTGGGATATGTTATATTAGTCGCTATTTCCGAATTTAAGGAATTGTACCGGCATAAGAGCATCGGATATTTGGAAACAGAATGTCATGTAACAGCTTTCAATGAAATCCTTTCAAAGAATGGTGTGGGGTATATCGAACAGATTGCAGTCAAATGCGAATATGCAAAAAAGGGCATTGGCAGGCAACTTGTCAATGTCTGCAAGGAATTAAGGCCGAATGGATTGGTGGCTGATGTCTTCGTTACTCCCGTGACCAACACAGCCTCGTTGCAATTTTTTTCATTACTGGGTTTTAAAGCATTCGGCATTCTGCACCAAAGACCGACAGTCAAATTCCCTGCCGCCCATCAGACCCAAGTGTTTTTGTGGGGTCAAACGCTCTAAAATTTGAGGTATCGTGTCTCGTTTGTTGCTTAATAAAATGTGTCTTAGCGGCTTTGTCTTTGCGGTGATGCTAGGCCTTTGGGAGCTGGCTGCCCGGTCTTATGCCAGCCTGCAATTTATGCTGCCGGCGCCATCGAAAATTGTTTTTATACTTTGGCTGCATGCCGATCGGTTTGCCTTGCACACCTTCGCGACGCTACAGGAGATGGCAGGAGGTTTTGCCTTGGCTTTTGCATGTTCTTTTCCCTTGGCCTGGCTGATGGCTTTTTATGGCCCCTTGCGCGCGATTTTGCAGCCTATGTTTGTGGCCATCCAATGCGTGCCGATGTTTGCTTTAGCGCCCCTGATGGTGCTATGGTTTGGCTGGTCCTTTACGGCCATTATTGTGCCAACAGCGCTGATGATTTTCTTTCCGCTGACCATCAATATATACCAGGGTTTATGCGCTACTCCCAGGCATTTGTTGGAGTTCTTCCGCCTGCATGAGGCCACCGCCTGGCAGACATTTTTTAAGCTGCAGCTGCCGTGGGCCCTCCCCCATATTTTTGCCGGTTTCCGCATCGCCGTGGCGCTGGCCGGCATTGGAGCCGTGGCCGGCGAGTGGGCCGGCGCGCAGAAAGGGCTGGGCATCCTCATGCTGGAAAGCCGCCGCTCGGTAGATATGGAGATGATGTTCGGTGCCCTGGTATGTGTGACAGCCCTGAGCTTGCTGTTTTATGGATTGACGGCATTTCTGGAGGCTAGGGTTGAGAAACGGCAGCATAGGAAACGATCCGCAGGTGGTTTGGCGGCAGTTCTGGCAGTGTTGAGTTTGTTTTTTAGCGGCTGCCAGCCCAGTGAACCGCGTGCGCGTGAAACGACCATCATTTTGGACTGGCTGCCAAATCCGGATCACGTCTCCCTTTATGCGGGAGTAGAGCGCGGTTTTTTTGCCCAGCAGGGTATAGACCTTAAGATTTATAAATTGGCCGATCCCGGCGACAGCGTGCCCTATTTGTCTTCAAGGCAAGTCGATTTATGCCTCACCTATATGCCCCATACCCTGCAAGCCTTGGCCAAAGGAGCGCCGGTGGTGCCGATCGGCATTCTCGTTCAGCAGCCGCTTAACGCCCTGATCTTTCGCAGCGATGAAAATATCAAGACACCCAAAGATTTGAATGATAAGATCATCGGCTATAGTGTCGATGGCTATCACACTAAATTTCTGGAAGCCATATTAGACAATCAGCAGGTGCAGCCGAAAGCCTTGCAAAATGCCAGTTTTGACCTTGTCGGCATGCTGGCCACCAAGCATGTGGATGTGATCTATGGGGCCTATTGGAATATTGAAAGCGAAAACCTGCGCGCCTATGGGACAGAGACCGAACATTTTCCTTTGAGCGATTTCGGCGTACCGCCATATCACGAGCTGATTGTGCTTGCCCACCGGCAAAGTATTGAGGCAAAACCTGAATTTATAGCCGCCTTTCAAAGGGCCTTGCAGCAGAGCATCGATTTTTCCAAGGAATATCCAAAAGAAGCTTTCGCCGCCTATATCCAGGCCAACCCCGATAAAAGCCAGAACACCCGGCAATGGGAGTGGCAGGCTTGGTTAAAAACCATTCCTACGCTAGCCACCCATCAGCTCATCGACCCCGCTTTGTGGAACCAGTTTATTGACTGGCTGATTGCCAAGCAACTCCTCGATCCGGAGGCAAGAGCCGCCTTGGTGATGCCTTTAATATATAGTGGCAGCTAGTGAGAATTTGACATAAATGCGTTTTTTTTCTATGTTGGCCGATCTTTATCAATCACAACCAATTACATTCATTATATGCTAAAAAGTATGACGGCCTATGGGCGTGCCAGCCAGGTTTCGGCGGTTGGACGGCTGACGGTGGAATTGCAGTGTGTGAACCGCAAACATCTGGAAATAAGCACTTTCCTGCCAAAAGAACTGCTGCGTTACGATGCTGACATCAAGAAATGGATTGCTGCCGCCGTGGGGCGCGGCCTGGTCAATGTTAAGCTAAATGTCGTTTTTGACCGGATAAGTCCATTGGTCGTGACACCTAACCTGGCTTTGGCAAGGCAAATCAAAGTTGCTTGGCAGGAGCTGGCCCAAGATTTAGATGTGGCGCTCAGCGAGGATAGCCTGTTAAAGATTTTATCCCGTGAAGACAACATCTTGCTGTATGATGAAGATATCCATGATGAAGATAAATATCGCCAGGCGCTGCATGAAGTCATCGCGCAAGCTTTGCGCAACTTGATGGCCATGAAAACAGCCGAAGGAAATGTCCTTTATCAAGATATCGCTCAGCGCTTTGCCAAGCTGGCAGAATGGATCAAAGAGATCGCCGTCAAGGCACAGGGCGCCACCGGACGCTATCGGCAGCGCCTGTTGGAGCGCTTGCAGGAAGTGCTGCAGGCCAGCCTTGAAAACGAAGAGCGCGTGTTGCGCGAAGTCTGCGTGTATGCCGAAAAGATCGATATCGCCGAAGAACTGACGCGCTTTGATTCCCACCTGCAGCAGGTCAATGAGCTGCTGCGCGTCGACCGCCAAGCCGGTAATCAGGGCGTTGGCAAAACACTGGAATTTCTGGTGCAGGAGCTTAACCGCGAGACCAATACCATAGGCTCCAAGTCTGCCGATGTGGAAGTTTCCCATCTGGTGATCGAAATAAAGAGCGAATTGGAAAGGATTCGCGAGCAAATCCAAAATATCGAGTGATCATGACATTGCGGCTATTGGGTAATTTAAAGCGCGGCCTGCTATTTATTTTAAGCGCTCCGGCAGGCACCGGCAAAACGACCCTGGTGGAGATGCTTTGCGATGAATTTCCCTGTGTCGTCGCCAGCGTCTCCTGTACCACTCGCCTGCCGCGCCAAGGGGAAAAAGACGGCCAGCATTATCAATTCCTGAGCCTGCAAGAATTTGAGCGGCGTATCGCCCGGGATGAGTTTCTCGAATATGTGCAGCTGTATGGGGATTATTATGGCACCTGCCGTCTATGGGTCGAGGCACAGCTAGCGCATGGCAAGCATGTGATGCTGGTGATCGACACGCAAGGAGCCAAGCTGCTGAAGGGCAAGTTGCCGTTGGTCACCATCTTTGTGGCACCGCCTTCGCTGGAGGAGCTGGCCAAACGCCTGACCCAGCGCCGCACGGAATCGTCAGAAAATATTGATAAACGGCTGCAATGGGCCAAACACGAGCTTGATGCCCGAGGAGCTTATGATTATGGCATTGTCAATGACGATCTCGCTACAGCATATCAAGCTTTGCGCAGTATTCTTATTGCAGAAGAACACCGAGTTCGGTAAAATGGAAAATTGCTATTGTCGCTACTAAGGAGAAAAAGTATGGAGCAGAAAGATTACTTGACCAACGAAAAAGTATGTAAGAAGTTCAAAAGTCAATTCGACTTGGTTAACTATGCGATAAGGCTCGCTACCAATATGATTGGTACAGGCAGGGAAAGCCGCGTGAATGTAGGCTCCCAAAACCGTGCCTTGCAGGTGCTGGGTGAGATAATCCAGGATAAAGACCGTTTCGATGAAATCATCGCTCCTGCTGAATCAGCCTCAAGCGAAGGCAGGCATTACACTAATCATGAAGAACATGCTGCTGTAGCTGCTAAGACGACAGAACGCAAAAAGAGCCGCAAGATCCTCGCCGATTAAATACAGACATATGAACTGTGCAGAGTAATTTGCACAGTTCCTTAAATTATTTGAGAGCCTTCATGAACCAGGCCCTGCTAGCAACAGTCAGCAGCACCGATGTTGCTCTTTTCGGCATTTTAATTCTTGTCGTTTTCCTATTCTTCTTTGCCCTTTGCGTCTTTGGATATTGGCTAAGCTGTCGTCCCGATAGTGTTAGTCCTTACACCCGCCTGCCTATGCGGCGCGGCATGGAAATTTCCTTTTATGCCAGGCAGCAGGTGCTGCGTTTCCTGTATGATATGCTGCAGTATGACAATCGCATCTTTGAATTCAAGCGCGCTGCCGTATGCCGTGAAACCGGGCGTATCTTCCCCAATGCAATTGCATGGTATGGCAAGATAAAGCTGGATTGGACATTTTTGCAAAAGCGCCATCCGGGTACATATGTTTCTTGGGGCAGCCTCACGGCAGATCAGCAGGAAGTAGTGCGAGCCTCTCACGATACGCTGGCGGGGTTTCAAGTCGAATTCTCATCCCACGTCATTCAGCCCAAGGGCATAGAGGCCAAATATGCCTTTGCCAAGCCCGGCCCGCTGTATGTCGATATCAACACCCATGTGCTGCTGGGATGGAAATGCGTGCCTGAAACTGAACTTGAAGTGTTGATCGTGCAAAAGCCGCTGAACCTCATTACGCTGTCGGTGGGGGACCTAATGGAGCCTAAACAAGAAGAGTCTAAGAAGAAATAGGGTGTTTATCTTTTCGTGGCCGGGCACGTAATTATAGTCTGGCCTCCGGTTCGAAAAATTAAGCAGAAATAAGATTTATTTATGGAAAGGTGTTTTTATGACGCAAAAGATTCTCATCACATCGGCCCTGCCATATGCCAATGGACCCCTGCATTTCGGCCATATTGCCGGCGCCTACCTGCCGGGGGATTGTTATGCCCGTTTCCAACGGCTGCAGGGCAATGATGTGCTGTATATCTGCGGTTCGGATGAATATGGCATCGCCATCACCTTAAGCGCCGATATGGCCGGCCGGACGCCGCAGGCGCATGTTGATATCTTCCATGCCGTTAACAAGGCGTTGTTTGACAAGCTTAATTTCTCTTTTGATCACTATTCCCGCACGACATGGAAAGGGCATGTCAAGACCACGCAGCAGTATTTCCTTGATCTGTTGGCCAACGGCTATATTGAAGAGCGCATCACCGATCAGCTGTATTCAGAGGCCGACGCCAAATTTCTGGCCGACCGCTATGTCGTCGGTACCTGCCCGCGCTGTGGTTTTGATGGGGCGCGCGGCGATGAGTGTCAAAAATGCGGCGCGAGCTATGAAGCCACAGATCTGAAAAATCCCCGCTCCAAGCTGACGGATGCACCTTTGGTGCATAAATCGACGAAGCACTGGTTTTTGCTGTTGGATAAGTTCAAAGAGCGCCTTTCAGAGTGGCTGGCGACAAAGGATTGGAAGCCCAATGTGGTCAACTTCGTCAAGGGCTATATCAATGAGCTGCACCCGCGGGCGATCACGCGTGACATGACATGGGGGGTTCCCATTCCGCTGCCCGGCACTGAAGGCAAAGTGTTGTATGTGTGGTTTGATGCGCCCATCGGCTATATCTCGTCCACGATGGAGTGGGCAGAGCAGCAGGGCGCGCCTGAACAATGGAAAGATTATTGGTGCGATCCCAAGACAAAACTTGTAAACTTTATCGGCAAGGACAACATCCCGTTCCACGCCGTGATCTTCCCTGCCATGACGATGGGCCAAAATCAGCCGTACAAGCTGGTTGACGAGTTGCCGGCCAATGAATTTTACAATCTGGAAGGACGCCAATTCAGCAAGTCCGACGGCTGGTATATCGATCTGGATACCTTTTTTAAATCCTACACTACCGATCAAATCCGCTATACGATTGCGGCCAATGCCCCCGAAACTTCCGATGCCGAATTCACCTGGAAGGATTTTCAGCTGCGCTGCAACACCGATCTGCTAGGCAAATTCGGCAATCTGATCAATCGCGTGCTGGTATTTGCCAAAAACAACTGCGGCGGCAGTGTGCCGTCTCGGCATGATTTGGAAGAGATCGACCGTCAATTTTTAAGCGACATAGAGAACATTGCCGCGCAGGCCAGGGGCAGCTATGAGACATTCAAAATGCGCAAAGCCAGTCAGCATATCATGGAGCTGGCCCAAGTGGGTAATGTCTATTTCGATGCCAAGCATCCTTGGCGCGATGCCAAGCAGGAGGATACAAGGGCGCGCCTGGAGACGACCATCGCCTGCTGCCTGGAATGCCTGAAGGTACTGGCACTCGTGGCAGCGCCGATCATTCCGGCGACAGCCGCCAAGGTATGGCATATGCTCGGCTATCAGCAGCCTTTGGAGACAGACGGCTGGCAGAAGATTTTGGACACGCCGATACCTGCCGGGCAGCATCTCGGTGAGCCTGCCATCCTCTTCCAGAGGGTTGAAGATGCCCAGATCCAGCAGGAGATCGATAAGCTGCTGGCGTTATCGACGCAGCACCGCAGCGCAGCCGAAAAGAAAGAAGTCAGCTATGCCCCGCTAAAAGAGCCGGTGGAAATCGAAGATGTGCGCCGCCTGGATTTGCGCGTCGCCACCATCCTGCAGGCGGTAGCCGTGCCGAAAAGTAAAAAACTCCTGCATCTGCAGGTCGACCTGGGATTTGAGACGCGCTCTGTCGTGGCGGGTATCGGCCAAAACTACCGGCCCGAGGAAGTCATCGGCAAAAAAGTCATTATCGTCGCCAACCTCAAACCTGCCACCTTGATGGGCGTGCACAGCCAGGGCATGCTGCTGGCGGCGGGCAGCGGCAGCGAGCTTGAAGTGGTCAGCATCCAGCATCTGCCAAACGGCAGTGTCGTCTCATAAAGTTTAGCCGGGACGGGCCTGCTTCATCACAAATTTGGGTAGCAGGTGGGTGGGACGGTATTGTTCTTTGGTGAAGCGCAGACTGGGCGCATTGCCGTCATCGCTGGCATTGCATTCTTTGTATGCGTTCCAATATTGGCGGCAGAATTCGGAAAATATCAGCGCCGAGGCGCCGTCGAACGCGGGGTGGGTCTTTTCAATGATGATCGAGGCTTGCGTCGGCGTCAGCGCTTCGCCGAAGGTGAAGCCAACAAGCTGTTCGTCGATAAACAAGAGCATGCCTTTTAAGTCCAAAGCCTGCCAATGGGTGAGCACGATTTCACAAGCCGTCTTTTCGCGCTGGCAGCATATTTTTTCCTGCAATTCCTCCGCCCGATCTTCAGCTTTGCCTTTCTTGCTGCCGTGCCACAGGTCCAGCAGTTCAAGGCAGGCGGGGATAGCGCCGAGAGTCATGGCTGCCAGGCGGAAGGTGGGGTATTCGCGCATGAATTTGTTCTTTGCATAGCGCCGGGAGGCAAGGCCGTTGCCGGAAAGGGAAATCATTTTCTGCATGTCGTATATGTAATCGCCGCTCACATAGGCCGGTGCGGCCTCCAGTATGTCGATGCCGCACTGCTCGATGCGTTGCATCATCTCGGTAGAGATGGTGTGGATGAGGCCTGCCAGCGGACTGCCTTGCAGGCTGTTATGCTGATACATGCGTTGGCAACAAAAAAGAAGTGCATTTCTCAGGTCGTCAGTGGTGGCATCGCCTTCAGGCAAGGGAGGCAGAATCATATGCATCAGGTCGTCTTCGCACATGAAGATGCATAGGTGGCGGTGAATTGTCTGCCATGAGATCTTGTAGGCATCGGCATAGGGGAAGATGTTGGCAAAGGCATAGTCTGATGTCGGCTGTAACAGGTTGGCAAGCACCTGCCTGAAGTAGCCGCGGTGCTCCAAAGTAAGGGGAGTCAAGCCGTAGGATGCCAGTAAGGCATCAAGATCAGCTGTCTCTGATGGCGTTGGCAGCATATTTTACACGATTTGATGGTCCATAATACAGCCATATTAGTGCACGACGCCTCTGTCTTTCAATAGAATAATCCTGCGAGCGTATTCGGTGTGATTAACGGATGCGTAACCTATTGTGGCTGAGTGTTCTAATGGCATCTTCTGCCGTGTCATTGTACATCACTTATAGACGGTTAATTCGATTCAACGCAAAGAAACAGCCAAGCATGTAATGGAGCCAGTCAGCTTCGCTGTTGGCGCTCACATGTATCCTGTTTTGGTTGCTTCTCTGCGTCTCTGAGTATCTGTGGTGAATTTTTTTTTGCTGCTTATTCCCTTTGCGCTCTTGGCTGTTTCTTTGTGTTGAATCGGATCTACGGCCTGTTATCTAGGAACAATGCGAGCTACAGTACAGACTTGCGAATTTTTGTTTGAAAGGCTACAGTTCCCCTAACTACAAAAAGGAGATCCATCATGGCCCAAATTCTCGTCATCTACGCATCAGATTACGGCAACACCAAAAAGATGGCCGAAGCCATTGGTGGCGGTGTGCAATCCGTGCCGGGCACGCAACTTAAAATCATGACCGCCGAAGAAGTCTCCGTCGATGATATGCTGGCAAGCGATGCCATCATCATCGGTTCGCCGGTGCATATGGGCAGTCCGGATTGGCGCATCAAAAAGATGATCGACACGGTATGCAGCGGGCTATGGATGAAGGATAAGTTGATAGGCAAGGTATGCGGCGTTTTTGTCAGCGGCGGAGGTTATGGGAGTGCCGGCGGTGGCTGCGAGCTGACCATGCTGGCATTGCTCAACAATTTTGCCGAACTTGGCTGCGTCATCGTGCCGCTGCCGAAAAATACGCCAGGATATCATCTTGGAGGTCTACAGTGGGGGCCTTATGGCCGCTCGGCCGGTATTAAGATGGAGCAGACGGGGGTTTCCAAGGAAAGCCTGGAAGCGACTTTCCATCACGGCGCCAATATCGCGCGCGTCGCTTTGGCACTAAAGGGCAAGGACGTTTTTGCCCAGCCGGCAGCGCAGGCAAAGCCATGAATAAAAGATTAGTCGAGATTTTAGCTATTGTCATCGTGGTGCTGGGGGGGGTGCTGGCAATTTACCTAAAGAAAACTCCTGTCAAAGCAGTCAAATCTGCTTCTGAGATAGAGCAGGGAGCGCCTAAAGAAGTTGAAGAGGTCCCCGCCCAAACCAAGGCTAAAACATTCGAGCAGCCAAAAACAACGCCCTCTTTCGTGACGTTTTCCGTGCCTGTCGCTGTCACACATCCTTTGCAGATTGGTTTTTTAGGGGAAAGTCGCGGCGATATCGCCAATGGTGAGGCTTTTAACGAGCAGACGCTTAGGCAGATCTTTGAGGTATTCAAAAAGCGGCCGGTGGAGGCTGTCTTTTTTACCGGCAATCTCGTCGCCGGTTTGACAGATGGACAAGCGGCTGTCGATGCATCGCAGAGTGATAAGGTTTTAAAGGCGCAGCTCGAGGACTTTTCGAAGCTTTACGATGATGTGCTTGGAGCCAAGGTACCGCTGTTCCCCATCATGGGGGATCATGAAATGGCCGTCCCTCAAGGAACGGCGGTTTTTCGCGACCACTTCCATCTTGAAAATGGCGTCGCTTTTGATGACCATACCTTCGCCTATACCGTGGCCATGGGCGATGTGCTGTTTGCTGTCATCCCTTCGCACGGCGATATGGCCAGCAATGCCGTCGATCACACCTTCAGTCCGTCCATGCTGCTCTGGCTTAAGCAGGTGTTGTCGCAGGCCTCGCAAACCTACCGCTATCTTTTTGTGGTCGGGCACGAGCCGGCCTTCTCGCTGACGGCTACGTTCTTTGTCCCTCGTACCCAAGGGCATACAGAGTTCTGGAATATTCTCGTCGAT
This sequence comes from uncultured Chlamydiae bacterium, assembly GCA_963830365.1. Taxonomy (GTDB): domain Bacteria; phylum Chlamydiota; class Chlamydiia; order Chlamydiales; family Parachlamydiaceae; genus CAWHMU01. The sequence goes on from CAWHMU010000042.1 coordinate 140,498, forward strand.
AATGGTGTGCTGGCATATTTTGCATCACATGAGCATTTCTTCGACCGTTCCAAGCGGCAGGGGGTATGGCAAGTAGTGAGCGGGGGAGGGGGGGCGCTATTTAAAGCCGGGGCGGTAAGGAAGCCTTTCTTCCATTGCCTGGTATTGACGATTCCGCAGACGGAAGACAAAGCGCCCAAAGTCCAGGTAATTGACGTGCATGGCCATGTCGGTGATGAGTTCGAGCTGACGCCAAGTCCGCCGCTGCTCTACCAACGCCATATTTCAGGGGTGTGATCTAAAGTCATGCTCGAGTCGTTTGTTTCGAGCCTGTGCCCGCATTCTATTCTTATTAAGTCAGTATAATATGGCCGCTCTAAGGAGCTCAGCAACATTATATTGACTAAAGGGAAATTAGGCATGGGCACGAATAAAGACTCATGCACCTGCAGGCTCTGTGGTTGTATAAATTTACCACCACAGAGCCTGCAGAGCACAAAGAAATGGCCGAAGCTGCTATCTGAAAAAGCTCCAGGAGAAGGATAGTCCGGCAAAGCTGAATGGACGCGGCGCCGGGGCGACATAGACTTCTTCCACATAGACAGGTTCGGCATATACCGGTGCGCCGTAAACAGGTGCGGCATAGACAGGGGCGGCATAGACTGGCGCGTAATAGTAGGTAGGGGCCGGTCTGACATGGCGCTGTACGGTATAGTTGTTGCGGCAAGGGGCTGCTGTGCCCACGCCTACATGTACATTGGTGCTACTGCCGCGTCGGCTGTGTTCACGGGCTTCTGCTGAAGGGCTTTGCACAAACAGCAGCAGGGCGGTCAATGTTAATAAAGAATAAAAGAATGTCTTCTGCATGATCAATTCACCTTGGTGATAGGTTTGCATGATTTATGTGTCGCGACTTATGTGATTAATATGGATAACTAGCACGCTTTTAATTAGTTATCGCACTCATTCTAACTGATTTAAATGTTTTTTGGGAAGGAGATTGTTAAACAGAGTAATGCAAAATAGCTTGTGATATCTTGTACTACTTGTGTAGGTAGGGTAATTTGATGGGAAAGATTTAAGGCGTTGTTCACCCAACCGGTCAATTTCTTGCTCCGTTCTCTCTGTGCCTCTGTGTTTGATTTTTTTGAAACACAGAGGCACAGAGACCACGGAGAGGGGATAGAGAAGATAGTATCATCGTGACCGAAAGTTTTCCTATGAAGGTGAACAGGGCTAGATTTAATAATCTCAAATAGCCGCTAGCGATGGTCTTGTTGGCTATTGGTTTAATTTCGTCCATCTAAACATCCAGGATCTAGTGTCTTAAGTAAGCCGTGAATACGGCGGCAGCAATGACTAAAGGATAGTATATGCTATAATAAATGCATCTAATTCAGCTTCCATCGAAATTGCTGTCGCCGTATTCACGGCTCTCTTTATACTACATTTTATTCCATAGGTTGACACCTATGGCTACATGCTTCCGCCTCTATCGAGGCTAACTAGACCTTCTGTGCTAGAATGCCGATTTGTTTCAAAGAGAACATTACATATAGATCATTAATTCTCATATTTCAACCATCAATCACAAAGGCTTTTTGACGAATTATCATGGGCAGGTGGTCATGTGTGCGATGAACCATCTTTATCTCGCACATAGCATGATATGGCTAAAGCAGCGGCGGCGATGACTTTTGGTGCTGCTACAGCAATTTTTTTGATTTTATGAATTATCCAGTGATCGCCTTTTTTAATTCTGAAGGCCCCTTCGACATTGGCCTGGCCGCCAGTACCTGCTTTTGCGGGTGTATAAACGGGCTGTAGTTCAGGCTCTTTCGGAATGCTCATAATGTCTTTCCATGCATCTGTGCAAAGGTAGATGGCCGTTGCGAACCCGGCGGCGTTAGCAGCCGTTGTCCCTGTTATGGATGCGGCGGTATCGCCCATTTTATCGGCAGTCCATAAGCCTACTCCCCATAACGCGGCAACTTTTTCGGCTCCATGGCATAGGAGTGCTGCCGCTGGGACAACTACTCGGTCGACCATGATAGGTGTTACAAATTGTACTCCCGTAAATACTGTTGAAGCGGCGTATTTTTGTCCTTTGTAAATCAATAGGGGCACTTGTCTGATGATATCTCTATAGTTTTTGGGAGGATCTACCCATCCTGTCTCGGACGCCAATCCATAGGCCCATAGCGGGACGGCTTTAAAGCCTGCGATCATTAGTTGCTTAGGGATTGGAGCCAACCTGTCGTACAAAGTCGTATCTTCTGTGGCATTGAGTGCGACGAGTCTGTCATTTACATCAGGCGCAGGATGGAATTTTGTAGTCTTTGTCTTTTCATTAAGACTGCGCCAGGCATCTTGCAAGTTATTAATTCCAAAGATCCATTTTGTGATATCTTTTATCTTAGAGGCGGTATAAATCACCGGAGCTAATGCGGCATCTTTAGCCTTTGTCGCAAGATAACGGCCTGTGCTGGCAGCTATGGAGGTGATGGGAGCGCATTTGTTTGGCCTAGCTGTTGATGCTTCGTCAATGAGAGGAGAAGGAAGGGGGGCTGTGGCTCCATTTGTTTTAGCTGTGTGAGTGGTTAAGGCATTATCTCGGGTGATTAAGTTGTCCAACTTCACATCGGCGGCGGCAACATGGTCCCTCTTTTCTTTAGCGGCAGTGTCGCGCATGTGATGCCAGATAGTTAATGAATCATCGTTGGATATGTTTTGATCATCTGTAATGATGACGTGATCGTCACCGGGATCGCTGGCTAATTTTGGGGCCTGTTGTTCATTCATGTCATGAAATTCATCATGGTCGTCGACTTCGTGCTTCATAGTAGTCTCAGTGAGTTTAGGTTTTGCACTTGCTGAATCTGTCTGTGCTGCGATGCTTGCCGTGGATGTGTCCGATGCCCCGGCCTTGGCGGCGGCAGGCGTGGTTGGAGGTTCTGATAGTGCATTGCTGGTGGGAGATGTTTGTGGCTGTAGAGTGATTTCGTGAATCATATCGTTTAATGGGGTGATCACATGATCGTTTAGCGAAGAAGGCGGGTTTGGCGGCAGGGTTGCTGGGGGAGACGGATATAGCAAACTCTCTAACGATGAGTGAGAGGCATGAATTACTTGCTCTAGTGATTGAATAGGTGCTGATGTGGGGGGATTTTTTAAAAAATCCAGCGTTGTTTTCAGTTGTTTGGCTAAACTGTTTATATTGACGGCGACATAATTAATTTTATCATTACCAAATACTTTGACTTTCATAATGGCATATTTGTTTCCGGAGCCTAAGATGTTTTTTGAAATCCAGTTAATGAAGCGTTTGTCCCAACTAAGTTGAGGGGTTTCACCTTCCTGAGAGGTTTGAATGATCGTTGCCGCCACGCTAATAATCTTGGCATACTCTGCTTTGATCTCTGCGCCTTTGTCATCACAAATATCCATCCGGCCATCATGGACACGAACCATTGTTTCTTTAAATTGTTGGGATGTGATATTATTCATAAAAAAAAACCCTGGTGTGATAATAAGCTAATTGCTACTATTGTTTAATTATAACATGTTTAAAAATATAGGCAATTAATAATTGTTGTAGAAATGGTGGCTTTGTGGGATGTCACTCAGCCAAGAGAAAGGACCTAAACGACCTAAGCGACGAAAGGGAGGTAAAATGCAGTCGTGCTTTTGGTCTATTAGGTCCGTGAGGCCCCTTTCATTTTTGAATTTCATCAATGCCGTAAAAGAATAATTGACAAATTCCAGAGGCGGCGCTAGCTTGGTATTTATGCTATTTTTATGAACCTTTAAGGAGAAAAAAACATGAAGCATCTACGAAAAATGACCTTAATTCTCGTCGGCACCATTGGCATGGGAGCTGCGGCTCTGCAAGCCGAAGCCACCTGCGCGCGCTGCGAAGAAATCCGCGCCGACAATGCCGTGAACCACAAAAACTATGAGTATTATGAAGACTATCTGAAAGATCAGTCGAAAGGGGGCAATGCCGCCAAAACAGGCAAGCAAAATGGCAAACCGGCCGCAAGGTCTACTACACCGGCACAAACAAAAAATGGCAATGCCGTGAAAAACACCACCACGACGACCACTACCACTACACAAACCAACGCAAATAAGCCTGCCAATACCAACGCGCCAAAATAAGGCATATGGTCCAAAATATATGGACAGTATGGACAAAATGGACAAGCTAGACCATAAGGAATAAGACAAGTTCTTATCCTGGTAGCTCTTGTTCGTCCATATTGTCCATATTGTCCATCTCATCCAGGCCTAATTTTACCCCGGTTTTATCATGAAAACCTCTCAGCTTGCTGCCAAAGATCTGAAAGGCTACGCCGCCGTGGCCTTGGCCCTGGCTGAGGAAGGCGGGGCTGTGCTCAAGCATTATTGGGGCAACCTGCATGATATCTGCGATAAAGAGCTGGCCGGCGATCTGGTGACAGAGGCCGATAAGGAATCGGAAAGGCGCATTTTGGCCCTCCTGCAGCGTGAATATCCAGACCATTCCGCGCTGGCTGAGGAATCCGGACAGCATGCTAAGCATAAAAGCGATTTCCCCAGCGATTTCCTCTGGATCATCGATCCGCTTGACGGTACCACCAATTACGCCCATCAATATCCTGTGGTGGCGGTGTCGGTGGCTTTAGTCTTTCGCGGACAGCCGGTGGTGGGGGTGGTGTTAAATCCGCTGCAAGGGGAGCTGTATCAGGCCACTATCGGCTCTGGGGCCACCTTGAACGGCCAAACCATCAAGGTGTCTGCCGCCAGGAATTTAGCCAAGAGCCTGTTGGCCAGCGGCTTTGCCTATGACCGCCGGCAGACCGCCGACAACAATTACGCCGAGTTCTGCCATCTGACAAACCTCACGCAAGGGGTGCGGCGCGGCGGCTCGGCGGCTTTGGATCTGGCTTATGTGGCGGCCGGACGCTGCGACGGTTATTGGGAGCGCGGGATTAAGGCCTGGGATATCGCTGCCGGCAGCCTTTTGGTACAGGAAGCCGGCGGCATGGTGACGGGGTACGACGGCGCGCCGCTCGACTTATATGGCGGGCGCATCTTGGCGACAAACGGTCATCTACACCCAGCGCTGAGTGCTGAACTGCTGCGCGTCAAAACTGGCGCTTAGCCGCGTTTGACAGCGCGGATGGCCATAAATAGCGGGATTTCTGAGCGGCCGCGATTTTCCATTTTGGCGGCGCCGCCCACGCTGACTTTATCAGAGTGCCACTCTTCAATCAGTTCGATGGCAAAACCTGCCTCGTAAAGCCAGCGGCTGTAGTCTGCCAGCGGGTGGTGGAAGGACCAGGTGGTGGCCGACTGTTCTCCCTTGCTGGGATGTGCCTGGATGGGGATGCTTAAGGGGGAGGAATAGCGGTCGATGCGGCGGTATTGCACTTTTTGCTCTTCGTCCACCTTCCATGACGATTGGCGGGGAATGCGAAAGCAGGGGTGGTTCATGGCGATGACCAGGCAGCCATTTTTGGCGAGATGCTTGGCGGCATTCTCCAGGGCAAGCTTTGGGTGTTCCATATTCTGGATGGCCAGCACGATGGCGGCATGGGTGAAGTCGCATTTCTTTACGGGCAGCGCATGGGTGGCATCGGCGACGACATAATTGTGTTTGGCATTGGGATCGCTGGCTTTGGCCGTTTTGATTAGCGAGGGCGAGATGTCAACGCCGGTATAGTCGATGGAGGCCGGCAGATGGCGCGCCAGCACGCCCGGGCCGCAGGCGAGGTCCAACAGGGACGGCGCGGCTGTCTTTTCGATGGCCAGCAGGCGCTGCACGCCGGGGAGTACGATATGCTGGTGGTAGTAATGCCCCTCATCGCCGACGGAGCCGCGGTACCATTTTTCCACCGGTTCCCAAGAAGTTGAAGATTTTGAGGTTGAAGGCTTTGAAGTCGATGGTTTTGAGGTTGAAGGTTTTGAGGCGGCATGTCTTGAGCCTGCGGGCTTTGCAGAGCCATAGCGTGGACGGGGAGGTTGGTCGCGACGTGGCATATTAACAATCCTTAAATTAAGAAAATCTAAAATCAGTATAGTGTTTAGTATGTTAAACTTAAACCTGGAAATGTGCAGAGGAGAGAGGCGTGACCAAGATTTTAAGCGAATACCTAGGGGAATTGGAGTGCAGCCTGACGCATCAGCCTTCCCACATGGTCATCCATACCGACGCTCCTGCCGATATCGGCGGCAAGGCGCGCACATTTTCACCGACGGATCTGGTGGCGGGGGCATTGGTGAGTTGCATTGCCACCACGCTTGGGCTTTTCGGCAAACGGCAAGGCTGGGATTTCACGGGTATGAGACTGGAAGTCGTTAAGGAAATGGCCGATGCGCCCGACCGGCGCATCGCGCATTTGCCGGTACATGTCTGGATGCCTATCGATCTCCCGGCTGATAAGCGTCAGTTGTGCCAGCGCGTTGCCACTACCTGTCCGGTGCATAAAAGCCTGCATCCGGGCATTGAAGCGCCGATCCATCTGCACTGGCCGGCAGACCAGCCACAGTTAAGTTGAAGCCTCAGTACCCTGGCCGTCTATTTTTTGGGCGAGTTGATTCACCCTGACAGTCGCAGCCTTCTTTTGGTCCTGGGCGGCGGCCGCTTCGGCATCGGTGGGGCGGCGCGTGACCATGCTTGGGGTGTGGGCGGGATTAACAGCGGGGACGGTGAGACTAACTCTGCGCGGGTGGTAGAGATTCTTATCGCTTAGGCTTTTTGTTAATATATGTTTAGCCTGGTCGGTTCGTGTGTGTGTAACGCTTTCATGTTTAGTGTTTTCCGTTTTAGTCTCTTTTGCCTCTTCTTTTGTGGATGTAGTCAAATCGATGGCAAACGGAGAACGGATTGACAGATATAATTTAAAAATATAACTTTATGTTAATGAGGTGTGAGGCCTCGCAACGCTTTTACCAAGGAAATAGCATGAAAAGCCAGCCAAACCTTACTGACGTGCTCGCTACTTCGACTCAAGCCTTGAATGCCTACCATCAATTGCTAGCCAAAGAGCAGCCGAGCAAGCCAAAAACAGAGGACTTCGACCGTATCGCCAAAAAATTGACCGAGACCCGCGATGAACTTAAAAAAGGCATCCGCGATGGACGTATGACGCACGTAGCACCTGAAACACGCAATCAAATGGTTACAGCCATCAATAGTCTTTTGAATGATAAAACGACCGTCGATAAAATGGCAGCTGTACGCATCGCCATTTATGCCGCCAACACCCCCTTCTTAGAAGTGTTAAGAAATATCCAAGAGCTGCTAAGAACGGTAGAAGGACTTAAAACTGCGCGCGGTGGACGGGCCGCGCCAATTGGTGACATGGATGTCTTATGAAACAATGCGTGCTTGGTGCTTTGTGTCTTTTTGGATGCTGGTTTGCTTTGCCTGCCCAGGCTACCAGTCCGGCTGTTTTTCAACCTGAGGAGAAAATGATGAAGATAGAATCATCAGCATTTAAAAATGGCCAAACCATCCCCTTGAAATACACCTGCTCGGGTGATAATCTCTCGCCGCCGCTAAGCTTTAGCGGCATCCCCGCCGGCACTGAGAGCTTGGCCCTGATCGTAGACGATCCCGATGCCCCAGGCGGCACCTTCGACCATTGGATCGCCTGGAATATTCCTTCAGCTACGCAGGCCTTGGCCGAAGGCAGCCCGGTGCCCAAGCAAGGCAAAAATAGCTATCGCGTATTGGACTATCGCGGACCCTGCCCGCCGCCCGGCAAGCCGCATCGTTATTTCTTCAAGCTGTACGCTCTGGACACTTTGCTCGACCAGCCCGAAGGCATTCCCAAAGGGCAGCTGGAAAAGGCCATGGCAGGGCATATCCTGGCTAAAGGCGAACTCATCGGGATTTTTCAGCGCTGATTTTATACCACGCGCGGTTAGTTTGTTTACATTTTGGCTGGCTGGCCTATAGGCTAACAGGATTTCATATAATCCCTTCACTCACCGCGTTGAGTTAACGTCTGGACAATTGAACGCAAATCATCAAGATTACGAGCCAGTCGATCCATGCTATGGACGAAAACCGTGTCTCCCGAGCGTACCTTACAATGACATTTTAAAAGTCTTTTTTGCGTGCGTGTCTCTTCATATAGACAGGCCATTACTTACACATGGCGTTCTATCTATTTATCATTTATAATCAATTCAATCATTAAATTGGTCTGATAGTAGTTGATTTAAATTTAATAAAAATGTTAAAATTTATTTTTTAACAACTAAACCAAGTTGGTTTTTATGAAAAAAAAGCTTTTTTATGTTTATATTTTAATTACATGTCTCATTAGTTCATTTCTGACTGCTGCTAATGCAAATGATAATCAGAATGAAAAAACCTCTACTCGATTCTATCCTGTTGGAGAACTAGGCGCTCAATGGACGTTAGGGAGTGACCATCTACCGGTCGGAGGAACAGTTGGCTCAATTCATTTTGTCCTGTGGAATATTTTGAATTCTGATGCTCTTCATCATATTTTGGGAAATGGACAGGGATTACGAGACAGTTTTATCATAACAGCCAATATTCCGTTGTATGACAACTTAACTCTCAGAGAATCAGTTGTTATTGATCAGGTTTTCGAAATGATTCAACATTCCACGCATCCTCGCTCATTGTTAGCCTTACAAGAGACTTCTGAGAATGTCTATAAGAAATTACAAGAAAGTCTTCCATCCAATTTACAACTTTTACCAACGGATGTTGAAGAGTTAAAGCATGGAGATGTTTTTATCTTCGATGAAAATATCTTTGATTTTATCGACTTCAAGTGCGCTCATTATAAAAGCAAGCCAAGTAAACATGGTAATACTTATATGACACTCACTTTGCTAGAGAAAGAGACTCGGATCATTTATAAGTTTGTTCAATCACATGTTCCTGGTGGCCCAGATATAAATTCCATACCTGCACGGATTGAACTCGCAAATGCTGTTATAGGTGATTACAATCCAGAAGCCATCTCTGTTATTTTGGGAGATATGAATCGTTCTCCGGATTATTTCATCAAAGACTTTGAAATAGCAGCTCTTGAGCACGGTCTTGAACTGCAGCCATTTGAAATTATGTGGCCACCTTATGCTACCCACATTAATACACATATGGAAGCTTCTTGGATTGATAATATTTTAATTGCAATTCCATCTGGTTATGAGTCAGTGATTCATTTAGAAGTCACTGGTGAAGCCCCAGCCTTCTTTAAAGATTTGCAAGACACATTCGATTTGCTGGAAAGTTTGCGACCATCAAACAATGGTGATACATAAAAGGTAAATGAGAGAGTCACTTCAACATTTATCTCTGCGCAGATGGAAACATATTAATTTAGTAGGTGATTATGTATTGCGACAGGACAAGTTGATGAAAAATGGTTCTTTCAGGCTAAAATCCTTAACGTGCTTTATGATCCGAATTCTGAGCTGACCCCCAGATAGTCGGAGACAGAGGAGCCCTGGCCCAGAGGAAAAGAAGAGCCGGGCACCCCGTGGGACTGTTATTTGGATGTCAATGGTGGTAACGACCATAACCTGGAAGTTTTATATCCTGCCCTATCTGCTTAAAAATCCGTGTGACGACCCGCTGTATTTAGGACGTACGGATGCGCGCGGTATTTACACAGCGCGACCCATCAAACTGCGGCTTAGGCCCGCTAGAGGCTGGTATATTCAATTTCCGCCAGCATTATTAAGAAAAACGTGATAAAAAAGCAGCGCGGCGATCGTCTTGCCATCGATGATGGTGCCGTCCTTGACCATCTTAAGGGCCTTTTTCCATGAAACGATTTCCACTCTGATGCGTTCGTTGTCATCCAAGGACTGGCCGACATGCGTCAGCTCATTGGCTACGAAAGTATACATCAGCTCGTTGCTGTAGCCGGGGGTCGTATAAAAGGCTGTCAGCTTTTCAATTAGGGCCGCCCGGTAACCCGTCTCTTCCACCAATTCCCGCGCCGCTGTCTGCGCTGGCGTTTCCCCAGGCTCTAAAGTTCCTGCCGGCAGCTCCCAAAGTTCTTGTTTCACCGCAAAGCGCTGGTTGTGGATCATGACGAGATTTTCTTTATCAATTAAGGGCAGGATCAGGACGGCGCCCGGGTGGACGATCACTTCACGCCGTACGGTCTGGCCTTCTTTGCCGGGGATAGTTAGAGCATGCACATTAAAGCGTACGCCGCTAAAGACTTTTGATGTCTCTTCAAAAGAGGGGGCTTCAATTTTAAAGGCTTTTGACTTATTGTCGTCGGATGATGTACGCATTTTGCTTGATCCTTTATGAGATAACTCCAAGGAGTAGAATATATGTCAGTTCCTGCGCAACAGTATTTATTGTTTTTTTGTGCTTTGCTGGGTTTTTTGGGGGTGGCGGTGGGGGCCTTTGGCGCACACGCCCTCAAGCAGCGTCTGACGCCCGACATGCTGGCGATATTTGAAGTCGGCGTGCGCTACCAGATGTACCACGTGCTGGCCATGGGCTTGGCAGCCTGGGTGTCTACGCTGACCGGCGGCATGTGGGGCGCTTGGGCGGGCTGGCTGTTCTGTGTTGGCATCATCGTGTTTTCCGGCAGTCTTTATATATTGGCGCTTAGCGGCATACGCGCCTGGGGGGCGGTCACACCGATTGGCGGCTTGTTGTTTCTGCTGGGCTGGCTCTCTTTGGCTGTCGCCGCCTTTAAAAGTGTCTAGACGTAAATGGCTTAGATGGTAAATAATCGTTATGCGCCCCTTTTTAGCAAGCTAAGGAAAATAGTAACAATGACAGATGCATCCTCTCAAAATCTCCCCTCGGCACACTCGCGCACAGTAGTGCTAAAGACGGGCAAAGACAAACCCATCCGCAACCGGCACCACTGGATCTTCTCCGGCGCCGTGGCCCAATTGCCAGAATTCACCGACGGGGAATGTCTGCCTGTGAGCAGTGCTGGCGGCGACTTTTTGGGATGGGGGTATTTCAACCGCCATGCTAAAATCATCGGCCGCATGCTGACTTTTGAAGACATCGCCATCAAAGAGGCGCTGCAGCGCCGTTTGCAAAGCGCCCTTGCTATGCGCGCCATGCTCTTTGCCGGACAGGAAACGAACGCCTATCGCCTGGTGAATGGCGAAGGAGATATGCTGCCGGGGCTGATCATCGACCGTTATGACGATGTGGTGGTGATGCAGGTTTCGACTTTAGGCATGCAGCAATTGCGCCCTTTGATTACCGAGTGGCTGGCCGATGTCCTAAAGCCCCGCTGCATCTACGAGAAATCGCTGCTGCCTTCGCGCAAAGAAGAGGGGCTGTCCGATGAACAAGGGGTGCTATTCGGCGGTAATGCCGCCGATGAGATCGTGATCAGTGAAAACGGCTTGAAGTTTGGTGTCTCTGTCTTGCATGGACAAAAGACCGGCTTCTTCCTCGACCATCGCGACATGCGGCAAATGGTCAGAGGGCTAGCCTTAGGCAAGCGCGTACTCAATTGCTTTGCCTATACCGGCGGTTTCAGCATCTATGCCGCCGCCGGCGGCGCGTTGGCGGTAGATTCCGTCGATATCTCGGCCAGCGCCATGCAGGTGGCAGAGCGCAATATGGCGCTCAACGGCTTTTCATCGGCAGCCCATCATTTCTACAGTGCCGACGTGTTTGAATTTCTTAGGGAAAAGCCGTTGGATTATGACTTGGTGATTTTGGATCCGCCGGCCTTTGCCAAGCGGCAGAAGGATATCGTGGCCGCCTGCCGCGGCTATAAGGATATCAACCGCATCGCCATGCAGAAGATGCCTATGGGCGCGCTGTTGCTGACAAGCTCCTGTTCCTACCATGTCGATGACACCCTCTTTCAAACCGTGGTCTTTCAGGCCGCCGTCGAAGCTAGGCGCCGCGTGAAAATCCTTTGCCGCCACCGCATGGCCGGCGATCATCCCATCAATATCTGCCATCCCGAAAGTGATTATCTGAAAAGCCTATTGCTCTATATCGAATAGCTAGCAGCATAACAGGATGGGCAAGATCGTCGCTTGGGCTCCGGCAGGATATACAGGATGGTTGACAGGTATATCCTCGGATTGCGGAGCCCAAACGACGATCCTGTCTATTCTGTATATTTCAGATTTGAAACACAGAGTCATAGAGGACACGGAGAAAGAAATAGCTATGCCGTACCGACTGAACTTCGTTGGTCGTTTTCTTGTTTGCTCTTCTGTTACCTCTGTGCCTCTGTGTTTCTTGTTGCCTCGGTTGAGCTTAGTTGGTTGTTCTTCCCTATTTATTTTTTAGCTAGATGCGCATACATTGATATCCTGTTTTTTTGTAAATCCCGAATATGATATGCTTTTATGAACTTCTTAAAAAAAAAATCGATAAAGCATAAGTTTTATGAGCGAAAGTAACAAAAAATTCAAAATCGTCACCCTCGGCTGCCGCACCAATCAATATGAATCACAGGCCTACCAGGACCAACTGATCGCCCTAGGCTATCAGGCGGCCAATGAGGGCGAGGCGGCGGAAGTCTGTATCGTCAATACCTGCACCGTGACAGAATCGGCCGACGGTTCCAGCCGCCACGAAATCCGCCAGCTGGCCCGCCAAAATCCCGGTTCTAAGCTGGTGGTGACAGGCTGCTTTGCCGACCGCCAGCCGGCTGCCGTGCGCGAATTAGAGGGGGTCAGCCATGTGGTTGCCAACCGCGACAAAGAGAATCTTTTGGCCAGCGTCTTTCCCGATGCCGAGCTGCCGGAATTTTCCATCAAACGTTTTGAATCACACACCAGGGCCTTTGTTAAAGTCCAGGATGGCTGCAACTCTTTCTGCACCTACTGTATCATTCCGTATGTTAGAGGGCGCTCCCGCTCCCGTACGATCGATGACATCGTGCGTGAAGTCGAAGGTCTGGTGGCCAATGGTTTTAAAGAGGTGGTGCTGACAGGCATCAATATCGGCGATTTTGACGGCAACAAGCCTGAAGGGGAGGAACCCGACCGCCTCGTCGATCTGGTGCGCGCGGTCGACAACGTGCCCGGCTTGGCGCGGCTGCGCGTCTCGTCGATAGACCCCGATGAGGTCGATGACGATCTGCTGGATGCCATCATCAACGGGAAAAATACCTCCCCATCGATGCATGTCGTCTTGCAATCGGGTTCCAATGTCATCTTGAAGCGGATGAACCGCAAATACACCCGTCAGATGTTTATGGAAACGGTAGATCGCCTGCGCCATGCCTGTCCGGACTTCACCTTCACCACCGATGTCATCGTGGGCTTTCCGGGAGAGACTGAGGAAGATTTCGAAGATACGCTGGCGGTGATGCGCGAGGTGAAATTTGCCAAAGTGCATATGTTCCCTTATAGCGAAAGGCCGCGCACCAAGGCGGCCCTGATGCCTAATAAAGTGCCGCCGGAAATTATCAAAGAACGCAAGCAGATAGTGCTGCGCCAGGCCGAGCATATCGCCCATGAGCTGCGTCAGGAATATGTAGGAAGGCGCATGAGCGTCCTCACAGAAAAAGGCGACAAGCTGCGCCCCGGCGAGATTTCCGGACATACCGATAATTTCCTGACGGTATGGCTGCCCGATAACGATTATGGGGCAAATAGGCTTGTGGAAGTGGAATTGGTAGAAAATACGCCGGAAGGGTTAATCGGTAGGGTACTCTATGCACATTGAAATTGCCGAGCGCCTAAGACCTTTTAGTCATCTTCCAGGCAGCTATGTCGTGTTGCCAGGCAGCAGCCTGCGCCTGCACATTTTTCCGACAAAGGTGGTCATTGATGAGCTGGCCGGCAGTGTGCCAGCGACGCTGGCCGTGTTAACCTTTGCTGTGGCCGGACCGTTAAAGGATTTTACGGTGGTGCAGGATCTTGAGAAGGGTATAGTCCAGGTGATGGGTAAGGGCGTGCTGGGTCATTTCCGCTATTGCCTGGCGGCCCTGGCCGGCGGGCAGGGGATAGCGCTATCTTTTGAGAAGGTGCCGCCGCCGGCGATTGATTTAAGCTGCCATGGTGTCTGGCAGCTTGGCGGCGAGGAAACTGTCAAGCAAGGCGACACACGTCTCATCGGACCATCGGTGCATGGTGCCGTGCAGCCCAAAAGCGCCAGCCTGCTACGCCAGAGCCTGCCCCTCATCGACCGTCTTTCCTTGGGCAACCACAAGGCTCAAGACTGGGCGTTGATGCGCCGCCGCCTGGATTTTAGTGAAATATTCCCTCTCTGGCACCGCTTAGGTCAACTGGTCACAAATGATACTCCTCAGACATCTATGGGGACAGCTTCGCTGCTTGAAGAATGCCGCGCGGCGATTTGCGCTAACGCGCCGGAGCATATTCTACCCCATTTCCAGCGCCTCTTCCTGACGGGTTTCGATGGCGCCCTTTCACCGCGGCTTGAGGACAGCGATTTTCATGGCCTCGCCCTGCCGGAGATCGACCGCCGCCAGCCGGCATCCCCTCTACAGCTGCTGCAGCAGGGGGCGGAACTCATCCGTTCATTGTTCATCAAAGATCGTGGCGACAGCCTAGAGCTGTTGCCGGCCTTGCCGCCGCAATTCCATTGCGGACGCCTGCTCAATGTGGCTGGCGGACAGGGAATTGTTTCTTTGGAATGGACCAAAAAGGCCATCCGATGCGCCATCTTGCATGCCACCAAGACCGGCCGCATAGCATTGGCATGCGCCGATGGCGCAAAACATTGCCGACTGCGCCTGTCCAATCACGACCGCGGCTGCCGCTATTTGGTCGCTGCCGCCATCGATGTCGTCGCCGGACAAGATTATTGGTTTGATAATTTCGAGCATTAGTTATATATACTGTATCTATGACAACGAAACCAACTGCTGGCGACATGCATTTCTATGACAGCCTCTCAAAATTGATCCATGCCGATCATTACGACCCTCACACACTGTTAGGTTTTCATATTAATGCGACCGGCGCTAAAGTCATCCGCCTCTGGCGTCCAGGCGCCCGCCAGGTGTTCCTGGAAGTTTTTGGCGAAATTGTCGAAGCCACAAAAGTCCATGAAAGCGGCCTCTTTGAGTATCTTGCTCCCAGAGATACCATGGCCAATGACTACCGCGTCTACCATCTGAGCGGCCTGCTGGCCCACGACCCTTATGCTTTTTTACCTACCTTCGGCGAGCTGGACCAGTATCTTTTCGGCACCGGTGTGCACTATCAGCTCTATCGCGTGCTGGGTGGGCGGTTGGCAGTGCAGCAGGGTGTTTCCGGCGTTAAATTCGCCGTTTGGGCGCCTGCGGCCCGCAGCGTGGCGCTGGTGGCCGATTTCAACCATTGGGATGGCAGGATCAATCCTATGCGTTGCCTGGCGGAATCGGGCGTGTGGGAGATCTTTATTCCAGGGTTGGCAGAAGGGGAGAAATATAAATTTGAGGTCAAGACGCAGGCTGGTGAGATCCTTGTTAAAGCCGATCCGCTGGCCTATGCCAGCGAGTTGCGCCCGGCGACAGCCTCTAAAGTGGCCAATCTGGAGCGTTTCTGCTGGGATGATGGGGAGTGGCTGGCCAGGCGTTTGCAGCAACGGCGCAAGGCCCAGCCGATGACTATCTATGAAGTGCATCTCGGCTCATGGAAGATGAATAATGGCTGCTTGCTCAATTATCGTGAGTTAGCGCTGCAGCTGGCTGCCTACTGCCAGGAGATGGGTTTTACGCATGTCGAATTGCTGCCCATCCAGGAGCATCCGCTCGATGAGTCGTGGGGATACCAAGTATCGGGCTTTTATGCCGTTACCAGCCGTTTCGGCACGCCTGAGGATTTTCAGTGGTTCGTCAACCACCTGCACAAAAATGGCGTTGGCGTCATCCTCGATTGGGTGCCTGGGCATTTCCCTACCGACAAATTTTCGCTCGGGCGTTTTGACGGCACCAGCCTATACGAGCATGAAGACCCTCGCCAAGGCTTCCACCCTCATTGGGGCACCTATATCTTTAATTTCGGACGCAAAGAAGTCGCCAACTTCCTGATCGCCAACGCGCTCTATTGGTTTGAGCAGATGCATATCGACGGTCTGCGCGTCGACGCTGTCGCCTCGATGCTTTATCTTGATTATGGCAGGGAGAACGGGGAGTGGATACCGAACAAATACGGCAGCAAAGAAAATATCGAAGCCATCGAATTTTTCAAGCACCTCAATTCGATCGTTCACCAGCATTTTCCCGGCGTCTGCATGATCGCCGAGGAATCGACCTCCTTTATGGGGGTGACGCATCCCGTTGAGCAGGGAGGGCTTGGCTTTGATATGAAGTGGAATATGGGCTGGATGAATGATACGCTGCGCTTTTTCCAAAAAGACATGCTTTTCCGCCAGCACCATCACAACGACCTCACCTTCGGCCTGCTGTATGCCTTCTCTGAAAAATTCGTGCTGGTGCTGTCGCACGACGAAGTGGTGCACGGCAAGAAAAGCCTCATCGGCAAGATGCCGGGCGACCTGTGGCAGAAATTTGCCAACTTGCGCCTGCTGCTGAGTTATATGGTCTGCCAACCCGGCAAGAAGCTGCTCTTCATGGGCGGCGAAATCGGCCAGTGGAATGAGTGGAATTGCAAGGGCGAGATCGAATGGGGATTGCTGCAATATCCCACCCATCACGGCCTTCAAACCATGGTCAAAGAACTCAACCACCTTTACTTGGAAAACAGCTGCCTATGGGAGCATGATTTCGACTATACGGGCTTTGAGTGGGTGGATTTTGCCGATGTGAAAAATAGCGTCATCAGCTATCTGCGCAAAGGCTCTACCGGCAGATTTTTATGCGTGCACAACTTCACGCCGGCCTATTTCGCCGAATATACAGTCCCCATCACACATTTTGCTACCGTCGAGGAAGTCTTTAATTCCGACCACACGTCATATGGGGGCACGGGCAAGATTAATCCCCATCCTCATGTCCTCTATACACATTCAGGTCACCCGCAGGCGATCAACATCCAGCTGGCGCCGCTTGCGACCATGATTTTCCGCATAGGCTAAGCGATGAAAGCACATGCTACTCTCCAGGAATATAACGAACTCTGCCAAGAGATATGGGCGCATAATCACAAATATTATGTCGAACATAAGCCCGCCATCAGCGATGAGGAATTCGATGCTCTCTATCGCCAGCTGCAGGAAATTGAAAATGCCCATCCCGACTGGATCTCACCCGACTCGCCCACCCAGCAGGTGATGGAAGCCCTGACAGAGGGCTTTAAAACGGTACAGCATCGCGTGCCTATGCTGTCGTTGGCCAACACCTATAGCAAGGAAGAGATCGCCGATTTCATCAAACGCATCCACAAGCTGGTCGAACACGGCGCCTTTGCCTTCTCCTGCGAATTGAAGATGGACGGCATCGCCATCTCGGCCCTCTATGAGAAGGGTGTCTTTATCAGGGGAGTGACGCGCGGCGATGGACGGATGGGCGATGATATCACGGCCAATATGAAGACGATAGCTGATCTGCCCATGCGCCTGCACGGCAAAGATGTGCCCGACCTGCTAGAGGTGCGCGGCGAAGTGTTTATGCGGCATGCCGTCTTTAAGAAGCTAAATGATGAAAAGGCCGAAGCCGGCGAGTCGCTGTGGGCCAATCCGCGCAATGCCGCCGCCGGCTCGCTAAAGCTGCTCGATCCGCGCGAAGTGGCGAGACGCCGGCTGTCGGTGGTGTTTTACGGCGTGGCGGAAGATTCCGCCGGCGCTTTTAAGAGCCAAGAGGACTGTCATGGCTATCTGCAGGGACATGGGCTGCCGGCCTTGCAATGCCATGCCCTTTGCCACTCGCTGGATGAGATCTGGCAGTTTACCGAAATGGTGCGGCAAAAGCGCCCATCGTTAGAGTATGACATCGATGGCGTCGTCATCAAGCTCAACGATCTGCGTGAACAAAAGCGTCTCGGCAGCACGGCTAAAAACCCCCGTTGGGCCATTGCCTACAAATTTGCCGCCGAGCAGGCCACAACGCGTATCCGCGCCATCACGGTGCAGGTGGGGCGCACCGGCATCCTGACCCCTGTGGCAGAGCTTGAACCTGTTTTTCTGGCCGGCAGCACCATCGCGCGCGCCACGCTGCATAATGAAGACGAGGTGAAGCGCAAAGATATCCGCCTCGGCGATACTGTGACCATCGAAAAGGGCGGCGACGTCATCCCCAAAGTCGTCTCTGTCGATCTCAGCCGGCGCCAGACGGCAAGCCCAGCCTGGCAGATGCCGGAGCATTGCCCCAGCTGCCATGCCAAAGTGGTCAGAATCCCGGGCGAGGTGGCCGTGCGCTGTCCGAACAGCGCGCACTGTCCTGAACAGCAGCTGCGCAGCCTGTGCTACTTCGTCAGCAAGCCGGCCATGGATATCGATAATATGGGTGAAAAGGTCGTCGAGAAGCTGATCGCTAAAGATTTCCTTCGGCAACCTTCAGATATCTATCGCCTGACTGAAGCGCAGCTCTATCAGCTGGAAGGTTTTAAAGAAAAATCGGTGCATAACCTGTTGCAAAGCATCGAAAAGTCCAAGGATGTGCCGCTTTCGCGTTTCATCATGGCCCTCGGCATCAAACATATCGGCTCCGGCACAGCCGAACTTTTGGCAGCTAAGTCGGGCTCCATAGAAACTTTGATGCAGCTGTCGGTCGATGAGTTACTGCGTATCGAAGGCGTCGGCGCTATCGTCGCCTCTGCCGTCGTCGAATACTTTGGCAATGACAGCCACCGGCAGGAGATCGCCAGGCTGCTGGCGCTAGGGGTCAAACCGCAGCAGCAGCAGACAGTGAGCTACACCGACCACGCCTTCAACGGCAAGATCTTCGTCTTAACCGGCACGCTGCCAAGCTTCACGCGCCAGGCTGCCGCCGGCCTGATCAAGGAGCGGGGCGGTAAAGTGACCGATTCCGTCAGTAAAAAGACCGATTTCGTCCTGGCCGGCGAGGCCGCCGGCTCAAAGCTTGACAAGGCCCAGAGCTTGGGGGTTGCCATCCTTGATGAAGCCCAGTTTGTCGCCCTGCTCTAGGACTTGCTTAGGGCTTGCTTAGGGCTTGCTCTAGGGCTGCGCGACGCTGCATTCACCATAAAAGGCATTCACAGCAGAGACTCAGCGGCAGGTGCGATCGGTGACATAGGTAACAGTTGATTCACCCACAGAGCTTGTCGTTACCCACAACTATCAATCGAATGTTTTAAGTCATTTTTTTTCCATTATCATCTTCGTCGGGAAAATATCCGATCACCAAAGTAAAAAGAGAGGAACTCCTACGGAGTTAAACAAGAATATGAGTTTTCCCGTAGCTGCGGGTGTATTCGCTTTCGCTCGCACGCCTTAGCCACGGGCTACAAAGAGATAAGCTCCGCCAACAAAAAAGCTTTGAAATATATTCACAATAAGGTTTATTAATCTACCTTCTCTGCTGCTACATAGGCCATGATTTCTGTTGAGGTCTTGCAGATCGATCTCTTTGTAGCCCGTAGTTAAGGCTTGCGAGCGAAAGCGAAGACAGCCGCAACTACGGGAAAACGAATCATTGCATTTAACTCCCTAGGAGTTCCTCTCTTTTTGCTTTCTTGACCGAATAGGCGAGGATGGCCCAAAAAACGACTTAAAATATTCGATTGATAGTTGTGGGTAACGACAAGCCCACAGAGGTAACACTTTTCGGTTAAAAATGTTTACTATGCTAGCCATCTTTCAATTACCAACAGTAGTCGATGCCACCAAGAATGCCAATCGTGTGGGCGTGTTGCCACTGTTCACCGTTAAGTTCAAGATATCCTTTGAAACCTTCGCAAAGACATGCCGAAAAATTGAGGGCATAGTCGAAGCTACTATTGTCGAGGCTGTTGCCGCAAATTCGGAAAGTATCGCCAAATTCTCTAAAACGACCCGTTGCCGAATTTTTACGGCTTGACCATAGTTGGTTCCAAGCGATATCGAGGGAGGCTTCAGCGCAATTGTAAAAATTACATGTGGAGAGGTGCACGCCAAGGCGGGAGCTGGTGGAGGTCCAGTCGCGATTATTGATTGCAAGGCCCCAGCCGCCGGCTATATTTTCGTTTATTCGCTTACGCCAATTTTTTCCAATTTGAATGCCAAGAAAGGGTTGGATGAGGAATCCTGCCTGTTGCAAATCGAATCCTAATTCGCCATACAAAGTAGAGGTATTGAGAATGGGTTTGCTATGGGCTTTATAGCGCAGATTGCCTGTATGGATCGTGCGGATGAAGTTGTTAGAGGTGTGTCCATATACGATGTCAAAAAGACCATAGAACAGGCGGGGTCGATAGAGCCCATATGCGGCCAGGAATTCCGAATGGCAATTTCCTTTTCCGCTTCTGCATTTGACATGCTCGCATTCATATGAACCGGCTGGAACTCCCGCATGACGCGCACTTTGCCGGCAACACGGCCCGGAGAGGCGCCAAGCCCGGCCAGGAGCCGGGTCCCCGGCTCCGCCACGAGGGTCGTGATCGGGCGGGACTGAACGATGTAGATCTTGCCTTCGTGTAACGCCCATTCGACGTCCTGGGGGCTCCCATAGTGCTGTTCGATTCGAAGCCCGAGGCTGGCGATCTCGAGCACCTGCGCATCGTCGAGAACGCGCATCTCGCGCTGCGCTTTGGGGACTTCGAGCTTCACCTCCGAGCCGTCCGCTTGTCTCGGACCACCTTGTGCGCCTTCGAGCCGACGCGCGCGCTGAGGACTTGGTGCCGCCGCCCTTCGCGGGGTCGCGTGAGCGGCCCACGAGATACGTGTCGGGTTCGACCTGTCCCCCGACCACGACCTCCCCGCAGCCCGCACGCCCCTTCGACGAGCATCCGTTCATGATCCTGTGAGATTGGGTCGACGGTGACATCACTCCCGAAGCTTCCGAATCAACCATCCGTTGTACGACGACGGCGATGGTCGGCTCGTCGGTCAGTCCCAAGCTGTGCCTGTACGCCACGACACGCGCGCTCCAGAGCGACGCCCAGCAATCGAGGATTCGTTGGATTGAGGGTTTCCGCCACGACGTTGGTGAACGTCTCGTTCATTCCGGCGAAGGATGCTTCCGCGGTGTCCTCCGCGGTCGCCGATGAACGGACCGCGACCCGCGACCCTTCCCCGAGCCGCTGGAACGCTTCAATGACGACAGCCCGCACGTCGTTTGGAACACCCGCGCGCCGCACCGTGGCCTGGCAACTCGTCGGCGGCGAGCTTCAGTGCGCTCGAATCATCGAGGTCGGTGTTCTCGACGATGTCGAGGAGTCGCTTCCGGCACCCCGCCAGGTCGAGGGTGTGCAAGTACGCTTGGCCGGTGATCACCGAAGCCCGGAGGCACGGGCAAACCGGCGGCCGTCAGCTCGCCGAGGTTGGCTCCCTTGCCCCCGGCGACCGGAGTGTCGATCCGGCGGAGGGTCTCGAACCCCCGAACGAACTCCGAATGTTTTGGGCGCCATGCAGCGATGTTATATGCATCCGGCGCGCCAAGTGGCTGTAGCGCCAGAGCCCCGCAGTTCCGTAGAGAAACCCCAACGGAAAGGAGCAGGTCGCGCCAATCGTGCGCCTTTCATGGCCAAAAACGAAGATTGTGCGCCTCCTTGGCGCCGAGACCCCGAAAATCCAAGACTCGCGTTTGGCATGTTCGCTGCACTGCTGGTATCAACCCGATCCCCGCAAAGGAGTCGACCATGAGCGCCGATGAAGCAAACAAGACACTGAAGCAAGACCTTCAAGAAACCCGCGACGACCTCAGGCGTGCCGCAGACGAGATCAAGGTGAAGCTGCACCTCGCCGGCATGGACGCGAAAGACGCCTGGGAAGAGATCCAGCCACGCATTGCAGATTTCGAGCGACGCTTTGACTCGAAGGCGGACGAGGTCGGCGAGGAGCTCAAAGCGCTCGGGCACGAGATCAAACAGCGCCTGGCCAACATCAAGTCCAAGCTCGGCTAGGAGTCGCTTCGGCTTCGGCTCGCGCCATCCAGCTGCTAAGCGCCGGGTTCGACCTGCTCGCGCACGACGAACACGCTGCAAGGCGCATGGCGTACGGTGGCTTCGGCCACGCTGCCCAGCAGGCGGCGCAACACACCGGTGCGTCCATGCGAGCCGACGACGATCAGGCTGGCCCTGGTCTCTTTCGCGATTTTGCAAATCGCCATCGAAGGATGCGAGCTCGGGATGGCGTCGTATTGCACGTCGGTGTCGGCCAAGTGCCCGAAGTAGTGGTGGCGGGCTTCTCTGAGCCGGTGCATCGAGCTCTCGTCCCAGGCCTCGCGATCGCCTGGCGCGACCGGCGGGCTGCCCAGCCCCGTCGCTCGCTTGGGATCATAGGTGTGTATGAGGAACACGCGCGCTCCATCGCGCCCTGCGATCTCGGCGGCCCGCGCGAGGGCGAGTTCGGAGCAGGACGAAAAATCGGTGCAAACAAGGATCAGTGGCTTCATTTCTCGGGAGCCTAACTTAGGTCGAGCAGGATCTTCCCTGCTCGCCCTGGCCTTCGTGCGTGCGTGAGCGCTTCGTGTAGCGCATCCAGACGATAGGTTTGTTCGACCGGCGTGCCAAGCACGCCGCTTTCGATGAGCTTTGCGGTCTTGCGGACCAGGCCGAGGCGCTGAAAGAGCGTTCGCTTGGCGAGGTACGCAGCCAAGTAGAACCCCTCGACGCTCGTCATCGGCATCATGATATCGCGCGGCGGAAGCGAGATCGGCTCGCGGCTCAACGTGCCATAACAAACCATGCGTCCGCCCGGGGAGAGCGCTCGCAGCGCCTCCGAACCGGTCGGGCCACCGACGCAATCGAGAACGTAGTCGACACCTCCGGGCACAATGCGATGCACGGCGTCGAGCAAGTCCTCGTCTTCCAATGCCACGACGTGCTTCGCGTTTCCCTGCTTCAAACGCTCTGCGCCCGACCGGCTGCGGACCACGTCGATGACGCGAAAGCCATCCGCGCGGGCGAGGTTCCGAACCATCTGGGAGAGCGCAGACCCCGCCGCGGTTTGCAGCAGCACGGACCCTCTCGGAACCTGAAGCACGTGTCTCACGAGCACCAGCGCGGTGAGTGGGTTCACGAAAAACGAGCAAGCCTGAGCGTCGCTCAACGAGCGCGGCACAGGAAACGCGCGGCGTGCATCGATGAGCGTTTGCTCCTGCCAGGTCCCGTGGGGCGGCCCGCTGACCACCGCGACTCGTTTCCCGACCAGCCGGCCACCGAGAAAACCGCCGCCGGACTCCTCGACGATGCCCAGCCCTTCGACGCCGAGGGCATACGGCGGGCGCGGGAACGGCTCCGAAGATCCCGGACTGTCGGTCGGCCGCTCCGCCCCGCGATTCCAAATCATCCGAGCAAACGAGCGCTCGTAGATTCCATCCATGTAGTTGAAATCCGAAGGATTGACCGGCGCCATCTTCATGCGGACGCGCACTTGGCCTGCGGCGGGCCGAGGCACTGGGGACTCGCGGACCTCGACGGTGCTTGGGTCGTCCGAAAACGCATCGATGCATGCAGACTTCATGGCTCATTCCCCTTTGGGGCCGGTGAGCCCGCTCGGCATCGAAAACGGCCAGTTGGAATCGACCGTGCCACCGTCGACTTCGAGAATCTTTCCGGTCACCCAGCTTCCCGCGTCGGACAGCAAATAGAGCGCGGCGGCGCCGATGTCTTCGACGGTGCCAAGCCGGCGCATCGGCGTCAGCTTCTCCATCTGCTTGGCCAGCGCCTTGTCGGCCGTCACCATCGCCAGCGCATCGGTTTGCGTCGCACCGACGGCAATCGCGTTGACCCGGACGTGGGGCGCCCACTCGTGCGCAAGGAGCCGCGTCATGTGCGACATCGCGGCTTTCGCCGTGCCGTACGCCACGAAGCCATTGTCGACCAAATGGGAAAGGCCCGAGGTGATGTTGACGATAGCCCCGTGGCCGCGTTCTGCCATCGAGGGGGCCAAGGCGCGCGACATGTGAAGCGCAGTCGTCACGTTGAAGTGAAACGCCTTGTCGAGCTCATCGTCGGTGCATAGCAAGGCGGGCCCCGGAAGCGTGCCTCCGGCGTTGTTCACTAGGAAATCCACCCCACCAAACTCCGCAAGCGCACGCTCCGCGAGGCGCTCGAGCTGTTCCGGCACCAGGACATCGGTCGGCACCACCAGCGCCCGCCCGCCGTTCTTCTCGACGATGCTTGCGACCTCTTGGAGGGTGTGCTCGCGGCGCGCTGCCAGGACGAGATCGGCCCCCGCCTCTGCCAAGGCGATCGACACCCCACGGCCGATGCCGCGCCCTGCGCCCGTCACCACCGCGACGCGCCCCTCTACTTTGAAGCGATCCAAAATCATCTGTAGTCGATCTCCGGCGGGTACTCTCCGGCATTCTTGTGCGTTCTGCAACGGTTGACGTCGCCTCATTGCTCCCCTAGCTTGCTGCGCATGACCTATTGCGTGGCCGTCAAAGTCGATGAAGGGCTCGTTTTCGTCTCGGACTCCCGAACGAACGCCGGGGTCGACCACATCAGCACCTACGCAAAGATGCATACCTTCTGCGGGGACGGGACTCGGTTCTTCGCCCTGCTCAGCGCCGGCAATCTCGCGACGAGCCGAGCGGTGGTGACGCGCCTACGCCACGACATGGAGGACGGCGCAGAGCTGAGCTTGAACACGGTGAAGCACTTGACCGACGCGGCGGACTACATCGGCCGCCTCAGCCGTGAGGAACAGCAGAAGCACAACAAGCGAGTGAAAGACGAACAGTTTCAGGCGGCTGCGAGCTTCATTCTGGGCGGCCAGATCCAAGGGTCGGCGCATTCGATCCTTCTCATTTACTCAGAAGGCAACTACATCCCGGTCTCCCGTCATTCGCCCTACCTGCAAATTGGCGAGGACAAGTACGGCAAACCGATCCTAGATCGCATCATCGACCACGAGCTCAGTCTCGAAGTCGCAGGCCGTTGTGCCCTCGTCTCGATGGATTCGACCATGCGAAGCAACGCGAGCGTGGGCCCGCCGATCGACCTCTTGCTCTACTCCGCCGGGACGCAGCGTTCCGGGAGCCAGGTGACCTTTGGCGAAGACGACGACTACTTGCGCGAGCTCCGGCGCGCATGGCAGGACAGCCTTAATGCCGCCTTCATCAAGCTGCCGAAGTTGCCGGTTCCTTCACCGTCCGTTCGTCTAGTCGACGGCTAGCGAACACGCTCATCGGCCGGGCGGCTGCCGTCGAAGGTCGAGCGTGTAGTGGTTCTCGGCAGAGTAGACCGGCTCATTGGGGATGCGCGTCGTGCCCAGGCGCCGCTTCGATGGCCGCCATCTTGCAAGCTGACGCGCCAGCGCCTCGGCTCGATCGGCTGGCGGGCCGTCGTAGCGCGGAGCGTCGGGGTTCCAGTAGTAGTATCGGCTGGCGGCAATGACCCGATCCGCCCCGTCGACGACTTCGATTTCCAACGGTGACTGCACCGGGATGTGCGGGTGGAACGCAGGCCAGCCACCTGCCGACTTGTAGCGCACACCCGCCACGAGCGTGCCTTCGATCTCGCGCATCGCAAGGGCCACTCCGTTCACGAGGACCCGGCTCTCCCCGAGCGCAGCCGGATGCGATGCGGAAACCTCGATACGGTCGGTGGAGTTGTCGACGACCCGCGACGTGGTTCCGCCATCGGCAATTTCGGCCATGAGCGGCCAGGGCTCGAGCGCCTGCCGGACCAGCACCTCGCCCCTCTCGAGCCCGAAGCGTCCAAGCACGGGGAAGCGCTGCTCGAGGAGTGGCTGCAACCAGAGGGGGTCAAAATGGAGCCCCGCCGCCGCCAGGTCCGCGCAAATCGCTCGCAGGTCCTGCAAGAGGAGGGTCGGAAGCATGTACGCATCGTGAAGCATCGCGCCCCACCGAACGAGGGGCTCGATACGGGGCCTGGTCGCAAGCATCGCGAGGATCGCTCGAACGAACAGCGCTGCGAGCGACTGCTGGTCGACCTCGGGCAAGGTTGCGAACGCACGAAGCTCGATCAAACCCTGGAGGCCCGTCGGGGAGTCGAAGTTCCAGAGCTTGTCGACGCAGATCTCCGCTCGGTGCGTGTTGCCGCCGCTGTCGGTCATCAGGTTGCGAAACAGTCGGTCGAAAAAAACGCGATCCGGAGGCTCCTCGAGCAAGTCGATCCCCAAGCAGGCCGTTTCGAGCTCGTAGAGCTTGCCGACCAAGGTCTCGTCAGCTCGAGGCGCCTGCGACCCCGGTCCGACATACTGACCGGAGAAGAAATACGAAAGCGACGGGTGCTGTTGCCAATAGCGGATGATGCTCGCGATGAGGTCCGGGCGCCGGAAGAAGGGGTTCTCGTCGAGGCTTGGGCCTCCGAAGAGCACGTGCGCGCCTCCGCCTGTCCCCTGAACCTGACCATTGAGATGGTAGCGCAGGGGGAAGAGCCCCTCCCGCGCCGCAGCCCGGGTGACCCGACGCAGGATGTCATCGTATTCCCGCCAGGAGCCCGTTGGCGGCAGGTTCACTTCGAGGACGCCCGGGTCCGCCGCAAGTCCGAGCGCAGTGACCGCAGATGGGCCGG
Organism: uncultured Chlamydiae bacterium; assembly: GCA_963830365.1. Taxonomy (GTDB): domain Bacteria; phylum Chlamydiota; class Chlamydiia; order Chlamydiales; family Parachlamydiaceae; genus CAWHMU01. The sequence goes on from CAWHMU010000042.1 coordinate 166,970, forward strand.
TAGGTCGGTACCCGCAGATCACCAGCGCTTCGGTTCCCGTGCTCACCGCAGCACGCTCGACCACCTCCACCAGTGCGGCAAAAGCCTCGAGCTCGAGCGGTGGAATGAAGACATCTAGCACACCGTCATGGACCTCCACGGTGAGCGCGCGCCGGAAGTGATGTTCCTCGAGGTCGCCCAGTGGCAAGCGCAGGCCGAGCGGGCTCTTTCCGGAAACGGCGACGATTGGATCCGTCGCAGAAAACGGCCAGTCATCGGATGCCCAGCCGTCATCGGCCCAATCGAGCGGGAGCGCCCAGCCGTGGGGAAATTCGCGCGCGTCCTCTTCGACGCAAGGGATGGCGCGGCCGCCAAGCCCGAGGGCTTCAGCGAGCGCCTCCATGAATCGCCGCCCGTCTTCAGCGCGGTTCGAACCCTTCACATCGTCGAGCAGGAAGAGCTCGGGATGGCGCCAAAAGGGCCGTCCGTCGTGTCGATGGAGCGTCAGCACCACCCATCGCGCAAGAGGCTCGCCCGGGTAGTGCTTTCCATGGACCTGCATGACCAGCCCGCCGGGGTAGAGCTCTAGGAGCAATCGGGAGGCGAGTCGCCTGGCGTAGCCGAGCTTCTCTGTCCCAAGGGCCTCTTGGTTCCATTCCGGTGCGTCGGGTTTCTCCGGGATGAACGTGGGCTCTCCTCCCATGGTGAGCGAAAGCTCCTGCGCATCGAGTAGGGTCTCGATCTTGCGCGCCAGCTCGTCGACTCCCGTGGTCACACGTCGCCGCTGACGGTCAGGCGCACACTCATCTCGGAGGCGACCCGGCCGGGGTGGAGATACTGCCCTTGGATCGGATTGACCCATTCCGGACGGTTCGCCACGGCGGCGGGCAGGAAGCGGTGGTCGGTGAGGATCCCGTTGGTGGGGTCGAAGCCACGCCAGCCCGCGCCCGGGAGATACACCTCGGCCCAGGCGTGCATCGAGCCGGCTGCACGGTTGAACCCCGCTGTTCCGTCCAGAGGTGGGGGCTCATATACATACCCGCTCACGAACCGCGCAGCGAGACCGAGTTGTCGGCTCGATGCGACCAGCAGCTCGGCCATGTCGCGGCAAGACCCGCTGCCAAGCCCGACCGTGTCGTTTGCGCTCTGCGTTCCTTCCTCGTCGCGACGCTGATAGGCGATGTTCCGATGAATGGCGAGGTTGAGGTCCGTGAGAAACGAAATCGTGTCCCGGCTCTGCGCCGAAAGACCGGCCGTGCCGCGGATCCAATCCAAGATCTTCCAGCGCTCCGATTCCTCGGGCTCGAGGTACGGCCGGAGCGCACTCTTCTCGCGATCGTCGTAGCGGAACGGAAACTCGTGCGCGCGGGGCTCCAGGATGAAATCGAACGGGTTCTCTTCGACGACGTCGAACGCCATCCGGCAATGGAAAGAGAGCAAGGGCGCCTCGGCGAGACCAAAGCTCGCCACGGCCACGACGTTGTTGAAACAGTCGCGCATCCAACGGACCTTGGCCTGCGGCGCGCAATCAAGCGCGAACGAGGCGACGTGGACCGTCTGGCTTTCGCGCGGGCGCAGGTACAGCGAATGCTCGCCGAATCCTACCGGACGCTCGTACCGATACTCGGTCAGATGGTCAACCGCGATCCTCATGGGATCTGGAGTAGCAGGTTTGAGGGGCGTGTGTGATTTCTATTTGGTTTCGTCGGCATGTCTGCCGGGCAACATCGTCCCGCGGAGAGGCTCTATTGCTGCGCCTGTTGCGACTGCTGCGGTTCGTCCGGTGGCGCCTCATCTATCCGTGTGACGCGCACCGAAACGTCGAGTCGCTCGCCGTGCCCCCCTGCGTAGAGAGTTCCCGCCGTGGGGGTGGCATCGCGGTAGTTTCGCCCCGTCGCGACGCGAATGTGATCGAGGTCGACCAGGCAGCCGTTGGTCGGGTCGAAGCCCCGCCAACCCACCGAGGGCAAGTAAACCTCCGCCCATGCATGGGAGGCTTCGGATTGAATCTGATTGTGGTAGGCCGCGCCGGTGTGAATGTAGCCCACTCGATAGCGCGCCGGAACACCAAGCAAGCGCGCGAGGCAGATGAACAAGTTCGCGAAGTCCTGACAGACACCGCGCCGCTCTTGGAAGACGTCGAACGGTGAAGTCTCGAGCGTGGTCGCGCCTGGAATGTATTTGAAGTCGCGGTGCAGTACTTCATTCAGGTCGATGAGCGTCTCGAGAAGATCGTACGAGCGGCGCGCCGCAAAGCTCATCCCAAACCCGGAAAGCTCGCGCAGCTCCGTTTCCGGAAGCTCGGGCGGCAGCAAGAACGGGTTCATCATCTGACGCTGCCAAGGCATCCAAACCAGCGGGATGCTCGTGCTTGGAAGCGCAGAGTGCGTGTCGACGTGGAAGACCCGGGCCTTCGAATGAGATCGCACCCAAAGCTCGGTGTAAGGCTGGTTGATTTGAAAGCTCAGCACGTGGTTGCCAAAGACATCCTCGTACGAATACGCCTGCCCCGGTGGGGAAATCTCAAGCTTGTATTCGAGCACGTCTTGGGTGAGATCGCGGACCGGTTGAAGGCGCACGGTGTGCGACGAGGTTTCGACCGGCGTTTGGTAGCGATAGACCGTCTCGTGCGTGATGTCATAGGTGTGCCAGTTGCCCTTCTGGGCCGCGAGAGTCGGCAAGCCGGGCGCCGGCATCGAATCCGAAGAACGTGCGGCCGGTGTCGCCTTCACGCGAGGTGCGTCCGACTTGGCCTGAACCCAACTGGGCGCGCCAGTCCGTGCCGAGGAACGCGGCTGCTGCTGAGCCCTTTCTCCCGTCTCGATCACTTGCCCGCGACTGATGACCCGCATCTCTCCGGGTTTGAGCTGCGACCAGGCCTCGGCCGAGAGCGGGCGCGTCGACACGACCGTCGACGTGCGATTCTCGTCGAGCGCGTTCGAGAGGTCGAGCTCGAGGAAGGTCCGACTCGAGCTCGCAGACGGGGGCGGGGGGCGCCGAAGATAGTGTAACTCGTTGAAACCGGTCTGATCGTGATAGGCGACGACGTGCAGCCCGTCGCTCCAGATAAGTTGAGCGTCCCAAGTCGATTGAGCTCCGCAGCCAAGCACCGACGGTCTGCCAGCCAAGATCGGCAAAGCTACGCGCCCCTGTGAGGCGCGAACCTGACCCATCAACCAGCACAGTGCGTGCTCCGAATCGGTATGACCGACAGGTTCGAAGCCGAGTCGCTCGTCGAGCGGCAACGTCACGCTCAGATTCCGCCCGAGGTCTCCGTTGTGTGCAAATATCCAGTCGCGTCCCGCATGGCTGCGCACAAACGGATGGGTGTCGGTGAATGATCGCCCGCGATGAGTGCCACTGTGGCAAACAAAGACACTCGACCGAAAACGATCCCAGCGCTGGACCGCCGTGGCGACCGCCGTGTCGTATTCGACGTGGGGATCCTTGAGCACCGATGCGCCGACGCCATCCCTCGGATACCAGGCGAAACCCCAACCGTCGGGTCGGTTTCCCTTCTTGAAGTGGATTGTCGGGGAAGCCGGGCTGTCAAAAGAAATCGCGAGGAGATCACTGTTGAGCTGCTGCACTCTGGTCCTCCCCAAGAATCTGAGCCTGGAGCGCGGTCGACTGGAAAAACTCCTGCTCGATCGAAGCGCAAAGGTCGGTCAGCGATTCCACCAGATATGTCAGCTCATCGTGGAGATCCGCTCCGATGATGGTTTTGACCTTCCCGCAAGGCGACATGGCTCAGCAGCGCCTCCAAAAGGGCGGTTGACACCATTCCCGATACGATTCGACCCATACCCGCGAACCTGAACCAGGGAATGGCGTGCGGCGCGCAGGCAATGGGACACGGAACGCGGCAGATCGGCTCAAAGAGCAGAAAGCCTACGACCTCCCGAGCGGTCGGCGTGCCGAACGAGCGCTTTTGAAACGGCTCGGTCGCGGAACAGCATGCGAGCAAGGCAGACCATTGTGCGAGGCGAATGGGGTCATCGATGGCGCCCTCGTCAGGGAATGTGTGGTAGTGCACGTCCATCAGACGCGCGGTCTGCCCGGCTCGCTCGAGATATCGCCCGAGACGCATGAACGCCAAGGGTTCGCCGTTGAGCATGGTTTCGTCGGCCTGCCCATGGAAGAGCTCGCCCATCGCTCGGATGTGCTGATAGAAATGGTCTCGGTCGGAGCGATAGAGGCGGCGCCCGGGCCCACCCTGAAGCCAGTGCCAGAGGGAGTTGAGCGTCTCCCACATCTCCGAGCTCACGATCTCGCGCGCCGTCCGAGCGTTCTCCCGCGCCCAGCGCACCGACTCAACCACGGACGTCGTGTTCCGACTGTCCCAGGTTAGATATTCCTGAACCGTCTCACCGTTCTCGTCCTCGCCAAAGTGGCGAAGGTATTGCTCTTCCTCGCCAGCGACGACGATCATCGGATGCCAGCGATGCAGATGTGGCAAGTCGACCCCGGGCACGAACGCGCGATTCACCCGCAAAAGGCGCGCCATGCTCCCCGCCCGTTCCATGTAGCGGTTGAGCCAGAAGCAGTTGCCCGCAACCCGGGAAATCATATTGAGGGCCCCTCCAGTACCCAGGTGTCCTTCGACCCACCGCCTTGGCTCGAGTTCACGACGTAAGACCCGGCCTTGAGCGCAACCCGGGTTAATCCGCCTGGCAAAACCCAGCTCCGTTTGCCGGTCACGACGAAGGGCCGGAGGTCCACCCGCCGAGTCGCCGCTCCCCATCGACCCAGGTTGGGCAGGTCGACAGCTCGACGACCGGCTGCGCGATGTAGCCCTCGGGGTGTCGCGGATCTTTTCGGCGAACTCGCGATCTCGCTTCGGCTCGCGCGGGGCCCAACAGCATCCCGTAGCCGCCGCATCCGTCGACCGCTTTGACGACCAGCGTCCCGAGGTCTCGAGCACGTACTGGCAGTCGTCTGGCGCGCGCAGACGTAGGTCTCGACCTGGGGGAGGATCGGCTTCCTCCCCGAGGTAGAAAGCGGATCATGTCGGGCACGAACGGGTACACGCCCTTGTCGTCCGCCACGCCGTTGCCGACGCATTCAGGTCGGCGACGTTTCCGGCCGCCCAGGCGCCGATCAATCCGGGCACGCCGAGCAAGCTGTCCTTGCGAAACACGTCGGGGTCGAGGAACTCGTCGTCGATTCGCCGATAGATGACGTCGATCGGCGCCGGTCCGTGAGTCGTCTTCGCATACACGCGCCGGTCGTCGACGAAGAGGTCGCTGCCCTGGACGAGTTCGCAGCCGATGCGCCGCGCGAGGTAGCTGTGCTCGAAGTAGGCGGAGTTGTAGGGGCCGGGCGTCAGCACGACCATGCGGTTGCGGCCCCCCTCGCCCGGAGCCACCGCGTTCATCGCTTCGCGCAGCTTGTGGGGATAGCTCTCGACGGCAGCGACCGACGTGTCGCGAAAGATCTCGGGATAGATGCTTCTTCATCGTCTCGCGATTCTCGAGCACGTACGAGACACCGGACGGCACGCGGAGGTTGTCTTCGAGAACGACGAAGCGACCCTCGCCGTCGCGGATCAGGTCGACGCCGGCGATGTGGACCCAGACGTCCTTGGGCGGCCGGATGCCCTTGAGTTCCGGTCGGTAGCCCTTCGAGCCTTCGACGAAGTCGCGCGGGATGACGCCCGCGTTGAGGATCGCCTGGTCTCCGTAGACATCGGCCAGGAAGTGATTCAGCGCCTTGATGCGCTGTTCGAGACCGGTGGCGACGTGCTGCCACTCGGATGCGGCGATCACGCGCGGAATCAGGTCGAAGGGGAAGATTTCTCTTGCCCCTTCGAATCGGAATAGACCGAAAACGTGACCCCCCCGCGAAACAGCGCGCCTTCGGCGAGCCGCTGCCTGGTCATGAACTTGAGCCGGCCGAGCTGGTCGAGCTCCGCCACCAGGTCGGCGACCTCTTCGCGGGACTTCCGTCGCCTCGAAAAGCTCATCGTAGGTCCTGGGCAGGGGTGCGTAACCGTCGAGCAGCGTCGTATCCCCGGCCAGGCCAACGGTCTGCTTAATTTTCGCTGGCATGATGCGGACAGCATGGAAGGAGCGAGAAGCCGGAACCAGCGAAACCTGCGTCGCAGTTTCACTTCTTACGTCCCCGAACAATCCAGAAACCGCTCCTGGCCCCAGGCGCCAGAGGGGTGATATAAGCGACAATCCTCCCTGTATGCATCCCTGGCACGACGTCTACGTCGACGACCACCTCGAATCGGCAAGACCTTCCCGTCGTCATCGAAGTGCCGATGGGCAGCAAGAACAAGTACGAGCTCGACAAGGAGATCCGGGCTGCTGCGGCTGGACCGCGTGCTGTACAGCGCGGTCTACTACCCGGCCAATTACGGCTTCGTGCCCCGCACCTTCTGCGACGACGGCGACCCGCTCGACGCGCTGGTCCTCGGGCAGGAGCCGGTGCACCCGCTGACCGTCGTGCGGCGCCGCGCGCCATCGGCGTGATGCGGATGCGCGACGACAAGGGCATCGACGACAAGATCATCGCCGTCAGCGCCCGACCCGCGTCTTCCAGACTACGACCAAGCGCACCCAGCTGCCCGACCACACGCTGCGCGAGATCCAGCGCTTCTTCGAGGACTACAAGGTGCTCGAGAACAAGCAGGTCGTCGTCGAGGACATGCACGAGCCCGACGACGCGCTCACCATCTTACGCGACGCCCTCGTTATGTATCGCCAGCTGCGCCGGGGCGAGCTCTCCAAGGACGAGCGGCGCCGCCCTTGCCGGCGCAGCCGCTAGGGGCCGGTGAGCTGCCGAATGAGGTCTGCTTCCTCGTTATCGTACGGCGTCCCGTCGGGGTATAGGACGTCGTGGAACCAGGGATTCGGCGTTGGCGGAGTCCATCGGAACGAAGAACCCCAGCTGTAAATCGTCTGCGACCGGCCGCTGACGAGCCCCCAGTTGTAGGCGCCGACGCCCGCTTGGTCGAAGATGGGCAAGACCCCCTGGAAGGTGCTCCCAGCCGAACGAGCCATGTACTCGGTGCAGAGCAGCGGCCGACCGTATCGTTGCAGGTCCGCGACCTGGTCGGTGACCAGCTCGGGCGGGTCGTAGCTGTGGAAGCTCAGGACGTCGGATTCGGTGATCGACGAACTTCATGGGGGACAAGCCAGCGGGGTTCCCCCACTCCGCCTTCCCCTGCCAAACTCCTGCCGTGATGGGCTGCATCGGATTGACCGACCGCGCCCAGACGAAGGCCTTACGAAGCAAGGCCACCGCAGCCGCCGCCTTCGTGTCGGGGCGCAGCTCGACATCCGCGTAGGACAAGATGTTGGGATTGTCGGGCTCGTTGAACAGGTCCCAGACCAGGACGCGAGGGTCCCGCCGAAACCGCCGAATCACCCCTTTGACGTAGGGCTCGAGCTCGTCGTGACGCTCTAGGTTACCCAAGATTTCGACGCCAGGGCTTTGAACCCATTGAGAATTATGAACATGCGGAGTCCGCTCGGGCTGAGCGCCGGCGACGGGAACCGGGTTCCAAACCCCGTCGAACAAGACCAGCATCACCGAGATTCCGTGCCGCTCCGCCACGGCCAGAAACCGATCGACTCCCGCCCAAGGAAGGCCTCCGGGTCTTCCTTCCAAAGCAGGTCATGAAGAAAGACGCGCGTCGTGTTGAAGCCGAGCCCGGCCGCCCAGCCCAGCTCCCGGTCGATTGTCGCTTCGTCGTAGGTATCCGCCTGCCACATTTCGAGCTGGTTGATCGCCGTGCTCGGCACGAAGTTGGCGCCCACCGGCCAAGGCTGAGCGGCGTACCAAGCGTCCGCCTGGGCCTCGGTCCAGCGCTCTCGCGGTCTGGATTGCGGCTCCATTCCGCACAGGAGCTGAGCAGACTGACCCCCAGAAGCAGGGGCCACCTCAGAATGCGTAGCTTCATGGAATTCGCATACCATCCAGCGCTTGCCATGTCCTAACTGCTTGATAAGGTGGCGGACCCGTTAGAGAACATTCCTTTTGGAGGGGCACATGCAGAAAGCAAGCTGGGTACTTTTGTTGGCTGTCAGCCTAATGCTGACCGCAGGTTGTAAAAAAGACGAACTTAGGGCAAAAGACGCCCGAATCGCAGAGCTGGAGGCGTCGGGGCAGGCGACAGGCACCTCGCCCTCGAGCAATGCAAGAAGGACAAAGCCAATCTCGACAAGCTCGTGAAGGGTTACACCGGCGAGATCAATGCCATGGAGGCCGCGCTGGCCGAGGCCGCCGCACGTCAAGCGCGCGCCGCCAAGCGCCTCGCCGAATACAACTCGATGCTCAAGCAGCTCAAGT